>JAFYAC010000011.1 GCA_017540905.1 Kiritimatiellia bacterium | reverse complement strand
CGTCGGCAGGGCGGGCCACGGGGCGAAGGGGACGTTCATGGCGTGCAGGGAGGGCAGGACGAGGCCCGCCGCGGCCGCGGAGGTGTCCAGGATGTGGCGTTCGCCCTGGCGGGCGGTGACGACGGGGGCGTCGGCGTCGGGGGGGGCGGCGTCAAGGGGAGATGGGGCGGGCGGGGGGGCGGGGGTGAATGCGGGAGGAGGGGCGGAAGGAACGGGTGCGGGTGCGGGGTGGCGGGGGATACGGACGCGGCGCTGGGAGGGGAAGGGTGGGGGGCGGCGGGTGGCCGGGGCGGGGGTGGGCTCTTCGTCATGAATGACGAAGGTCGGCTCGGGGGAGGCGGTGGGGGCGCCGGGGGGGGCGTCTTCGGGGTCGAAACCGCCGGGGGGCGTGGGGATTTGGGAGGGGGAGCGGCGGCGTTTCTTTTTCTTGGAAAGGGCGCTCAGGAGGCCGAAGAAGATCCATACGGCGATGATGACCAAGCCGCCGTAGCCGTCGGTGTCGGCGACGGGTACGGCGGGGAGGATGGCCGGGTGGAGGGGCATCAACGGGAGGAGGAGGTGTCGGCGGCGGAGAGGGATTCGCGCATGGAGGTGTCGGCCATGATGTTCTGCATGCGGAGGTAGTCCATGACGCCGATCTTGCCTTCGCGCAGGGCAGCGGCAATGGCCATCGGGATCTCGGCCTGGGCTTCGACGACCTTGGCCTGCATTTCCTGGATGCGGGCGCGCTGTTCCTGTTCGGCGGCGACGGCGGTGGCGCGGCGGCCTTCGGCTTCGGCCTGGCGGAGTTTCTTGTCCGCTTCGGCGCGCTCGGTCTCGAGGAGGGCGCCGACGTTCGCGACTTCGCGGGTGCCGGAGACGCCGGCGACGGAGACGTCGGCGATGTCGATGGAGACGATCTCGAACGCGGTCTGGGAGTCTAGGCCGGAGTTGAGGACCTTCTTGGAGATTTCGTCGGGGTTCTCGAGGACGGCCTTGTAGGTGGCCGCGGAGCCGATGGCGGAGACGATGCCCTGGCCGACGCGCGCGATGATGGTGTCTTCGGTGGCGCCGCCGACGAGGCGCGCGAGGTTGGCGCGGACCGTCACGCGGGCCTTGACGAGCAGGCGGATGCCGTCCTTGGCCACGGCGTCGAGCATGGACGTGCCCTTGCGGGGGTCGGGGCAGTCGATGACCTTGGGGTTGACGGAGGTGCGGACGGCTTCGTAGACGTCGCGGCCCGCGAGGTCGATGGCGGCGGCGCGCTGGAAGGAGAGCTCGATGTTGGCCTTGTCGGCGGCAATCAGGGCCTGCACGACCTTGATGATGTCGCCGCCGGCCAGGAAGTGGGCCTCCAGCTGCTCGGTCGTCAGCGGCAGGCCGGCACGGATGGCGCGGATGCGGGCGTCGACGACCAGGGTCGCCGGGATCTTTCGGAGCCACATGCCGAGGAGGTTGAACAGGCCGATGTAGGCGCCGCTCATCCAGGCGCGGACCCAGATCTTCATGTAGGTCAGGAAGAGGATCACCAGCAGGAGGACGAATACGGCCAGGACGAAGAGGATGATGGTCAGGAATGAATCCATGGGGGGCTCCTTTTATTTGTTGAAAGGTTAAAGGGTTGAAAAGTTGAAAAGTTGAAAGGTTGAAGGGTTGAAGGGTTGAAAGGGTGAAGGGGGGATAGGGTGGATGGTGGGGTCAGAGGGGGTAGTCGGGGGGGAGGGGGGGAGGGGTGCCGGGGCCGGGAGGGGGAGGGGGGACGGGGATGCGGTGGATGGCGACGGGGTGGAAGAGGCTGCGCCAGAGGGCGCCCATGCCGAGGATGGCGACGGGCATCGAGAGGAAATCCATGATGCGCGGGAAGGCGCTCGCGAAGTAGAGGACGAAGAGACCCGCGCCGAGCGACAGGAACACGCTGCCGGCCGTCTGGACGGGCGAGCGGCGGCCGACGAGCCAGTGTCCGAGCAGCAGCGCGACGACGATGTGCGAGAGGTACAGTGTCAGCAGCCACAGCATCCCGCCCGCGAGCGCGAACGGCAGGCCGATGACCGTCACGCCCGCCGCCACCAGCAGCACCGGCCCGAACAGCAGCACCGCGATCCCCGTGAAAAGGCACCGCCAGGGCGTACGCCGGATCGCCCTCACCGACGCCCCCGCCGTCGCCGGGAAAAGGCCCACGAACGGCATCCCCACCAGCATCGCGCCGAGGAAGAACAGTCCATGCAGCCACAGCCGCTCGCGGAAGCTCCGTTGCGGCGTCACCGCCGTCTCGGCGCGCACCTGCCCGCCGACTTCCACGCCGGGCGGCAGCGCGAAGGGCGCCGGCGTCGTGTACACGAAGTCGCCGCCGATGCGGGTCCCGGGCGAGACGCGGAGGGTCTGGGCGGTGACGCGGACGCGCCCGCCGTAGGTGCCGGCGAGGGTCACTTCGTTGCCGCTGAGCCAGGCGTCGCCGCCGACCTTGCCCTCGCACACGAGCGTGTTGCCGAAGAGGAGCAGGCCGCCCGCGACGACGGCGTTGGTCGTCAGCTGCGCGGCCTGGGCGTAGATTTGGAGGTTCTGGCCGACGGCGCCTTCCACCACCGCCGACTTCGCGAGGATGCGGGCGTCCTGTTCCGCGACGCCCTCCTGGCGCACCGCGCTGCCGAAGAGCCAGAGGTCCTGCGCGGAGGTGGCGGCGTTGGAGATTTCGTAGCCGGCGAGGAGCGCCTCGGAGGCGAAGCGGGTTCCGGCGGGGTAGGCGACCGCGTTCGTCGCTTCCGCGGAAAGATGCACCTCGAACGCGCGCGCGGCAGGCGCCGCGGCGAGGAGCGGCAGGAGGAGCAGCAGCGGCAGGAGGGGGCGGCGGATTTTCATGGCGCGCGGACCTCCCGCACCCAGACCTGGCCGTCGCGGATGGCGCTGATGCGGACGCGGACGCCGACGGCCAGCCATTCACCGCCTTCGGCCAGGACGTCGCAGCGGCGCTCGCCGAAGTCCACGATGCCGCCCGGGCGCAGCGCGGTGGTGGCGACGCCTTCGCGGCCGACCCACTCGGGTCCGGGCGGATCGGAGGACTTCTGGTCGCGCCCGTCGGCGGTCAGGACGATGCGCTTGCCGGCGCGGCTCTGCGGAAACAGGCGGATCCACACGAGGAACGCGGCGCCGCCGAGCACGACGACCGTCAGCGCGGAGATGAGCCCCCACGGCGGCGGGAAGGCGCGGAAGCCGATGACCATCGCGGCGGCGCAGAAGCACGCGCCGATGGCGCCGGCGATGCCGCCGGGCACGAAGATTTCGCCGATGCCCAGCAGCACGCCGGACACGAGCAGGGCCACATACCACCAAGTGAGACTCATGTTCATCATGCCCGCGATTCTGTCATGTTCCCGCCGCAGGTCAAGCGCGGGGTGACGGGGGGGCGGGTGGGAAAATGCCCGGGGGGACGGTTTGCGCTTGCAAACGGTGGGGGCGGTGGCTATCTTCCAACGAATTGCGTACGGATTTCCCGTGCGCGCAAACCATTCCGAAAACAAGGAACACCATGGACTTCATTCTGAATCTGGCGATGATGGCGCCCCCCGCCGAAGGCGGACAGGGCGGTGCCCAGCAGTCGGGCATCTTCATGTTCGTGTGGCTGGGGCTGATGATCGTGCTCTTCTACTTCATGCTCATCCGTCCGCAGAAGCGCCGCGAAAAGGAGCGCCAGGCCCTCCTCGCCGCCGTCAAGACCGGCGACCGCGTCCTCTTCGCCGGCGGCCTGCTCGGCACCGTCGCCAACGTCAAGGAAAAGACCCTCGTCATCAAGATCGCCGACGGCGTGAAGGTCGAGGTCCTGCGCGGCGCCATCTCCCAGGTCCTGGCCAAGGGCGAGGAGCCCGCGGAGGACAAGGCGCCGTGACGGCGCCGCCGCCGGGAAAGCGGCAGCAAGCGACACGATGATTTCCGGCGGGCATCCCCCCGCCAAGGCAAAGACACCCAAACGAGGAACACATGAAGGCATCCATCTGGAAATGGTTGGTATTGATCGTGCTGGTGGCCTGGAGCATCGCCCTGGTCTATCCGCCCAAGGACAAGGTCAAGCTGGGTCTCGACCTGCAGGGCGGCACCAGCTACACGCTGGAAATCGACGAGTCGCAGCTGCCCGAGGGCAGCGACATCAAGGACGCGCGCGACCGCGCCCTCGAAGTCATCCGCAACCGCGTCGACGGCATGGGCGTCGCCGAGCCGAACATCTACCCCGACGGCACCAAGCGCATCATCGTCCAGATTCCGGGCATGAAGGCCGAGGACCGCGCGCGCGCCAGCGAGAACATCCGCAAGGCGGCGTTCCTGGAATTCCGCATCGTGCACCCGCAGAACGACGAGAAGATCCGCAAGCTCTTCGAGAACCGCAAGGCCCCCGACGGCTACGAAATCGTCTCCCTCTCCGGCAACCGCGGCGGCGAGTACTGGTACCGCACCGGCGGCAAGCCCACGCCCGAAGAGATGGCGGCCGTCCGCCGCTTCGAGCCCGTCGGCGGCTACGAGCTGCTGCTCGAGCGCGAGAAGATCCAGGGCAAGGACTACTACCGCCCGTGGTACGTCCGCAAGAACGCCGAACTCACCGGCGCCAACCTCAAGAGCGCCAACGTCGGCTACCAGCAGCTCGGCCAGAAGACCGTCGAGATGTCCTTCGACTCCCGCGGCCGCAAGATCTTCGCCAAGCTGACCGCCGACCTCGCCCCCGGCGGCGCGCAGAACCCCGACCCGAACGGCCGCCGCTACCTGGCGATCGTCCTCGACAACACCCTCTACTCCGCGCCTTTCATCCGCACCTCCATCCCGGGCGGCAACGCCGTCATCGAAGGCAACTTCTCCCTCGAAGAGGCCAACGACCTCGCCCTCGTCCTGCGCGCCGGCGCCCTGCCCGCGCCGCTGACCGTCCTCGAAGAGCGCACCGTCGACCCCACCATGGGCACCGACTCCGTCAACAGCGGCAAGCGCGCCGCCGTCGTCGGCTTCGCCGCGGTCATCGTCTTCACCGTCATCTACTATCACTTCGCCGGCCTCGTCGCGGCCCTCGCCCTCGCGCTCAACCTCGTCCTGCTCCCGCTGGGCATGTGGCTCGTCAGCGGCTTCTTCGGCCTCCTCGGCGGCAACGGCGCCGGCGGCAGCGCCGCGCAGCTCCCCGTGCTGACCATGCCGGGCATCGCGGGCATCGTCCTCTCCGTCGGCATGGCCGTCGACGCCAACGTCCTCATCTTCGAGCGCATCCGCGAAGAACTCCGCCTCGACAAGCGCCTCGGCGCCGCCCTCGACGCCGGCTACGACAAGGCCCTCGGCACCATTCTCGACGCCAACATCACGACCCTCCTCGCGGCCGTCATCCTCTTCTGGCAGGGCTCCGGCCCCGTCAAGGGATTCGCCATCACCCTCTCCGCCGGCATCATCGCCAGCGTCTACACCGCCGTCGTCGTCACCCGCATGGTCTTCAACTTCCTCGAAGGCCACGGCCTGCTGAGCAAGATCACCATGCTCCAGTGGGTCCCCGACACCAAGATCGACTTCGTCGGCATGCGCAAGGTCTCCGCCGCCGTCTCCATCCTCCTCCTGGCCGTCAGCATCGCCATCGGCGTCAAGCGCGGCGCGGCGAACTTCGGCGTCGACTTCACCGGCGGCCAGCAGCTGACCCTCGCCTTCGACCAGAAGGCCGAAGTGGACGCCCTGCGCAACGCCCTCGAAGGCGCGGGCGTCAAGAACCCGTCCATCCAGTACCAGCGCCTCGGCCAGGGCGAATCCGAGAACGAAGTCCTCGTCCTCAAGGTCGCCTCCGCCGAAGAAGGCCAGCTCGTGAGCGACACCCTCGCCGGGCAGTTCGCCGACAGCCACTTCGAGCTGCGGCAGGAAGACACCGTCGGCCCGCAGGTCGGCCGCGAACTCCAGAAGAGCGGCACCATCGCCCTCGTCCTCGCGCTCATCGGCATGATCATCTACATCACCATCCGCTTCGAGTTCTCCTTCGCGATCGGCGCCGTCGTGGGCCTCCTGCACAACATCCTGCTGACCATCGGGCTCTTCTGCCTGTTCGGGCGGCAGCTGACCATGATCAGCATCGCGGCCCTGCTGACGGTGCTCGGCTACAGCGTCAACGACACCATCGTCGTGTTCGACCGCATCCGCGAGACGCGCAAGCTGCGCGGCGGCAAACTCGACGCCGGGATCGCCAACGAAGCCATCAACGGCACCCTCGCCCGCACCCTGCTGACGAGCGTGACGACGCTGCTGAGCCTTGCGGCGCTGATGATCTTCGGCAGCGGCGACATCTTCGACTTCGCGTTCGCGCTGTTCATCGGCGTGATCGTGGGCACCTACGCCTCGGTCTTCATCGCGACGCCCGTGATGCTGGCGATCCACCCCAAGACCCAGCTTCCCGCCGCGACGGCCCCCGCCGCCCCCGCGAAGAAGTCCAGGAAGTAATCCCCCGGGACACATCCCCCCGCGAACGGCCCGCCCCCCGGCGGGCCGTTTTGCGTTGCGCCTACAGGAAATCCCAACCCGCTCCAGTGCAGCATAAAGTCCAAACATTCGTGTTTGCGGGCCGCGGGCAGGGCGGGCAGTCCCCTGCCCGCCCTGCGAAAGGGGTGCGGCATGAAGGCAAATCCATGCGCACGACAGGCGCACGGCGGCGAAGGGACTCGCCGCCTCCCCGCGGCAGGCGCGGAAAACGCGCTTGGCGGGAGGGAAGGGGGGGTGCTAGAGTCCGAGGCATGCATACAGGGCTGACATCGTTTTCAGGGCGCCGCGGAAAGTTTTCCAATGATTGGAAAACTTTTTTCCAATGGTTGGAAAAATCGCGGAAATTTTTTCCAATGGTTGGAAAAACCGGGCCGATTTTTCCAATGATTGGAAAACTTTTTTCCAATGGTTGGAAAATTTGCGCGGCGGCCGCCTGGGCCTGCTGCGCGGTCGTTTGGGCGGAACCGGCGGCCTGGCCGCTGCCGTGGGAGACGGACGCGGGGCCCTTCTATTCGCATCTGGAGGACATCGACGGCAGCGAGCGGGTGCGCGCGGCGGGGCCGTTCTTCGAGAGTTCGTCCTCGGCGAACGGGGCGGAGCTGTTCGCGCCGGTGCGGCCCTTCTGGAGCCGCGCCATCGACCCCGTCGGCGGGCGCACCAACTGGGACGCGTGCTGGCCCGTCGCGGCGGGCAAGACGTTCGGCGACGAGCGGTCGTGGCGCGTGGTGAACGTGTTCGGGTTCGACAAGGATGGGTCGGATGGCACCTCCAAGGCCGACCACTTCTGGATCATCCCCTTCTGGGCCAACGGGCACACCGCCGACGGGACGCCGTACGCGGCGCTGTTCCCCTTCGGCGGGACGGTGCGCGATTTTTTGTGGAAGGATCGGATTTCGTTCGTGCTCTGGCCCATCTGGATGGAGAGCGACGTCAACGACCTGCATACCACCGACATCCTCTGGCCCATCTATTCGCGCGGCCAGTCCGACGACGGAAAGTGGGACAAGCTGCGCGTGTTCCCGTTCTATTCGCGCGTCGAAAACAAGCGCCAGTTCGTCAAGAAGTCGGTGATGTGGCCCTTCTGGAACCAGGCCGAGTACACGCACCCGAAGGCGAACGGCAAGGCGTGGGTGCTCTTCCCGGTCTGCGGTCGCGTGGACCTCAATTCGCAGAAGGGCTGGATGGCGCTGCCGCCGCTCTTCCAGTACGTGGAGGGCGAGCAGATGACCCGCCTCTACTGTCCGTGGCCGTTCTTCCAGCGCGAAACCGGCAAGTACCGCCAGCGGCTGTATGTGTGGCCATTCTGGGGCACCCGCACGGACGGCGACCTGCGGCGGACCTTCTGGGCCTGGCCGTTCCTTATCCGCGAACAGAACCGCGTCGGCCGCGAGCAGCGCGTGCGCTGGACGCTGGTACCCTTCTGGAACCGCGTCACCACCAGCGTGCCCGTGGGCGACCCGCCGCCGGAGCCGAAGCGCGGGAGCCTCTTCTCCGCCATCGCCCCCGGGTCGGGCGAGGGCGACGGCGACGGCGATTCCGCCGACGCGCCCCCGCCGCCGCCCGCCGATGACGGCCCGCGCCGCATCACCGCCACGCGCACCAAGGTATGGCCGCTCTGGTCGCACGCGTCGAACGTGGACACCGGCGAAATCCGCTGGCGCACGCTGGAGCTCTGGCCCGGACCGAATCCGGCGCCGGTGGAGCGCTCCTGGGCGCCGCTCTGGACCCTCGCCGACTACCGCGCGAAGGAGGGCCGCTCCGAACTCGACGTCCTCTGGGGCCTGTACCGCCAGCGTTGCGAAGCGGACGGCTCGCGCAGCTTCAGCGCCTTCCCCCTGTGGGACCACGACCGCAGCGAACCGCGCGGCGAGCGCCACTGGTCCTTCCTCAAGGGCCTCCTCGCCTGGGACCGCACCCCGGACGAGCGCCGCCTCCGCTTCCTCTGGCTCGGCAGCTGGAGCTTCGACGCGCCCGCCGCGGAGGAGGCCCAAGCCCTAGAAAACTAGGTATCTAGGTATCTAGGTATCTAGATCTCTAGAACCCGAGTTTCCCTCCCATGACCTACGACTGGCTCATCCTCAACGGTACCCTCCACGACGGCCTGGGCTCCCCCGCCCGGCGCGCCGACCTGGCCATCTCCGGCGGCCGCATCGCCGCCATCGGCGACCTCTCGCGCGCGGAGGCCGCGCACACCCTCGACGCCGCGGGCCGCTGGGTGTGCCCCGGCTTCATCGACGCCCACTCGCACTCCGACGCCTACCTCCTCGTCGAGCCCTCCGCCGCGTCCAAGCTCACGCAGGGCATCACCACCGAAATCACCGGCAACTGCGGCGCCTCCGCCGCGCCGCGCTTCGGCGGCTACGAGCTGCCCAGCGACTGGCGGCAGCAGACGTATCCCCGTCCCTGGCGCACCGTCGCCGAGTACCGCGCCCTCCTCGCCGAATGCCGCCCTGCCATCCACTCCCGCATGCTCTGCGGCCACCGCAACCTGCGCGCCGCCGTCATGGGGACCGCCCCGCGCGCCGCGACCCCCGACGAAGTCCGCGCCATGGTGCGCCTCCTCGACCAGGCCCTCGACGAAGGCGCCGCCGGCGTATCCACCGGCCTCGTCTACGCCCCCGCCATGTTCGCCGGCCGCGACGAACTCCTCGCCCTCTGCCGCTCCGCCGCCCGCCGCGGGGGCCTCTACGCCACCCACATGCGCAGCGAATCCGCGCGCCTGCTCGAAGCCGTCGACGAAGCCCTCGACCTCGCCCGCTCCACCGGCGTGCGCCTCCAGATCTCCCACCTCAAGACAAGCGGCCGCCGCAACTGGCACAAGATCGGCGACCTCCTGGAAACCCTCCGCCGCGCCCGCGCCTCCGGCACCGACGTCGCCTCCGACCGCTACCCCTACACCGCCTCCGGCACCGACCTCGACATCCTGCTCCCCGAGTGGGCCGAACAGGACGGCCGCGACGCCATCCTCGCGCGCGTCCGCGACGGCGCCACCCGTGCCCGCATCCTCGCCGAGTGGGCCTCCAGCCGCACCGACGCCGACTGGGACACCGTATGGATCGGCTGCACCCACGCAAAGGAAAACGCCCCCTTCACCGGCCGCCCCCTGCGCGAAGCCGCCGACGCCTGGCACCTGTCCCCTCCCGAAGCCGCCCTCCGCTTCATGGACACCGACGACCTCTACACCGGCGGCTTCTTCTTCGGCATGAGCGAAGACAACATGCGCCGCATCCTCGCCGAGCCGTGGATCATGGTCGGCTCCGACGCCTCCCTCCGCGCCCCGACCGGCCCCCTCGCCGTCGACCACCCCCATCCGCGCGCCTACGGCACCATGGCCCGCTACTTCCGCCTCGCCATCGACGAACTCCACCTCCCCGCGCCGGAAGCCATCCGCAAGATCACCTCCCTTCCCGCCGAACGCTTCCGCCTGTCCGGCCGCGGCATCCTGCGCGAAGGCAACTGGGCCGACATCACCGTCCTCACCCCCGCCGCCTTCCGAGACACCGCCACCTACGCCAAGCCCCACTCCTTCTGCACCGGCATCGCCGCCGTCTTCGTCGACGGCACCCCCGCCCTCCTCGACGGCCGCCAAACCGCCGCCCGCGCCGGCACCTACCTCGACTGACCGGGCCCCTTCGATTGCAATCGGCTGCAATCGAATGCAGTCGAGTGCAATCGCAATTCCTCCCACCTTTGCACCTTCCCTGGCATTTGGTAGACTCCGCCCCATGAACACGGTTGCACTCGGGAGAACGGGATTGGAAGTCCCGCAAAACGGTTTCGGCGCGCTGCCGATCCAGCGGATACCCAAGGCGGACGCGGTCCGCTTGCTGCGGCGGGCCTTCGACGGGGGCATGCGCCTGTTCGACACCGCCCGGGCCTACACCGACAGCGAGGAGAAGCTCGGCGCGGCGTTCGGCGGGGGGCTCCGCGACCGGATTGTGCTGGCCAGCAAGACGATGGCCAGGACGCCCGCCGAGTTCCGCGCCCAGCTCGACGCGTCGCTCCGGGCGCTGCGCACGGACCGGATCGACATCTACCAGTTCCACTGCGCGCCGCAATGTTGGCGTCCGGGCGACGGCTCCGGGATGTACGAGGAGATGCTGGCGGCGCGGAAGGCGGGGAAAATCCGGCACATCGGCATCACGGCGCACCTGGTCGGCGTCGCCGAGGAATGCGTTGGTTCGGGATTGTACGAAACCATCCAGTTTCCCTTTTCCCATCTGGCGAGCGACCGGGAGATCGCGCTGGTGGGGCGCTGCGCCGGGGCGGGAGTTGGGTTCATCGCGATGAAAGGGCTGGCGGGGGGGCTCATCACGCGGGCGGACGCGGCGATGGCGTTCGTCGCCCAGTTTCCCAACGTCGTGCCCATCTGGGGAATCCAGCGGGAGGCGGAGCTGGAGGAATGGCTGTCGTACATGCGCGGGACGCCCTCCATGACGCCCGAACGGGCCGCGGCCATCGGGCGCGACCGCGCCGAACTCTCCGGCTCCTTCTGCCGCGGGTGCGGCTACTGCATGCCGTGCCCTGCGGGCATCAAGATCAACAACTGCGCCCGGACGTCGCTCCTGCTCCGCCGGGCCCCGTCCTCCGCCTGGCTCTCGCCCGAATGGCAGGCGGAAATGGCGAAAATCGAGTCGTGCACCAAATGCGGACGCTGCGCTTCGCGCTGTCCGTACGGACTCGACACTCCGGCGCTTCTGAAGGCGAACCTCGAAGATTACCGCCGCGTGCTGGCGGGGGAAACCGCGGTCTGACGGGGGCTACCGTCGGCGATTGCGGACGCGCGGAAGCGCGTCCCTCCCCGAGGGGACCGCAGCGGGAGGGTCGCGCTTCCGCGCGACCATGTGAAGGGGAAACGTCCGGGAAGCCGCAGAACAACAGAACCCTCCCAAAGGCGGGTCAGGTCCCGCGCCGTCCCCGTGTTTTGCGCACCCGGATGGCAAGCCGTCCAAAGAGCTCGCGATATCTAAGAAAACTCTTTCGTTTCCCATTGTTTTCCTCCATCATCAAGGGCATGAAAACCGAACCTCTTTTCCCTCCCGGCTATCTCGAAGGCCTCCAAGAGCTATTCCTGCCCTGTCTCAACCGGCGCTACACGCGCCTTGAGGACCAAGTCGCTTTCCCGCTCGGGCTGGTTGCCTGCACGGGCGCCATCGCGCTGCACCTCGCCTTCTACGGCGGGCGTAAGCTGCTGTCGCGGCTCCGGCGGCATGTCGCGCCGCAGGAGGTCGTGGTGCCGGCGGCGCCGCGGGAGGCGGTGTCGCTGCGAGGCGTGCCGGAGCCGGAAGAAATCGAAGAAGTATGGGAAATCAATCCGCGGACGCTGTGCGGAAGGTTGCGCATCGGGTCGCGTCTGGCGGACTTGGAGCCGACGCTGGATTCGCGATTCGTGTTCAAGAAAACCCGGAACGGGTCGAAGCGCATTTGCGCGCGGCAGCCGGGGCTGAAGGGGTGGATGAAGAAGAAGGTGCCGTCGGTGAAGTATCCGACGGCGATGCACTACAAGAAGCTGGCGACACGCCTGCGCCAGCTGGTGGGGCTGGATGCGCGGATTCCGCTGGAATGGCTACTGCCGGACAGCGAAGAAGGACAGGACGGGCTCGCGGGACTGTCGGAGGGCGAGCGTGCGACGGCGGTCAAGGCGAAGGCGAAGCTGCTGAGGTTGCTGGAGGAGAATCCGAAGGTGACGCGGCTGACGCGGGCTGTGGAGTCGAAGCTGGGCATCATGCGGATGGTGACAATCCGGCGTATCCAGCCGCCGAAACCGGGGCGGGCGAGAAGGAGAAAATCGAAGGGAAAGCCTGATAATTCCTTGATATCGCGAGTGGTTGGGGCGGGGGTGAGCGTGGGGGCGGGGGAGGAGCGGGAGAGGGCGTTCTGGGAGGCATTGCGGAGGGTGCTGGGGGAGCGGAATCCGGATGCGGAGACGCGGCGGTTGCAGAGCGACATCCGGGCGTGGCTGAACGCGCCGCTGGAGGCACGGCGGAATCGAAGGCGGTAGGGGGCCGAAATGGGCAGTGGGGGCTACTCGGCGGACGCCGGACCGTAGTACAGCACGCGGCAGGACTTCGGCAGGTCGGCCGACGCCAGCATGGGGGTGCCCGCCCACGAAGCCGGTATGCGGATAAGGCGCACGCCGCTGTATGCGAAAGTTCCGCCAAGACCTTCATGCAATTTCGGGAAGGGCATCTTGGTCAATTCCCAATAGCCAGAAAACGCCCCGCCTCCGATGTGGTGCATTTCACGCAAGCCATTGCCGAAATCCACCGTTCCCAGACCACGGCAAGCCCTGAATGTCCCCATGGTAATGCGTTCCAAGCTCCAACAGACCATGGGGAAACTCCTTTCAGGGTGGGTGAATACATCGAATGCATTCCATGACATGATTGAAGCGGGCCGGTACCCCATTGCAGGGAGGAGGGCGAGTCTGGGCGGGGAGCGTTCATAGGGGCGAGGATGAGCGGGAAGTCGTTGAAATATGTGTGTTTTCCTTAATATTGCGAATTGTTGGAGATGTGTGGATGAGGAAGAAAGATGACTGGGGGGAAAAAGAGGCGGGAGGCGGGTTGGGGCTTGCTATGCGGCGGGTGGGGCGATACTGTTGCGGCCATGGATACCACACACAGCGCGGTCGGAACGCCCGGGCAAGTCCGGAGCATTCTCAAGGACTGGTTCCGGTTTGCCGACGGGGGGCACCGGATCGAATGGATCGCGTTTGGGTTGGCTGCGCTCCTTTTCATTCTGGCGGCAGTGGAGGGGAAGCCCCGGTCCGTGCGCATCGACTTGGTGCTGGGCGTGATTTGCCTCTTCCTCGGGGGCCAAACCCTCTGGCAGCGCGCGAGGATGATACGGAGCATCGTCGGCTCGCTGGAGAAGAGCGGGGCCTTTTCCACCCCGACGACCACGCGCCTGACCGACGGGAAACTGGAAATCCGCCGCGGCGACACTTTGTACCAGAGCCTGCGCTGGAAGGACCTCGCGGCGGAGTATGTTTTCGTCCCCCACGGCCTCCTGCTCTTGCGCGAACCCCATCTCGTCGCCTGGGTCGGCGACGACATCGTGGCCGCGGCCGGGAAAGAACGTCTGGATGCGGTGCTGGAGGCCGCCGGACTCCGCCGCGCACGGGCATCGATCGGCACCACCTTCCGCCGCGGGGGGCTCGTCGCGGGGCTGCTCACCATCGGCGCCATCGCGACGGTGGTGCTCATCCTGATCCGCATATAGGGCGGGTCAGGCCCCGGGCTTGGCGAGTTTTTCGGATTTGAGGATGAGGATGTCGCCGGGGGTGACGGTGAGGGTGCTTTCGGGGAGGACGGAGAGGTCGCCGCGGACGACGAGGTAGACGGTCATGCCGTAGGAGCGGCGGAGGTCGTCGATGGCCTTGCCGCTGAGTTCGCTGTCCGGCGCGATGCGGATTTCGCCGATGGCGGAGACGTCGTGGAAGCGCTTGACGGCGTTCTCGGCGCGGGTGAATTTTTCGACGAAGCCCGCGCTGATGATGCCCGTCGGGATGGCCACCGCGCCCACGCCAAGGAAGCCCAGGAAGATCGCCAGGACGGTGCCCGAGGGGGTCACGGGGTAGATGTCGCCGTAGCCGATGGTCAGGGTCGTCGAGACGCTCCACCAGAAGCCGGAAAAGGCGTTCCTGAAGACTTCGGGCTGGGCGGCGTGCTCGGCGTTGTACATGCAGATGCTGCCGGCCACCATCAGGACGAAGATGATGAAGAGGGAGGAGAGGATCTGGCGGCTCTTTTCCTGGAGGACGGAGGTGATGACGTTGAAGGAGTCGTAGCGGGCGTTCAGCCGGAAGAGGTGGAGGATCCGCACGACGCGCAGCATGCGGAAGGCGACGACGCCGCGGAAGAAGAAGACGGGGAGGATGGTGAAGAGCGCGACGAGGCCGTCGAAGGAGAAGACGTAGCGCAGGCGGGCGGCGAGGGGGTGGTGGTTGCGGTAGAGGAGGTCGGCGGTCCAGAGGCGGAGGAGGTATTCGGCGCAGAAGAAGAGGGTGGTGGCGACTTCGACGGCGCGGAAGGCGCGGGCGTGCGCGGCCAGTCCGTCGAAGGTCCCGAGGACGAGGACGAGGATGTTCAGCGCGATGTTGAGCGTGAGGACGTAGTCGAAGGCGATGCTCGGGATGTCGCCGCGCCGGCCGATCTGGATGATGGAGAAGATGCGGTGCTTCATGCGCGGGAGTATAGCAGTGAAAAGTGAAAAGTGACAAGATGCGGTGCGCCCGCTGCGCGGGCGGGAAGGAAAGAGGATGGGGGGCGGCACGGGGGCCGCCCGGCAAGACAGGGACAGGAGGGAGGGGAGAGGGAGGAGGGAGTAGGGGCAAAGGACGGGGGCGGAGCCCCCGAGCCCCCAGTGAAGCGGGCGGGGCGGCCGAGCTCCGACAAGGGAGGCGGGGCAATCAGGGGAAGAAGGCGGAGGAGACGGTTTGCCAGAGGTCGGCGGCGACGAGGTCGGCGGGGCGCATGGCGTCGATGACGCGGTAGCGGGTCGGGTTGAGGCGGGCCAGGGCGAGGTAGCCTTGGCGGACGCGTTCGTGGAAGTCCAGGGCTTCGCTTTCGATGCGGTCGTATTGGGCCTTGCCGCCGTGCTGGCGTTTGGCGCAGCGTTGGAGGCCCAGGGTGACGTTGACGTCGAGGATGAGGGTCATGTCGGGGACCGCAGGGCCGATGGCGAAGTGGTTGAGTTGTTCGATGGTCTCGACGGGGAAGCCGCGGCCGAAGCCTTGGTAGGCGGTGGTGGAGTCGGCGAAGCGGTCGCAGACGACCCACGCGCCGCGCTCGAGGGCGGGAAGCAGGACGTGGCGTACGAGCTGGGCGCGGGAGGCTTCGAAGAGCAGGACTTCGCTTTCGGGACAGGGGGCCTCTCCGGCGGTGTTGTACTGGAGGATGCCCCGGACGGCTTCGCCCATCGGCGTGCCGCCGGGTTCGCGGGAGTACAGGACTTCCAGGCCGCGCGCCTCCAGTTTGGAGATGAGCATGGCGGCCTGGGTGGATTTGCCGGCGCCTTCGGGACCTTCCAATGTGATGAATTTGCCGCGGGTCATGGAATCGAAGTAAGAAGGAAGAAGTAAGAAGGAAGAAGGGCGGCGGGTCAGTTCTGTTTGTGGGCGGCGGCCCATTGGCGGGCGTGGTGGAAGACTTTGCGGTTGAGGTCGATGACTTTGTCTTTGCCGGCGAAGTTCATGGCGATGGCGGCTTCGTAGGCGGCGTCGGGGAGGTCGAGGTTGGGGGCCAGGGCCGCGAGGACGCCGACCATCGCGGTGTTGGTGGCGCGGGCGCTGCCGCCTTCGACGGCCAGGTGCTGGGCGGGGACGGCCAGCAGGCGGACGCCTTCGGGGGCCGGGTAGTCGCCGATGGATTCGTCGACGAGGATGAGGCCGCCGGGCTTGACGGTGGAGGCGAATTTCTCGAGGGACGGGCGGTTCATGGCGACGAGCAGGTCGGGGGTGTTGACGACGGGGGAGCCGACGGGGCGGCCGGAGACGACGACGCCGCAGTTGGCGGTGCCGCCGCGCTGTTCGGGGCCGTAGGAGGGGTACCAGGAGACGTATTTGCCCGCGGAGCAGGCGGCGCGGGCGAGGATGATGCCCATGCTGAGGACGCCCTGGCCGCCGAAGCCGGACATCTTGGCGCCGAAGACGGGCGCCGCGTCGTCGCGGACGGCGTCGGGGGCGAAGTCGGTGTCGAGCTTGAAGAGTTTGTCGAGGGTGGCCTTGGAGTAGTCGCGCGCGGGGCGGACGATGGGGGCGCATTCGGCGGAACGGTCGCGGAGGACGCCGAGCGGGAATTCCTTTTCCATGAGCTCGGAGACGAAGCGGTCGGAGCCGGCGGCGTCGAGCTTGAGGTTGGTGGGGCAGGCCATGAGGACTTCGACGAAGGTGTAGCCGAGGCCGGCCTTCTGGATCTCGAGGGCCTTGCGGATGACGGTGCGGGCCTTGCGGATGTTGGCGATGCTGGAGAAGGAGATGCGCGCGATGTACACGGGGGCGCGCAGCTGGTTGAGCAGTTCGGCCATGTGCAGGGGGTAGCCGCAGTGGGCGGGGTCGCGTCCGTCGGGGGTGGTCTCGGTCTTTTCACCGACGAGGGTGGTCGGGGCCATCTGGCCGCCGGTCATGCCGTAGACGGTGTTGTTGACGAAGAAGACGGCGAGTTTTTCGCCGCGGTTGGCCGCCTGCATGGTCTCGTTGAGGCCGATGGAGGCGAGGTCGCCGTCGCCCTGGTAGGAGAGGACGATGGCGTTGTCGCGCGAGCGGGAGATGCCGGTGCCGACGGCCGCGGCGCGCCCGTGGGGGACCTGGACGTTGCCGGTGTCGAAGTAGTAGTAGGCGAAGACGGAGCAGCCGACGGGGCTGATGACGACGGTGCGGTCCTGGACGCCGAGGTCGGCCAGGGCTTCGCCGATGAGTTTGTGCAGGGTGCCGTGCTGGCAGCCGGGGCAGTAGTGGGTGGCGGTCTGGGCGGAGCCGCCCTTGCGGGGGAAGGTCTTGTACAGGCCGCGGGTCTTGATGATTTTTTCTTCCATGTTGCGCCTCCTGGAGGGTCAGTCGGCCTTGGCCGCGGCGCGGATTTCCGCGAGGACCTGGTCGTGGGTGATGATGTTGCCGCCGATGCGGCTGACGAGCCGGACCGGGCAGCGGCATTCGGTGTGCAGGCGGATGTCGTCGCGCATCTGGCCGTTGGACATCTCGACGCTGATCAGCTGCTTGCCGCCGCGCGAGACGAATTCGTTGAGGGCCACCGCCGGGAAGGGGAACAGCGTCTTGGGGCGGAAGAGGCCCGCCTTGATGCCTTCGGCGCGGGCGGCGTCGACGGCGCCGTGCGCGATGCGGGCGCTGATGCCGTAGGCGACGAGGCCGATGTCGGCGTCGTCGAGGCGGTAGGATTCGCTGTCCTGCTCCTCGGCGACGACGCGCGCGTACTTCTCCTGGAGCTCGTTGTTGAAGGCTTCCAGCTGGTCGAAGTCGAGGAAGATCGAGGTCACGCAGTTGGGGCGGGTGGCGGCGGTGCCGTCGACCGCCCAGGAGGTGTCGGTGGCGGGGGCGAGGGCCTTTTCGGGGAAGCGGAGGGGCTCGATCATCTGGCCGAGCACGCCGTCGGCGAGCACGACGCAGAGCATGCGCCACTTCTGTGAAAGCTCGAACGCCTTCATCGTGAAGTCGCACATCTCCTGCACCGTCGCCGGGGCCAGCACGATGTTGCGGTAGTTGCCGTGGCCGCCGCCCTTGACCACCTGGTTGTAGTCGCCCTGCTCGGGGCCGATGTTGCCCAGGCCCGGACCCGCGCGCATGACGTCCACGAAGACCGCCGGCAGCTGGGCGCCCGCGAGGTAGGAGAAGCCCTCCTGCATGAGGCTGGTGCCGGGGCCGCTGGAGGCGGTCATGACGCGGCGGCCGGTGGCGGCGGCGCCGTAGACCATGTTGATGGAGGCTTCCTCGCTCTCCGCCTGGACCATCTGGCGGCCGGCCTTGGGGAACTGCTTGGCGGCGGCGTGGAGGATTTCGCTGGCGGGGGTGATGGGGTAGCCGAAGAAGCAGTCGCAACCGGCGTAGAGGGCGCCGACGATGACCGCGTTGTTGCCTTTGATCAGTTGGGTGGTCATGGATGGGACTCCTTGGGTGGGCGGGAGGATCAGCCCTTGGCGGGAATGTGGACTTCGATGGCGTTGGGCTCGGGGCAGGCGTAGAAGCAGCTGGCGCAGCCGATGCAGCCCTCGCCGGTGTACTGCGCGAAGGTGTAGCCGCGGGCGTTGAGTTCGTCGCCCATGCGGATGACCTTCTTGGGGCAGGCGGCGATGCAGCGCCCGCAGGCCTTGCATTCCAGCGCGTCGATGACCGGATGGGGGCCGGCCGGTTTGGTTTCGTTGTCGCTCATGTCGTTCACTCTCTTTCGCTATCGCAAAATGTTCCGGCACCATACGCCTTCTTGGCGGGTTCTTCAAGCGTCCAAATCCGGGAATCCGGAACTGCAAGTTTCGGTGGGCAAGCGGGCGGGGATGTGGTAGAAGGGTGGCGGATTCCAGCGAAGGATGGTTTCATGAACAAGAAAGAGTACGTGATTCCCGGCGTCCCGGTGCCGGTCCCCTACGGTGCGCACGTGATGGAGCACGGCGTGCATTTCAGCATCATCAGCCGCCACGCGAGCAAGGTGTGGCTCATGCTCTTCGACCGCCCGGACGACGAAGTGCCGTGCGAGGAGTTCGAGCTGACCCCCGACCGCAACCGCCTCGGCGACCTCTGGCACATCCACGTGCCCACCGCCCGCGCGGGGCAGTACTACCTCTACCGCATGGACGGGCCCAAGGACGGCGGCAACGCCTTCGATCCCGAGCAGTGGCTCCTCGACCCCTACGCCCTCGCCGTCACCGGCCAGAAGGCCTGGGGCGCCCACGCGGGCATCGTCCCGGGACAGCTCCTCAAGAACGGCAAACGCTTCCCGAAGGGCGTCATCCTGCGCGAGGACGACTTCGACTGGACCGGCGACAGGACCCTCCGCGTCCCGCTGGAGCGCTCGGTGATCTACGAAGCGCACGTCCGCGGCTACACGGTGCATCCGTCGTCCGGCGTCAAGGCCCCCGGCACCTACAAGGGCCTCATCGAGAAGATCCCGCACCTCAAGGAACTCGGCGTGACGACGCTGGAGCTGCTGCCCTCGCAGGAATTCAACGAGATGGAGCTGCTCTGGGAGAACGGCAACCGAAAGAACCTGCGCAACTTCTGGGGATACAGCACGCTGGCGTTCTTCGCGCCGAACGGGCGCTTCGCGCGCGCCAACCAGCACGGCGAGCAGGTCAAGGAGTTCAAGGAGATGGTGCTCGCGATGCACAAGGCGGGCATCGAGGTGATCCTGGACGTCGTGTTCAACCACACCGCGGAAGGCGGCATGGGCGGGCAGACCTTCTCGTTCCGCGGCATCGACAACCCCATCTACTACATGCTCGAGGACGACGCCCGACACTACAAGAACTACACCGGCTGCGGCAACACCGTCAACGGCAACCACCCGGTCGTCCGCGACTTCATCCTGCACTGCCTGCGCTACTGGGTGCTGCACATGCGGGTGGACGGGTTCCGGTTCGACCTCGCGACCATCCTCGCGCGCGGCCGCAACGGCGACCTGCTGGCGAACCCGCCGGTCATCGAGCAGATCGCCGACGACCCGGTCCTGCGCGGCGTCAAGATCATCGCCGAGGCGTGGGACGCCGCGGGCGCCTACCAGGTCGGCTCCTTCCCCAACGAGCGCTGGAGCGAGTGGAACGGCAAGTTCCGCGACGACGTCCGCGAGTTCTGGCGCAACCCGCGCGGGAACCTCGGCACCTTCGCGACGCGCCTTTGCGGCAGCCCCGACCTCTACGACCGGCCGCGCCAGTCGCCGCTCAAGAGCGTCAACTACATCGCCTCGCACGACGGGTTCACCATCGCCGACATCGCCTCCTACGCCGAGAAGCACAACCTCTCCAACTGCGAGGACAACCGCGACGGCGACAACAACAACCACTCCGACAACTGCGGCAAGGAAGGCCCCACCAAGGACGCCGGCGTCCTCGCGCGGCGCCTGCGGCGGCAGAAGAACCTCATCGGGTCGCTCTTCCTCGCGCAGGGCGTGCCCATGCTGCTGGGCGGCGACGAATTCGGCCGCACCCAGCAGGGCAACAACAACGCCTACTGCCAGGACAACGAAATCTCGTGGGTCGACTGGGACCTGCTCAAGAAGAACAAGGCCCTGCACGCCTTCACCCTCAAGGCCATCGCCTTCCGCAAGGCGCACCCGTGCCTGGGGCGCACCTCCTTCTTCAAGGGCGAGAACAAGGCCGGCGACTTCCCGGACATCCGCTGGTACGGTCCCGAAGGCGCGCCCGTCCCCGACTGGGAGAAGGGCACCGCCCTCGCCTGCCGCATCGACGGCCGCCGCAAGCACACCGGGGCCGACCGCGACGACCAGTCCCTCTACCTGGTCTTCAACGGCGGCGACGAGCCCCAGACCTTCGAACTCCCGCCGCACGACCAGGACGGCGTCGCGTGGGAACTCGAACTGACCACCCAGGAGCGCGCCCCGGTCATCAAGACCAAGGGCCGCCCGCTCGTGACGGTGGACGGGGCGAGCATCGCCGCCTTCGTGGCCCGGTGAGGCACGGCATGATCCGCCTGACATTCAGCACCTCGCGCCGCACCCAGTTGCTGCCGGTGACGCGGGCCGTCGCGGAAGCCATCGCGGCCCTGCCGCCGTGGACCGGCCTGCTCCACATCCACTCGCCGCACACGACGGCGGCCGTGACGATCAACGAGCAGGCCGACCCCGACGTCGCCTCCGACATGGAGCACGCGCTGGACAACCTGGTCCCGTGGAACGACCACTACGACCACGCCGAAGGCAACAGCGCCGCCCACATCAAGACGACCCTCGTCGGCCCGTCCCTGAGCGTCCCCGTGGAAAACGGCCGCCTGGTCCTCGGCCGCTGGCAAGGCCTCTACCTCTGCGAATTCGACGGCCCCCGCACCACCCGCGAGCTCTGGCTCACGCCGATGCCGGGGTGAGGTTTTTGACAGGATTGGCAGGATTGACAGGATTTTTGGGAGGACGGAAATCCTGTCAATCCTGTCAAATAAACAAACGGTGATGCGATGAAGAGGGTGGCGAAGTGGGTTTGGAGGGTGGTGCTGGCGTATGGCGTGGTGCTGGCGGGCATGCGGGTGCTGTTCGCGTGGCCGCATGCGCGGTCGGCGGGGGATTGGGTGCAGTACCTGGCGGCGATGACGGAGGATTCGACGCTGTATGCGGAGGGGTATGACGAAAAGGCGTTCCGGAGTCTCAGGCCCGGGATGTCCGCGGGGGAGGTGGAGGACGTGCTGGGGGAGCCGCTGTGGCGGCGGGAGGGCGGAGAAGGGCGGGAAGTCTGGGCGTATTCGAGCACGCGCGGGGCGGGATGCGTGACCTGCCCCGACGGGTTTTTCTGGAAGCGGTGGGTCGTCTTCGGTTCCGACGGGAAGGTCTTGGAGACCGAAAGCGCATACTGGGACAATTGACGGGTTGGGTCGGAACGGCCGGGGCGGAATCGGCGTGAGGGGGGCGGCGGGACGCATCGCCCCGGGGAAGGTTCCGGCCCGCGGCCGCGGGGGAGATGCCGGCGAAAACCGGGGGAGGACGCCCAGGGACTTGATTTTTGCGGGGAAATGGGCAAACTGGGAAAACATATATGTACAGGCTTTGTTTCCAGTCCGGACGCAACAAGGGGAAGAGGCTGCTGGTGCGGCAGTCTTCCGCCACCGTGGGATCGGCGCGCTCGTGCACCGTCCGCCTGCGCGAGAAGGAATGTCCCTGGTTGCAGGCGTTCCGGCTGGAGAAGCGTCCCGAAGGCGTGGTGCCGGTGGCCATCGAGGCGGGGGAGGCCCTGCGGGTCAACGGCGTGGCGCCCGTGGCGGAGTTGCCGCTGCAGCACGGCGACGTGGTGGCGGCGGGGAATGTGGAGCTCCAGTACCAGGACATCATCCCGCCGGACGCGCCGCGGCTGCGGCCCGGCGGCGGCGTGGCGCAGGCGATGGCCACGCTGGCCATCCTGCTGATCGTGGGGACGGAGCTGGCCTTGCTGGCCTTCACGGCGAACTGGCCGAAGCACATCATCGACGAGAACGTCGAACGGCTGGACATCGAGTACGCGCGGCGGCAACGGAGGCTCGAGGAGCAGACCCGGGAGGCGGACGCCGCGGAGCAGGGCGAAGGCAAGGAGAAGAAACCGGATGCCTCGTCCATCATCGTGATGCCCGGTTCGTCGCTGGTCGAGGCGCACCAGGCCGCGAAAAAGGCCGAGGCCGCCGCCGCCCCGGAAACCGCGGAAGGGGCGGAAGCCGCGGGGGAGACCGGGCCCGCCGCGGCGGTGCCCACGGCGGAAACGGCCGCCGGGACGGAAACCCCGCTTCCTCCCGCCAAGGATGTGCTGGCGGACTTGCCGGACACCCTCCGGGAGATGCTCGCGGGGGCCGATTTCGCGCCGGCGCAGCTCGGGGACGTGATGTCCGACGTGCCGGAAGTGGCCCTCACGGATGCCATCGCCGACAACCTCGAAAGCATGCTTTCCCAGGCCAAGGTCGCGGCCCAGTTCTCCGACTATCCGCGCGCGGTCATGCTGCTCAACCAAATCCACAAGATGGCGCCGGGCTACCTGCCGGCCCACATGTACCACGCCCAGCTGCTGGAGACGCGGGGCGACCTCGAGGCGGCCTACGGGCGCTGGCGGCAGCTGTTGGGCCTCGTCGGCAAGGACGACCCCGCGCGCGACGAAATCATCAAGGCCGGGCGGCGGCTCCAGCGGCAGCTCAGGCAGCAGAAGGATGTCGGCGGCCACGCGGGCGTGGACCCGGAATCCCTGCCCCGGCGCGTGCGCATCGCCGACTCCTCGATCCAGAAGATGCCCTCCGACAGCGAAATCGCCGAAATGCGCATCCTGCGCGGCAAGGTCGAGCTGGCGGAAGGGGGCGCGGAGGAGCTGGAGCTGTACGTCACGTTCTACGACCAGAAGCCCGACGGGAAGCCCGTCCCGACCAAGGCGCTGGTGTCGCAATCGCCCCTGCGCCTGGGGACGGCGGGCGCGGCCCCGTCGGGGGGCATCCCGTTCGAGGCCACGTACATCGTGCCGGCGGCCCGGCGCGGCGGGGGACGGCAGGCGGCGCCCCACGAGAGCCTCTACCACGGCTACACGCTGCACCTGTTCGCGGATGGCGAGCTCCAGGATGCCTATGCGCGCCCGTCGCGCCTGCTGGAGCTGCCCATCCACGTCGCGGTGCCCGCCGGCGCGAACTGAGGGGGCGTGGTGAAGCATCCGCACCACCGCATCGCCGAGTACGATTTCCTCTGGCCGCAAGTGCCCCTGAACGTCGTGCTGGTCAATCCCGAAATCCCGCCGAACACCGGCAACATCGCGCGCCTTTGCGCGGCGACCGGATGCCGCCTGCACCTGGTGGAACCGCTGGGATTCCGCCTCGACGACGCGAAACTCCGGCGCGCGGGGCTGGACTACTGGGACGCCATCCGCGTCGAGGTCCATCCCTCCTGGGCCGCGTGCATGGAGGCCCTCGCGCCGGCGCCGGGCCGGATGCACCTGTTCAGCACGGCCAGCGGACGGCGCCATGACCGGGCGGAGTACCGCGAAGGGGACACCCTGGTGTTCGGGTGCGAAACGCAGGGGTTGCCCGACGCCCTGCTGGAAGCCCATCCCGGCGCGGTGCTGGGCATTCCCATCCGCACCGAGCACGTGCGTTCGCTCAACCTCTCGACCGCGGTCGGCATCGCCGTCTACCACGCCCTCGGGGTGCTCGATGCCGCGGCGCGCGCCCGCGCGGTCCCTTGAACCTCCCTTGGGTGCGGCTTCCAGCCGCGCCGCGGGGAATCGGCATGCAAGCGGTTCAGGCGAACCGGGCGGCGAGGGATTTTGCGAGGGAGAGGAAGTCGGGGGCGTCTGGGAAGAGGCCGGCGGCGGCGACTTCGTGGCCGGGGCCGCTGCGGCCGTGGGTGCCGCGGATGCGGGAGGTGTTCTGGGAGGTGTGCGGGGGCGGGAAGGCGAAATGCAGTTCGCAGGGGTCGAAGCCGGGTTTGTTGTGGATGTCCATCTGGTTGGCGTAGTCGGGGGCTTGGCGGGGGGAGGTCCACCAGGGGTAGGCGAACCAGCGTCCGGGGGAGGCGATGAGGAGGAAGTCGCCGGAGCGGGTTTCGTGCAGGATCTCCAGGGCGCGCTGGGCGCCGGGGTCGAGGACGAGGTCGACGCCGTCGAGGTGTTCCAAAAGGCGGCGTACGGCGGGGCGGTCGGAGGGGGAGGGGACGTGGACGTGGGCGATCTGGTGGTCGACGATGGCGAAGGCGCGGGAGGTGTAGAAGTCGGGGTAGAGCATGCCGGCGACGGCGCGGGTGTGGAAGAGTCCGGCGTCGCGGAGGGCGCGGTTGGGGAACACGGCGCCGTCGGGGAGGGTGACGGGCTCGATGGCGTAGTCGCCGGTGACGAGCCATTCGTAGCCGAGGGTGGTTGCGGCGTCGAGGAGGGGTTCGAGCTGGGCGAGGGTTTCGCGAAGGGCGGCGGCGGCCTGGGGGGAGTCGGGGCCGTGGCGCTGCGGGGCGTAGTCGAGGGAGGAGAGGTAGAGGAAGAGGTGGTCGGGGGCGTCGGGGCGGCGGAGGATTTCGGCGGCGGCGGCGGCTTCCCAGCGGCCGACGCGCTCGCCGGAGAGGGGCCCCCAGTAGCGGTAGAGGTCGAATTTCCGGCCGATGGCGCGGCAAAGGTCGGCGTAGAGGGGCTCGGGGCGGGTGTAGCAGTCCATGACGATGCCGCCGTGGTGGCGGTGGATCGGCTTGGGCGAGAGGACGAGGTCGAGGCTCTCGCCGAGGCTCTGCTGCCAGAAGGCCATGCCCACGGTTTCGCCGCGGGCGCGGGCGGCGTCCCAGATGCGCGGTCCGCGGACGAGGGCGGCGGACTGCTCCCAGAAGTAGGGGCGGGCGAGGTCGCGGTGGTACCAGCCGGAGGCGACCACGCCGTGGGCGCCGGGCAGGAGGCCGGTGCGGAGCGTCGCCTGCGCGGGGCACGTCAGCGAGAGCGGGCCGGGCAGGATGGGGCGGAAGGCGATTTTTGTCGCGGGCTTGTGGCGCTCGATGAGGTTCCATCCGAGGCCGGCGGCGAGGACGACGAGGGTTTTTCGGGGAGTGCGTTGGGTCATGGGGCGGGTTCCAGGATTTCCAGTTGGACGGGGCGCAGCGTGGCGGTGGAGTCGTGGAGGGTGAGAACGGTCCAGCGCCGCGGCGGGGGAGGGGATGCCGGGCGGCCGGGCCGGAGTGCCACGGATTTGGGCGGTGGCGGGGCGGGGACGAGGCGTTCTTCCATGGCCACGCGCCAAGGGGAGGCGGGGGATGGGGCCGCCGCATCGGCAAGCCCCGCTGGATGCAGCCGGGCCTGCGCATGGAGGGCGCGAAGGCGGAGGGCCTGGTCCTGGAGGCGAATGGCCCGGCGGACGGAGCCGCCGGAGTGCACGACCGCCGTGGCGGTGACGGATGCCAGCAGGACACACAGGGCAAGCGCACCGAGAACTTCAAGGAGCGTGAAGCCGCGGGAGGACGTTCTGCCGGATGGGGGTGTGGGATGAATCATCGTTCGCTGGGAGCCATTGTGCGGAAACGGGACGGGACTGCAAGCGGGAAATGGCCGGGGCATCATGCATGGGATTTGAGTGCGTGGTTTTGGGGATTGACGTTGGGAAGGCAATCGGGGATGCTACAGACAATCCCGCCGCCGCGGCGGCAGGAAAACGGAGCGGTTTTCGAGCGGTCCCACGCCGTGTTTCGGCCGGGGCCCGGGCGAAGGGTTCCGGCTTGGAAAGGATGGACGGAACATGGAACGGATGTCAAAGAGATGGTGGGTTGCGGGATTGGTCCTGGCGGCGGTCGCGGCCGTTGCGCATGGGCGGATTCCGGAGCCGGACACGATTGTGGTGGGATCGGTGGCGAATGCACCGTCCGGGCGCACTCTGGAAGTGCGGGCGGTGGTGGACGGCGCGACGCTGGCTTCCACGGAGGTGACGGGATGGACGGGGGCGTTCGTGATGCGGATTCCGATGGACGACGGGGCCGCGCCCCGGCTGGCAGGAACGGCGAAGGCGAACGACCGGGTGAGTTTGGTGGTGGTGGACAAGGAAACGGGGGCGGAGGCGGAGACGCTGGAGACGGCGGAAGCCGGTCTGGAGATTCCCGCGGGGCGCGGGCAGGTGCTGTGGGGAACCTACCGGATTGCGGAAGGCGCGCTCACGGGCGGGGACGCGGACGGGGACGGTATCCCGGATGCGTGGGAGGCGATGTACGCGGCGGGGCGCAACGGGCACGAGGGGCTGAATTCGGTGGAAGACGACGCCACGGCGGACAACGACGGGGACGGGCGGACGAACTGGGAGGAATACGTGGCGGGGACGGACCCGCTGGACGAGGACAGCGTGTTCGGGGTGGTGTCGATCGCTGTGGCCGGACGGGATGTGTCGGTGAAGGCCGGTCCGGGGGCGGCGGGCCGGAAGTATTCGCTGATGCGGGCGGAGACCTTGGGCGACACGTCCGGCTGGAAAGCGGTGGCGACGGCGGAAGGGGCCGACGGCGGCGGGGAGGTGGAATTGCCGTGGACGGGGACGGCGGACGGGGGGTATTTCCGGGTCGATGTGGAGGTGGCGGAATGAAAAAGCAATGCACAATGCAGAATGCGCAATGCACAATTGGGGAGGCGGCCTGGGAGGGGCCGGCTTCGTCCGGGCCGGGCCTGGGGGATTCGACAGGGGCATTCCAGAGGCGAGCCGTGCGCGACGACCGCGACGGAGCGCGGCCCTCCCCGCAAGCGGAAATTGGTGCGGGGAGGCGATGGGGGGTGCGGTGGCTTGCTTGCTTGGCGGTGGTTTTTGCAATGGCGGGCATGGGTGCGGAGGGGGCGGTGCAGCGGGTGCCGCTGGAGGCGGGCTGGAACCTGGTTTCGTGGCAGGTGGGAGGGGAGACGACGGTGGAAGAGTGGGCGTCCGGGCTGGAGAATCCCGACGTATTGCGGTCGGTGTGGGGATACGACGCGGCCGCGGGGCAATGGCGCACGTGGCAGGGCGGGATTCCGGGCTGGGAAGGGGACTTGGCGACGGTGGGGCCGGGACGCGGCTGGTGGGTGCAAGTGGACGAGGCGGTCGTGTGGAAAGGGGAAGGCGAGCCGTGGGAAGGGGCGGTGTCGCTCGTCCCCGGATGGAATCTCGCCGGATTTCCGGGGTTGGAAGGGACGGGGCTGGAGTCGCTGTTCGGCGGGGCGTTCGATGCCGTGCGGCAGGTGTGGACGTTCGACGCGGCGGGGACGAAGGCGTTTGCGGGCTACGACGCGACGGCCTTGCCGAAGCGGAGGGACGTGGAGAGCGTTGAGCCGGGGCGAGGCTACTGGGTTTTCGCGGAGGAAGGCATCGAGCTGGCACCAGAGCCGGAGGTCATGCTGGTCCCGGACGTGGATGCGGCGCCGCTCCAGGATGCGGTCCCGTATTCGGGGAGCGACGCGGCCTACGCGGGGCGGCGCGTCAAATGGGCGGGGGAGGAAGACACGGCTGGCGACCTCAACGGGAACGGAATCGTGGACGACGCATGGACGCAGGACACGGTGCATTTCCCCGCGGGGGTGGACCTCTCGCCGGTGACCATCGGGAACGCGGGCGGCGGAGCGATGAACTGGTCGGTCGAGGAGAACGTGCCGTGGCTGTCCGTCGAAGGCCCGGATTCCGGGGTGGTGGCCTCGGCCAAGGCGTACACATACCTCAAAGCGGACCGGTCGGGGCTGGAGCCGGGGACGCATGTTTCGTCGAACGTGGTGGTTCGCGCGGGGGGCGTGGAGAAGCGGTTGACCGTGAAGCTGGACGTGGCGACGGCGGCGGGCGATTTCAAAGGCTACGCGACGGCGGCGACGGTGGACGGCAAGGCGATTTCGCTGGGCAAGGTGGACCTCGGGCTGAGCTTCTTCATGGAAAGCGACCGGACGGACGAGACGCGCTTCCGTGCGGTGGTGGACCGGGAGACATCGCTGCTGTTCCCGAAGGACGTGTTCATGGACGGGGTGTTCTACAGCGGAAACGACTTCTCGCTGGCGACGACGTTCACCCTGCCGGCGGCGGACCGGAACGCGCCGCCGTACGACACGTTCGGGGACGGCGCGGGCGAATACGGCGACCGCGACCGCAACGGCGACGGCGTGCTGGACGTGGGCAATCCGTTTCCGTCCCCGATCCGCCGCGGCGTGACGCTGCGCGGGACGCGGGTGGACGAAAACACGCTGGAGGGCAGCTATGCCGAGACGTTGCAGGGGTTGTTGCCGAACGACGAAAAAATCCTGATCGAGGGGACGTTCGTCCTGGAGCGGCGGACGTTCGATCCGACGCGGCGGAGCATCTACAACGAGCACAACGACGAATCGGGGCTGATCGGCCAATCCAGCGAGGATGGCCTCGTCCGCACGGTGGTGGTGGAAGAGGCCGTGAAGGTTCAGACGGCGTTGGCCACACTGGATGTGGAGTTTCCGGACCCGGCGTCGCTGACCGTGACGCTGGAGTCGCCGTCGGGAACGGTGGCGACGTTGCATGCGCGCGGGGAGGCGACGATGGCGTCGTCGTGGACGCTGGCGGACTTCGACGGCGAGAACGGGGCGGGGACGTGGACGCTGCGGATTGCGTGGAACGCGAGCAGCGGCGAGCGCGGCCGGTTCCACTCGTGGACGCTGGACCTGGGCGGCATCGTGACGCACTCGGCCAGCGGGCGCGTGGTGGACGACGCGACGGGGGCGGCGATGCCGGGCGTGCCGTGGGCGCTCTCGGGAACCACGCTGATCCACCAGGGGGCGACCGGCGAGGACGGGGGATTCCGGATCGACGGCCTGACCGAAAACGACTACCGCATCGTGTTCCTCAAGCCCGGCTGGACCAACGCGACGGTGGCGAAAGAGAGGTTTTCGCTGGAAGACGCCAACCTGGACCTCGGCACGTTCCGTCTCTGCCAGGAGACGGCGGGCGGCGGCGGCGCGGCGACGAACGGGCTGGTTCCGAACGCGGCCGGCGGCGGGTATTGCCTGTTGGATTGCGCGTTTGTCGGCGCGGGCGCAGGGTTGGGGGGGACGTCCAGCACGGATGTCGGAACGTGGCGGCTGATGGAAGGCCACCGCGATTGCGCGGCGTTCGACATCGACCGGTATCCGGTCGGCCCGGACACATTCAATCCGCGCGCGGAGGACACCGATTTCTTCGTGCAGCCGGACACGCCGTATTACGCCGTGGACAAGGAGCCTTGGGACCGGTATTTCGACGCTTGGGAAACGGATGCGTTGCGGCCGGACCGTTTCCGCATGGAGTGCACGATGGGCGGGTTCGTGTTCGGGGAGGATGCGGCGCGGGCGCAGGGATTCTATTTGCAGAGCGGGCGGAGGGAACCGTGAGAAAGCAATGCACAATGCAGAATGCAGAATGCTCAATGGGGGAGGGCGCATGGGAGGGCCCGGCTTTGTCCGGGCCGAGTCCGTGGGGCGTGGGAGGGGTGTTTCTGGGGCGAGTCCTTGCGCACGGCCGCGACGAAGCGCGGCCCTCCCCGCAAGCGGGTTGCAACGTGATTTCGAATGAAAAGGTGAAAGGAAACGTGGAATGAAAAAGCAGATGAAAATGGCATGGGTGGCGACGATGGCCGTTGCGTGGGCTTGGATGGGATGGGCGGCGCCGGCGCCGCAGGTGATTCCGTTCCAGGGGCGTCTCACGGACCAGGCGGGCACGCCCTATTCCGAGGGGACCTACACCATCGTGTTCAACCTCTACGACGCGCCGGTGGGCGGCACCGCCCTCTGGACCGAGCGGCACACGGGCGTGGGGCTGGTCAATGGAATGGTCAACGTCTTCCTCGGCTCCATCGTGGCACTGGACGGACAGGATTTCACCCAGACACGCTACCTGGGCATCACCATCGACGCGGACGGGAACGCCAACACGGCCGACCCGGAGATGGTGCCGCGGCAGATGATCGTGCCGGCGTTCTTCGCCAAGGACAGCGAGTCCTTGCGGGGGGCTGACTGGAGCGCCATCCTGGCATCTGGGGCGACGGACCCGAGGACGGGGTATATCGCGGGAGCAAGGATTGCGAGCAAGAGTGTGAAGGCCGCACAGATTGCCGACAAGAACGTGACGACGGCAAAGTTGGCGGACAAGAGCGTGACGTCCGCGAAAATTGCCGACGGGGCCATCGAGCCGGACCATCTGTCCGCAGCAATGAAGAACGACCTGGCGTCAGCATTTCTGCCCCCGGGAATTATCATGCCGTTTGCGGGGCCTGCGGAAAATGTTCCTGTTGGTTGGTTGCTGTGCGACGGGCGGGCGGTGGCTTCCACTACCTATCCGAAGCTGTTCGCAAATATCGGGACGACGTGGGGCTATGAGACGAATATCACGGAGAATGGGGTTACGTATTTCAAGTTGCCGGATTTGCGGAACCGGACGTTGTGGGGGGCGGGGGAACACAAGGTGGGTAAATATGTGGAGGCGGGGTTGCCGAATATTACAGGGACAGTGGGAGGTATTGGACATCTTGGCGTGGTAAACGGTGTCTTTGCCATTCCAAGTAGCAATGGCTATGGTGGAGGCACAGGCGGTAGCCACAATGCCAATTTTGATGCTTCTCGCTCCTCACCTATCTACGGGCGTTCGGACACCGTCCAGCCGCCATCCGGCGCAGTGAATTTCATCATCAAGGTGGACCCGACGTACTGAACAATGCATAATGCACAATGCATAATGTGTAATGGATGGGCATGGGAGGGCCCGGCTCTGTCCGGGCCGAGTCCGTGGGGCGTGACAGGGGCGTTCCTGGGGCGAGCCATGCACGGCGGCCGCGACGAAGCGCGGCCCTCCCGGGAGAAGGGTGGAGCGATGGTGGGGGAGGAAAGCAGGGAGGGCCCGGCTTTGTCCGGGCCGGGTCCGTGGGGCGGGATAGGAGCGTTTCTGGGGCGAGCCATGCACGGCGGCCGCGACGGAGCGCGGCCCTCCCCACAAGCGGGAAGCGAAGCGGGTGGGCGGTGCGGAAGCAGGGAGGGCCCGGCTTTGTCCGGGCCGAGTCCGCGGGACGTGACAGGGGCGTTCCTGGGGCGAGTCATGCCCGGCGGCCGCGACGGAGCGCGGCCCTCCCCGCAAGCGGGAAGCGAAGCGGGTGGGCGGTGCGGAAGCAGGGAGGGCCCGGCTTTGTCCGGGCCGAGTCCGCGGGACGTGACAGGGGCGTTCCTGGGGCGAGCCATGCACTGCGGCCGCGACGGAGCGCGGCCCTCCCCGCAAGCGGGATGCGGGGCGGATGGGTGGTCAGTCGCGCCAGGGGATGGAAAAGAGTTCGCCCTGATACGGCCAGTCGTTGGGGGTGGCGACGAGGCCTTTGCGGACGGGGTTGGCGCGGAGGTATTCCCATTTGGCGGAGAAGTGTTCGCCGGCGCGGATTTGGGTGTCCCAGCATTGGCGTTGCCAGAGGGGGCGGGAGTGGGGGAGGGGGAAGGAAAAGGAGACTTTGGCTTTCCAGTATTTCATCCAGCGGTGGAAATCGGGAACGGGGAGCGCGCCGGGACAGCAGAGGAGATGGATGTGATCGGGCATGATGACATAGCGGCAGACCAGCCAGTCTTTGGCGGCACGCCAGGCGTCGAGAAGGCAGGCGTGGGCGTCTGGATGGGCGAATACGGGTTGACGGTGGTCGGCGACGGCGGTCACGAAGAGGATGACGGGGCGGCGGTCGCCGGGGCGTTCATGGACGGAGTTGCGGGAAGGGCGGCGACGGGAGGGGAGGGGTGGGGAAGATTGGGAACTGGAGTTCATGGGGGAAGGATGGCAGAAAAAGGAACGGGTGTCCAGTTCGCTTTTGGGGACGACGGCCGCGACGAAGCGCGGCCCTCCCGGGAAGAGGATAGAGCGATGGTGGGGGAGGAAAGCAGGGAGGGCCCGGCTTTGTCCGGGCCGGGTCCGCGGGACGGGATAGGGACGTTCCTGTGGCGAGCCATGCGCAGCGGCCGCGACGAAGCGCGGCCCTCCCGGGTGGGGGATGAAGCGATGGTGGGGGAGGAAAGCAGGGAGGGCCCGGCTTTGTCCGGGCCGGGTCCGTGGGGCGGGATAGGGACGTTCCTGTGGCGAGCCATGCGCAGCGGCCGCGACGAAGCGCGGCCCTCCCGGGAAGAGGATAGAGCGATGGTGGGGGAGGAAAGCAGGGAGGGCCCGGCTTTGTCCGGGCCGGGGTTTTTGGTGACGTGATTTGACGAACGACAGGAGCAGGCGATGAGCAGAAAAAATGCGATGGTTTTGGCGGCGGCGCTGGCTTGGATGGCGGCGGCGGGAGCGCTGGCGGACGGAGCGGAGTTGCGTTTCTATGCGACGCCGGTGCGGGTGTACGGGGGGGATGCGGTGACGTTCCACTATCTGGGCGAGAAGGGACTGCCCCGGGAGAGCATCGCGTCGTGGGCGTGGGACTTCGACGGGGACGGGACGGTTGACGCGCGCGGGACGGGGGCGGCGGGCATCGACGCGACATGGTACGCGGTGTTCGACGCGAACGACGTGGAGGAGGACGGGTTCCGTCACGTGCTGCCGCGGCTCATGGTCACGGCGACGGACGGGCGGGAACTGGTGCAGGAGGGGATGACGGAGGACTATTACGGTCTCGACGCGGGGACGAAGGCGGAGCTGGTCATCCGGCCGTACAACGCGAGGACGGCGGAACTGTCGGTGGATTTTTCCGGGGGGCCGCGCCTGATGTCGCTGGAGACGGGAACGGGGACGGCGACGGCACGGTTCTACGCGGACGCGGAGTTGCGGCAGGCGGGACGGATCACGGGCTACCGGTGGAACTTCGGGGACGGGTCGGTGGAGGAGGGGACGAAGGGCAACGCGACGCATGCCTACCGGAGCAAGGGAGCGTTCGACGTGACGCTGACGGTGAGCTACGTGCTGGACAAGGACAAGACGGCGACCAACGAGCTGTCGGAGACGAAGGCGGGCTACATCGTGGTGGAGGACGACAAAGGGGAGCTCTCGCTGGGACGGGCCTACCGGAAGGGATTCCCGGACGAATACACGTGGAGCGACATCGTGAAAGCGTATTCGGCGCGCGGGGTGGACGAGAAGGGGCAGGAGGACCGCTACGTTTATTTCCACCATCTGGAAAAAGCCTATGACAAAGCTTCGGCGGACTTGTTCGGCGACACGGCGGATCCGGATCTGCGGACCACGTTCGCGGAGACGGCGAACGAGCTGTTGCAAGGCCAGGTGCTGCTGGGCAACTCGCGGCTGACGGAGGCGCTGCGGCTGAAGTATCCGCGGATGGCCGAGTACGATCCCGAGAACCCTCCGGAGACGCTGCCGGCACCGCCGGGAGTGAGGGAGGAGACCCAGGCCATCGACGTGGCGTTGCTGGACTTCTACGCGGCGCTGATTTATCCCGCAAACGCGATTTACCGCTACGGGCCGGATATCCTGCGGTCGCGGGCGGTGCCGGGGGCGGAGCCGTATCCGGCGTTTCCGCGGTACATTTCATTCCTGGATCCGTCGCTGAGCCCGTATCCGGTGCCCATCAAGAATGAATACTGGCAGATGGCGACATGCCTGGAACGGATGGGGCTGGGGAGCATGGAGAAGGCGAAAAAACTGTTCCGGCTGTCGCTTTCGGACAAGACGGCGCGCCAGGAGGCGAAGGAGGAGTGCAAGAAGTCGGGGTTGCAGAGCTATCTGGGGATGGCGCTGCTGGCGGCGTGCCAGAGCGAGGACGATTTCGAGCTCAACGAGGGCAACCTGTGCCTCGCGCACTTGAAGAATGCGCGGGACTTGTTCGAGCAAATCAACGCGGGGCTCACGCCGCTCGGCGACAACGGGGACTTCATTCCCAACGAGAGTTTTTCGGCCATCTACCAGGATGCGCAGGAGGCGGTGGCGGACGTGCGGGAGGCGGAAGTCGCGGCGCGGCAGGAGGACCGGACCTACGACAGCTACCAGACGCAGCTGCGGGCGGAGCTGCTGAACCAGCGGGCGAGCTACATCACGCCCCTCTACAACCTCACTCACATCGACCCCGAGCTCTACAACAACTTGGCGACAGTGGACGACCAGCGGGATTTCAAGAACGCGGTGAGGACGAGGGTGAAGTCGCTGGAGGAGAACTATCCGAATGCAGATCCGGCGGCGTTGGGAGAGTTGGGGGAGCTGGTGTTGGCGGTGCTGGACCAACAGATGGCGCTGTTGCAGTCGGTGGAGAGTGTGAAGAATGTCTTTGAGCGTGTGAAAATCGCAGAATGGGCGACCGCAACGATTGTTGATACCACGATAAGTACCACAGAGCAGTTAATGGCTTTGGATCTCACTTTGGGTGTTCTTCAAGGGTGCATGGCTTTTGCAGGGTGGGGCGATGAAGCATGGACAAAAATTGGTTGGGGAACGGCAATGGGGGCAATTAACTCAACAAAGGACATGTTATCGGCCATGCAACAGTTGACTGTACAAGGGGTCAATGCCGCGGCTGAAATAAAGACCATTCTTCTTGAACTTACGAATCTCCAAATCCAGGTCGAGCGCCAGAAGAACGCCCTTGCCGTGGCGGAACTCCAGCTGGACAACGCTTTGACGCGGATGGATCGGCTGATTGCGGACCTGGCGCACACGCGGGAGACGGCGGCGGACCTGTACTTCCAGGATCCGTCGTTCCGGGTGGTGGTGTCGCGCGCGATGGAGCGGGCGGAGAGCGAGATGGACTACGCGATCGACCGGCTGTACAGGCTGGCGAAAACGCTGGAATACGAGTGGGCGGAGGCGTACCAGAACCCGGTGGTGGTGCCGATCAACTGCAACGAGTCGGCGTCGCTGGAGAATCCGCTGTTCGACCAGTTCACGCAGCTGGATTCGCTGTTCAACGCGACGTGCGCGGACGAGGCGAAGGACTACCTGGACGCGCTGAAGGCGTGGGACAGCAAGCTGCGGCGGATTTCGGTGACGAGCGTGCGCGGTCCGAACAACGCGGGGCCGGTGACGGCGGAACCGATTTCCCTGCGGGAGGACATCCTGGGGTTCCGCACGGACAACGGGGAGATGACGATGGCGGAGAGCGTGCAGGCGTTCCGGACGTACCTGGCGGGGCACCGGACGAACAACTACTGGAACGTGGAGAATCCGTCGCTGGAGTTCACGTTCGCGACGACCATCGCCGACAACTCGCTGTTCCCGACGACGGCGGAACGGTGGAACATGCGCATCGACACCATCGCGGTGGACATCTATGCGGAGAGCGGGTTCAGCACAAAGCAGGTGGCCGAGGTGACGCTGACGGAGAGTGGGCTGGTGTCCATCCGCCGCTTCTGGGCGGAACCGCCGTGGGCGGACGACTTGATGCACCTGTCGTTCCTGGTGGGGCGGTCGGACCGGACGGCGTATGGCATCACCATTCCCGCGAAAATCAACGGGGCGACGGGGGGGCGTCCGTCGGCGGAGTTCAGCGTCGCCGGGCTGAAGGGGCGTCCCATCGCGGCGACGCAGTGGGTCCTGAAGATCGACACGGAGAACCCGGCGAACAAGGACATTGATTTCTCGAAGATCAAGGACATCGTGGTGCGGTTCACGTACACGTACGGGAATCCGCCGGAGTTTCCGGGGTTTTAGGGGAAATGCACAATGCACAATGCGGAAGGCACAATGCAGAATGTGGAATGGATGCGGCCCGGACGAAGCCGGGCCCTCCCGGGCTGGGGATGGGGCGAAGGTGGGGGGCGACGGCGGGGAGGGCCGCGCTTTGTCGCGGCCGGGTGGGAGGGGCGTGGAAGGGGCGAGTCTGTCGTGTCCCAAGGGCAAACGGCCCGGACGAAGCCGAGCCCTCCCGGGAGGCACAGGGGGCGCGGAGCGGGGAGGGCCGCGCTTTGTCGCGGCCGGGTGGGAGGGGCGTGGGAGGGGCGAATCTGTCGTGTCCAAAGGACAAACGGCCCGGACGAAGCCGGGCCCTCCCGGGAGGGGAAAGTGTGGTGAAAGGATGGGTGCATGATGAAAGCGTTTGAATGGGCGATAGTGGCGCTGGTTCTGGCGGGAGGCGTTGCGTGGGCGGATGACGGGACGCTGTCTCGGGTTGGCGGGACGCCGGTCACCGTCGCGGATGCGGTGCGCGCGGCGGCGAAGGGGGGATATGCCATCCGTGACGGGGAGTCGGCGGAACGGGCGCTGGCGGAGGCGGAGGATTTTGTTTTGTTGGCGGAGGAGGCGCGCCGGGAGGGAATCTTCGATGAGGACGACATCGTGCAGACGGTGCGGGCGATGGCGGTGCAGCGCTTGTTGGCGCGCAGGGTGGGGGAGGTGCGCGGGGAGGATCCGGACGAGGCGGCGATGCAGGCGTGGTACGAGGCGCATCCGGAGGAGTTCACGCGTCCGGCGGTGGGGCGCGGGCGGGTGCTGGAGGTATCCAAGGACGCGGCGGACTGGGAGTCGCGGCGGGATGCGGCGGCGACCTGGCTGGAGGAGAAGGGAGGGGCCGGGTTCGCGGAGGCGGTGCAGAAGTGGAGCACGGATGCGTCGGCGCGCGCGGTGGGCGGCGTGACGGGTTGGTTGGCGGAAGGGCGGGCCGAGCGGCGGTATCCGGCGGAGGTGACGGAGGCGCTGTTCGGGACCGGGGGCATGGGGTCGGTGGAAGGACCGCTGGAGACGGACCGCGCGGTGTACTGGGTGCAGCGGCTGGAGGTGCGGTCGGCGCAAACGACGCCCTTCGAGGCTGCGCGGGCGGGCGTGGCGCGCCGGATGGTGCAGGAGGCGCAACGGGATGCGTACCGGCAGTTCGTGGACGGGTTGCGGGGCGATGCGGAAATCGGGCGCGCGGACGGCGCGGCGGAACGGTTGCTGGAAGAGGCGGGCGGCGAAGGTCGGCCCCCCGCGGGACCGGGTCCGGCGAGCCGGTGAGAGAGCAATGCAGAATGTAGAATGCACAATGCACAATGGGCGGAACGGGGAGGGCCGCGCTTTGTCGCGGCCGAGTGAGGGGGGGCTGGCAGGTGCACGCCTGTTGAGTCCCTTGAGCGGCGGCCCGGACGAAGCCGGGCCCTCCCGGGCGCGTGCAGTGAGTGCTGGGAGGGAGCGCGGAGCAGGGGAGGGCCGCGCTTTGTCGCGGCCGTGTGCGAGGGGCGTGGCAGATGCACGCCTGTTGAGTCCCTTGAGCGGCGGCCCGGACGAAGCCGGGCCCTCCCGGGCGCGTGCAGGGAGTGTTGGGGGGGAGCGCGGAGCAGGGGAGGGCCGTGCTTTGTCGCGGCCGTGTGCGCGGGGCGTGGCAGATGCACGCCTGTTGAGTCCCTTGAGCGGCGGCCCGGACGAAGCCGGGCCCTCCCGGGCGCGTGCTGGGAGTGCTGGGAGGGAGCGCGGAGCAGGGGAGGGCCGCGCTTTGTCGCGGCCGTGTACAGGGGGCGTGGCAGGTGCACGCATGACGAGTCCTTTGGGCGGCGGCCGTGACGGAGCACGGCCCTCCCGGCGGGGAGGTTTTTGGGCGGTGTTTGCATTGCTGCTGGCGGCGGTGGTGGCGCATGGGGCGGACGAGGGGAAGACGGGCGTGGGGGTGGAGAAGATTTCGTTGCCGGACGGGCCGGGTTCGATCGAGGGCTTGGGGAGCGGCTTCGAACCGCAGCTGAACAGCGGGACGGCGGCGTACCGGGTGGACATCCAGGTCCCGGCGGGGACAGCGGGGCTGGCGCCGCAAATCGCCCTCGCCTACAACGCGGGGAGCGGCAACGGACCGTTCGGATTGGGCTGGAACTGGGAGCCGATGAACATCCGCAGGCGGACGGCCAAGGGCATCCCGACCTACGGCGACGGGGACGTGTTCCTGCTGGACGGGGCGGAACTGGTGCCGCTTTCGGACGGGTCGTGGCGGCGGAAAATCGAATCGGACTGGTCGCGGGCCCTTCGAGAGGGCGACGGCTGGGTGGTGCGGCAGCGCGACGGCATGCGCCACTGGCTGGGCACGACGGCGTCGGCCCGCACGGGAAAGAAGGCGGGCGGGGCGTTCGGGTCAACGTTCGCGTGGTACGTCGAGGCGACCGAGGATGTGCACGGAAACCGCATCGAGTGGAGCTATGCGACGTTCGAGGATTCGCCGGGGCGGCTCTATCCCTCGCGGATTCGCTGGGGTGCGGCGGGGAGCGAGGCGCGGCACGAGGTGGCCTTCGAGTGGGAGGCGAGGGAGGATGCGTTCACGTCGCATCTGGGTGGGTTTGCGGAGACGACGGGGCGGCGGTGCCGCGAAATCCGGGTGTCCAGCCAAGGGCGGATCATCCGGCGGTATGCGCTCGGATACGGCGAGGGGGATGGGGTGGATGTCGGGACGGGCGTCCCGCTTGCGTTTTCGCTGCTGAGGCGGGTGACGCAATACGATGGGCGGGCGGGAGCCGAGGCATCGTGGCTGCCGCCGTTGAGGTTCGGGTACGAGCCGTTCGCGCCGGGGGCGGGCGGCTTCGGGCGGTGCGCGGGCGGGCCGCCGTACTCCTTGGGCAGCCCGGACATGGCGCTGGCGGACATCGACGGGGATGCGTTGCCCGATTTCTTCCGTACCGACCCGCTGACGGGGGGCCACGAGGTGTGGTGGAACCGCGGGCGGGGAGCGTTCGCGGAAGCGGAGCCGTTCGCGGCATGGCCGACGGGCGTGACGCTGGACCAGGAGGGCGTGCAGCTCCTCGACATGGACGGCGACAGCCGCGTGGATTTGGTGCAGAAGGGCGGGGCGGGGTCGGGATTCTTCACGTGGTATCCCAACGCATTCGCGGCGGAAGCGGACGGCGGGGGCCGTGCGGCCTGGGGCGGGGAGCGGGACTTCGGCGGGCCGCCGCCGGCGTTCGGGTTCGGGGACGCGGACGTGCGGTCGCTGGACCTCGACGGCGACAGGCGGATGGACTGGATGCGGACGACGCCGGGCGGTTTTTTGTACTGGCTCAACCGGGGCGACCGCTGGGAAGAGCGCGGGATATATCTCTTCGGGGAGCCCGAAACCGGCGGCATCACGTGGGCCGACGACGTGCAGTTCGCGAACGCGGACGGGACGCCCAACGGAAACGTCGAGCTCGCGGACATGAACGGGGACGGGTTGCTCGACCTCGTGCGGAAGACCGTGTTCGGGCGGTCGCTGGAAATCGACTTCTGGCCCAACCGCGGGAACGGTGCGTGGGGAACACGCACCGAAATGGCGCGGGACATCGACCTTGGGGATGTCCAGGAGGACAACGTCCGGATCGCGGACGTCAACGGGGACGGCATTTCCGACGTGGTCGCGGTGGCCTACGACCGGTTGCGCTACTGGGTGAATCTCGGAAACCTCTCGTTCTCGGAGGCACTGGAAGTGGACGGGACTCCGGAGTTCGTGGCGGGGAGGACGGTCCTGCGGATGGCCGACATGAACGGCAACGGCACGACCGACTTCGTGTGGGAGAACTGGAGCCCGGCGCAGGGCGCGTGGGCGGTGGAGTGGTTTGACTTCGCGCCCGGGACGAAGCCGAACGTGCTGGTGGAGACCGACAACGGCCTTGGCGTGCGGACGCGGCTGGAACATGCCACAACGACCGAGCTGCGGATTGCGGCGCGGGAGGCGGGTAGGCCGTGGCGGACGCGGTTGCCGTTTTCGTCGCTGGCCGTCACGAAGATCGAGCGCCTGTTCGGGGTGGACCTGGACATGGAGGAGGGAGAGGACCGCGAGACGACGGAGCTGTCCTACGCGGACGGGTGGTACGACGCGTTCGAACGGGAGTTCCGCGGGTTCGCCTTCGCGGAACAGGTCGCGCGGGGCGACGAACGCCACCGCGGGAGCGTGACCCGGACGGCTTTCCACACCGGCATGCCCGACGGACTGGACAACAACGGCGACGGCATGGTGGACGAGTTCGACGAAACGCGCGGCTACGAGGAGGAACCGCTGAAGGGGCGTCCGCTGTGGAGCGAAATCGCGGTGCTGGAAGACGCGGGGAGGGAGCGGCGGGTGCCGGGCGAATTCGCGGCGGACGGGGAGGTGTTCAGCCGCACGGAAACCGATTGGCGGGTGCGGACCCTCCACGGTCCTGAGGGCGGATGCACGTACCGGGATGCGGCGGGCAAGGAGCATCCTGAATGGTCGGTTCCGGCGTCGACGCGGGACGGGCGGACGGTTTCGCAGGTGTGGGTGGCGGAGACGCGGACGACCATGCCGGAAGCCAACGACGCGTTGCGTCGGAGGGATTCCCGCGCGCCGGAACGGGCCCCGGCGGTAGTGCTCACCGAGAGCGAAACGGACATTTTCGGCAACGAAATCAGAAAGAAAGAGTGGGGCGTGGTTTCGGGGGAGGGCCGCGCTTCGTCGCGGCCGGACGCAAGGGGCGTGGATGGAGCGTCCCGGTCGAGTCCCGCGGACGACGGCCCGGACGAAGCCGGATGCTCCCAAGGCGATGTATCCGATGGGGAGGGCCGCGTTTCGTCGCGGCCGGACGCAAGAGGCGTGGATGGAGCGTCCCAGTCGAGCCCCGCGGACGACGGCCCGGACGAAGCCGGGCCCTCCCAAGGCGATGCATCCGATGGGGAGGGCCGCGCTTCGTCGCGGCCGGAGCGCAAGACAAGTGCCAGTACCACGCCTGACGACGAACGGTTCACCGTGACGGATTACGCCATCGACTTGAATGCGTGGATTCTCGGCAAGCCTTGCCGAGAGCGCGTGACGGACGAGTACGGGGCCTTCGTGTCGGAACGGCGGACCTACTACGACGGGGAGGCGTTCACGGGGCTCCCGCTGGGCCGGCTTGGCGGGCGGGGGCTGCCTGCGCGGGTCGAGGAAGCGCTGAACGCCGGGACGGTTCCCCCGCCGTTGGGCGAGGCAACAGCGGCGGTCGGCGACCCGCGGGTGGCGCCGGATGCGGCCATCGTCACGGGGCGGACCGCCTGGGACGCCTGGGGAAATCCCGTGGCCGAGCGCGACGGCGCGTGGACGGAGGAAGGCGCGGGCCACGAACGGCGCTTCGAGTGGGATGCTGTTTTCCATACGCACGTCGTGAAGGAAACCGTCGAGGTCGGGGATGGAAAGGAGCTTTCGACGTTAGGCGAATGGGACTTGGGCGGGGATGTTTTGTTGAAGGCAACCGATCCGGCAGGGCAGGTGACACGATGCCTGTACGATTCGTTCTGGCGTCCGGTGGGATTGGTGAAGCCGGGGGACACGGCGGCGTTGCCGACGGTCGAATGGGAATACCGGTTGGCGGATCCCGTGCGGAAGCTGGCGTATTCATACGCACGCGATGGGCGGTTGGCGACGGGGCGGCTGGCCACGGGCGAGTCCGGGCTGCAACGCACCACGACACGGAACCGGGAGCAGTCGGGGAAGCCCGGACAGTTGGTGTCGCACGCGTATTCCGACGGCGGCGGGCGGGAGTTCGGGACCGTGTCCGAGGGCGCGGATGCCGGGCACTGGATCCACGCGGGGGCCGTGTGCCGGACGGCACGGGGCGAGGTTGCGCGGGCCTTCCTTCCGTTCGAGAACGGCGTGGAAGATTACCGGTTGCCGGACGGGGACGCCGCGTGCGTCGACAGCTGGCGGGACGAAATGGGGCGCGAAACGCGGACCCTGCAGCCACCCGAATCGGAAGACGCGCCGGAGGCCCGGGCGGAGTCGCTTGCCTTCCACCTGCCTCTGGAAACCGAGGAATGGGATGCCGAAGACACCCAGCCCCGTTCCCCCAACGCGGCGACCCCTGCGACGCGGCGGACCGACGGCTTGGGGCGGCTGGTGCAACTGGTGCGACGGTTGCGGGAGGGCGGGACCGTCCGCGAGATTCCCATCCGCTACACCTACGATGCCGGGGGGAGGCTGGTGTCCGTCACCGATCCGATGGGCAACACGCGGCGCCACCGCCACGACGGCGCAGGACGGCGGATTTTCGTCCACGACCCCAACGCGGGCACCTTCGAACGCACGTTCGACGGGGCGGGGAATCTCGTGGAAACCCGCGACGCGCGCGGGGCGGTGGTCCGCTATGCCTACGACGGGGCCAACCGCGTGCTGGAGGAAACGCGCCTGGAGTCCGGCATGGCCTCCGGGAGGGCCGCGCTCCGTCGCGCCCGTGCCGACAGTGCGACCATGGATGTCCCTCCCACCGTCCGCTACCACTACGACGAACCCCCGGCGGAGTTCCCCGCTTTCACCAACACTGCGGGGCGGCTGGCATGGGTCGAGGACGACACCGGAGCCGAGTTCACGGGCTACACGCCGAGAGGACTCGTCGGGGAGCGCGTCAAACGGATTGTCCACCCCGGCACGGGGCAGGCACTGGATTTCCTTTCGGCATGGGATTACGACGCGATGGACCGGCCCGTGGCGAGGACATATCCCGACGGGGACCGCGTGGAAACCGTGTACGATGCGCGGGGGATGGTGTCGCGGATTCCGGGGCTGTTGGAGGCCGCGCGCTATGCCCCCGACGGTGCGCCGTTGCGCGCCGAAAACGCCAACGGCACCGTCGCCACCTGGGAGTTCGATCCGAGGCGGCGCGTACGCCGCGTGCGGGTCGCCGGCGCCGGCGAGACCGCCGGAGAGACGCTGTGCGATTTCGACTACAGCTACGACCGGCTTTCCAACGTTTTGGGAATAGGCGATGCGCGCGATGAAGCGCCATTCGCCGGAGCGTCCGGGGACGGACCGTTCCGCGCGGGGCGCGCCATGGGCTACGATGGACTGTCGCGGCTGGTGGAGTTCCGTCTCGACGAGGTCGCGGGAGGACAGGAACCGTTTTCAAAAAGCGCGGATTCCGCCTCGGGAGGGCCCGGCTCCGTCCGGGCCGGCGGCCGCGACGAAGCGCGGCCCTCCCGTGGCGATGTCACTGCGCAAGGCTTGGAAACGGGAGGGCCCGGCTTTGTCCGGGCCGAGTCGATGGAAAGTGACTTGAGCGTGTCAGGGACGCGCTTGGCATGCGGCCGCGACGGAGCGCGGCCCTCCCAAAGCGGGAGGGCTGTTGCCGGATTGGCGTTGGAGATGGCTTACGACGATGCGGGGAACCTTGTCCGTCAGACGGGAGGGACAGGCGACACCGACCTCGGCGAAATGCGCTATGGCGGCGTTGCCGGTGGTTCCGGCCGCGGGGGACGTCTTCCGGGCGATCCTCCCGGCCCGCAGGCCCTAGTCGCCACGGCGTCCGGCGAGTCGATGGGGTACGACGATGCCGGGAATCTCGTGCGGCGCGGGGACATGCGCTTCGAATGGGATGCGCGGGGGCGGCTGGCGGCGGCGGAGGACGGGGCGATGCGCGCCGAATACCGGCGTGACTGGCGCGGGCGGCGCGTGTGGAAGCGGGTGGTACCGCGGGAGGGAACCGAAAGTTCCGTCCTGTACGTGGACGCCGATTTCGAGTTGCGCGACGGCCTGCCCGTCAAGTGTGCGCGGCGGGGCAACGTGCCCGTGGCACGGTTCAGCGACCGCGTGGGAACGTCCGGGATGGCCCGCGCGTGGATTCCCCTCCGCAAGGGATGGAACCTTGTCGGCGTCGCCGGGACGCCGGACGATGGGACAACCGTCCGGGACGTGTTCGGTACTGCCGCGGCGGATGGGGGAGTCCGCGTGTTCGACACGGCGGCGGACGATTGGCGTGACGCGGTGCCGGGGGATAGCGTCCGTGCGGATTCCGTGTTCATGGTGGACGCACCGGAGGCCTGGATGGGCGTCTGGAAAGGAATGGCACCGGCGGAGGGAGGTGGCGTGGCGCTGGCACCCGGCGTGCATCCCGTCGCGTTCGGGCGGCGCGTCTCCGCCAAGGCGCTGGAACGGGCCGGAGCCGACGCCGTCTGGACGATTGCCGGGGCAGCTCCCGACGGACGCGCGGAGTGGGCCTCGCGCGTTTCCGGGGTCGATGGCGGAACCAACGCGCTGGACGACATTCCCCCGTCTGCCGCCGCGTTCGTCAAGGTCTCGCGGAAGACCCGCGCCGCCGCCGGGAATCTCTCGCCCGCCGGCATCCGCTGGATTCATGCCGACGCCCTCGGCTCGACCGACTGCCTCACCGGCCGCGACGGCTCCTTGCTCGGCGCGTTGGCCTACTGGCCCAACGGCGAAACCCGCGCCTCCGTCGGCGACGTCGCCGGCGAGTGGGGCTTCGCCGGCAAGGAACTCGACGCCGAAACCGGCATGCACCATTTCGAAGCCCGCGCCATGCTGTCTCGCTTCGGTTCGTTCGCCTCGCCCGACCCGCTGGGGATGGAGTTCCCGGATGAGTGGATCGGTGATGCTCTGGACTTGAATTTGTATGCGTATGCAGGGCGAAATCCGTTAGCGTATACGGATTCTGACGGTGAATTTGTGATTACCGCAACCATTACATTGTTGGCAGTGGCTGATGCAGCAATTTATGGTGTAGGAAGCTATGCGGTGGGGGCCAGCTCTTATCGGGCTGGAAAATCCATGGGCATGTCTGGAACGGAGTTGCGCAATTTCGTATTATCCAATGTGGCTGAATTGGGCAAGACCGCTGTGGATGCGGGGGTGAAGGGTGCCATCATTGGCGCGAAAACGGCTGTCCAAGCCAAATATGCGGTAGCCTCGACGATTGTTGGTGTTGGATATGCCGCCTACCGAACTGTTGCCGATGATCCTTCGGACAAAATGTTGGGAAGAATGCAACCTTATGCCGAGCTGGCTGCATCTGAAGCTGCAACCAAAGCAATCACCAAATCCACAGTTGTGGCAGCGGATGTGGCTCACATTCCAATTAAACAAGGATTTTCTGCCGCCATGACACCAATGCAGGCTGCGGAAGCAAGGATTTCTCCCTTTGTGCAAATGGGGGTCAATGTAGTTTTTGAGGTGGTGAGTGGGGACTCCAAGCCGATATGGGATATGTCATGGGGGGAGTGGGTGGATTTCATTCTTAGATAGTAACAAAACAGGGACTGCCATGAAGTGGCATGAGTGGGGCTACAGGGGGCTGAATCATCGCATGTCCCGAATGGGACATGGCACCGGGGAGACGGGTGTCTCACCCGTCCAAGTGCAAGAACCATGGGCGGGATTCGCTATCCATGGACAATCCATCCGCATGTGGACGGGCGGGGCAGCAAGCCACCCAATTGTCGTCCCGTTGCAGGAATGACACGGAAAAGCGAAAAACTGTGCCCCAGAGGTATCCCGACCGCACGGCCGCGACGAAGCGCGGCCCTCCCGGGGAAGGGGAGGGCGAGAGGTGGGGAGAAGCGGCTTTGCGGTTCAGCGGGCGGCGGCGAGGAAGCGGCGGGTGCGGACGGGGGAGGCGGGGGAGGAGGGGGCGGCGACGAGTTTGTCCAGCTGGGCGATGCGGTCGGAGGGGGAGGGGTGGGTGGCGGCGAAGTCGTGGCGGGAGGGATCCCAGCGCTTTTCCATGTTGCGGAGCATGGCGACGAGGGCGGACGGCGGATAGCCAGCGGCTCGGAGGATGCCCACGGCCGCGGCGTCGGCCTGGAATTCCTGGCGGCGGGCGTAGCCGCTGTTCATCATCGTGGAGGTGATTTCCGACACGCTTTCATCGAAGGCGGCGGTCACCTCGGCGAGTTCGGGTCCGGCGAGGTTCTTGGCCCCCTCTGCGGCGAGGGTGGTCAACGCGGAATTGAGACGTCCGGTGCGGATGGCGCGCAGGCCGTCGCGGTTCTGGACGTGGCCGATTTCGTGGGCAAGCACCGCCGCGAGTTCGTCCTCGGTGGCGCAGCAGTCCACGAGGCCGCGCGTGACGAGGATCAGCCCGCCCGGCGCCGCGAAGGCGTTGATGTCGTCCGACTTCAGCAGCAGGAAGTGGTATCCGCCGAACGTCTCTGGCCGCGAGGAGAACCGCGACAGGGTCTGGCCGAGGAGGTTGAGGTAGGCGTTGAGGCGGGCGTCGTCCTGCGCGGGATAGCGCGAGAGGCAGGTGGCGGCGACGGTGCGGCCGATGTAGTGTTCCTGCTCGGGCGTGATGTCCTCGAACGTCTTGACGACGGCCGCGGCCGACTTGTTGATGCTCTGCGCCTGGCTGGCGGTGAGATGCCCCGACGCGACGGCGGCGCTGGTGCCGACCTCGACGAGCTGGTTGACGGTGTCGCATCCGGCGAGGGCGAACGCGAGCGCGGCGGCGAAGGCGGAAACAACGGCGATGCGGCGGGTCACGGCTCCAGCCCTCCTTCCTGGAGGAAGCGGAGGGCTTCGGCGTCGGTGACCTTGAAGGTCGCCATGCGGTCCACCCACGCGTAGTCGAGCGAGCGGTTCTGCTTCTTGTACGCGGTTTCGACTTCCTGGCTGAAGCCCTTGCCGGCGAGCGCGACCTCGTCGGTGCTGGCCGCGAGCCGGACGTCGCCGCCGGACGCGGCGGAGAGCGTCACGCGCTTGCTGTCGAGGGCCGATCCGTGGATCCAGCCCGCCGCGCCGGACGCCGCGCGCACCTGCCGCCAGTCGCCCTGCGAGGCCAGCACGTCCACGCGGTCGCCGTAGGCGACGTTGCCGACCGGCTTGCCCAGGAACGACGCCTTGTCGCGCAGGACGCTGTTCTGGACCTGCACGCTCATCTGCGCCGCGTGCACCGCGGCGGCGGCCAGCGCGAACGCGAGCGCGGCGGCCGGCAAAAATCGGTTTTGTTTCATGGCTTGGAATCTCCTTTCGGTTCGGCGGAATCATGGGTGGACGGAATGCGCAGGCCCGCGCGCAGTTTTTCGGTGCGCTCGCGGATGGCCGGATTGTCGACCGCTTCGGCACGGTCGAGAAGGCTGGCGGCAAGGTGCACATAGCCAAGCGCGTGGCAAGTGGCGGCACCACGGAGGAGCATGTCGCCCGCATGCACGGGGTCAGGGGAGCGGATAGACTGATAAATGTCGCTGGACAGGGCAAAAGCAACCCCGTCGGCGCGCCCGGCCTCACGATAGATGGCCACGACGGATTCGAGGGTTTCGAGTTCGTCGGCCCCGCAATACAGGATGCTCATGATTTGCCGCCAGGCACGCAGGGAGGGCGGAAGTTCGTCATCGGGCGGGCACTCCTTCAGGAGGTCGCAGGCGGCGGCTGGGTCGTCTGGATCCAATGGCTCGATGCGGGCGAAGAGAAGGCGGGCGCGGTCGGCAGGAGAAAGGACGTCAGGTGGAGTGCGGTCCACGATCTCGGCCAATTCGGTCCACTCCCGCGGCAAACCGGCGACCGCGACATCGAGCTCGGCGCGTCTCTTGATGGACAGGCGGAGGTCGGGGCGCAAAGCGCGGAGATCGTCCAGGAGGCGCAATCGTTCCGTCATGAACGAATCCTCCCTGCCGACCGAGGTGGCGGTGGACGCCTCTCTGTCGCGGGCAGCGAGGATGTCCACTATTTCCAATTCCTCCAGGCACCGCGCCTGGTCGAGCAGCGCGACGGCGAGCCCGTTGGGGTCGTCGAGCGCCCGCGAGCGGTTGGCGGCGGAGGCGAACAGCGGCAGCGCCGCCTTGAAGTCGTTGCGCAGGAAAGCCGCGCGTCCGCTCTTGACGAGCGAATGCCATTCGGCGTCCGCCACGGGCGCGGGAACGCCGGAGTTGGCCGTGCGGGCGCCGCGGGTGGCGCAGCCGGCGGCGGCGGCAAGCACCAGCGCGAGGACGGCGGTGGCGGCGGCGAGTCGGAATCGTGCTTTCATGGCGTGCTTCTCCGGGTCATACCTACATTGTCGCTTCCAATCCTCTCTCCATTACCACAATCTGCGAGGGGGGGCGAAAAAAATGTACCGTCCGGGGCGGTCGGTCGGGATGTTCGCGGGCCAACCAAGGGGGGAGGCGTGCGCGCGGATTGGCTTTTTGGAAGGGGAATCAGGCGAGGGATTTGGTGAGGCGGTGGGTGAGGTACCAGCCGGTGGCGCCGGCGAGGAGGTCGGCCGCCACGCGGGCCAGGAAGAGGCCGGGGAGCCAATGGAAGGCCATCGCGAGGAGGGAGAAGGGGATCAGCAGACCCACGATGCGGAAGGCGTTGAACCAGGCGGCCGCCGCGGGTTTCGCGCAGCCGGTGAAGAACATTCCGGTGTAGCGGTGGATCTCGACGAACGCGAATCCCCACGGGATGATGCGCAGGCCCAGGACCATCAGGCGCTCGACCTCGGGGTCGCTCGAAAAGGCGCGCGCGAGGACGGGGGCCGCGAAGGCGTAGAGGACGGACATGGTCCCGAGGAACAGCAGGGCGAAGCGCATCGCGAAGCGGCGGCACTGGTGGATGCGGTCGTAGCGGCGGGCACCGTAGTTCTGGCTCACCATCGGGGAGAGCGAGATGCCCAGCGCCATCGGGAAGACGAACGCGATGCCTTCGAGACGCCCGATGGCGGCGGTGGCCGCGACCGCGATGTCGCCGAACGCCGCCGTCACGCGCGTGAGGACCGCCTGCCCGGCCGGCATCAGCATCATGCCGAGGATGGACGGGATCGCGTAGCGGGAAATCGTGCGCCAGGCGGAGAGGAGGGGGCGCAGGGTCACTCCGCGGAACGCCAGCATCCGGTGGCGGCGGTGGAGGAGCCAGAGGACGAAGGCCATCCCCACGCCCTGCGCGAGGACGGTGGCGAGGGCGGCGCCGCGGATGCCCATCGCGGGTACGGTCCAGGGGGTGCCGGGGATGGCCGCGCCGAAGATGAGCAGGGCGTCGAGCGGGATGTTCAGCGCCATGCCGAGGATCATGGCGGCGCTGGCCATGCGGGCGTCGCCGACGGTGATCAGCAGGTCGTTGCCCATCATGGAGAGGGCGGCGGTGAGGATGCCGGCGTACCAGATGTCCATGTAGCCGAGGGCCAGGGACAGGGCTTCGCCGGTGGCCCCGAAGAGGTGCAGGACGGGGCGGCCGGCGCGGATGCCGAGAAGCATGAGGGCGATGCCGAGGATGACGTTGAGGACGATGCCGGCGGCAACAAGACGGCGCGCGCGGGGGGCGTCGCCGGCGCCGATGGCGTGGGCGGTCGTGATCATGAGGCCGCCCGTGAAGCCGCGCAGGAGGCAGCCGACGAGCATGACGAGCGGCTGGGTGTAGCCCATCGCGGCCAGGGGCTCGGCGCCGGGGAGGTGGCCGATGAACCAGGCGTCGGCCAGGTGGTAGCCGTGCACGGCGAGGGACCCCGCCAGCATCGCGAAGCCGGTGCGGATCATGGTGCGGCCGATGGGGCCTTGCGTGTAGGTGGCGGCTTGGGGGGCGGTCGTGGATGTGGAGGACGGGGGCATGGAGGGAAGAATGCGCGGCGGGAGGGCGCTTGGCAATCCAAAAGGGCCGGCGCAGTGACAAGTGACGAGTAGGAGCGGGCGGTGCGTCCTGCGGGCGGACATTGCGGGGGAAACGGATGGAAAAGCAGGTGGATTCCGGGGGCGCGGGCGGCCCGCACGCGAGGGGCATGGAGATGGAAAAGCGGCCGAAAATGTCCATGTCTCCCTATGCTCTCCCATCCAGCGGCGCGGCTGGAAGCCGCACCTCCGGAAGTCGCGCGATGGTTGTTCAGAAGGTCTTGCGCCTCTCCGGGAGGGCGGCATCCTTCCGAGCCCAATGTCCAAGTCCATGGCGCGGCTGAAAGCCGCACCTCCGGGGGAGGGACGCGCTTCTGCGCGTCCGCCCTCCTTGTGCCTTGCATTCGTGGGATTCCAGAGGTGGGTCCACTATCATCCCCGCCTCATGCGCAAACGGATGCCGTGGCAATTCCGCCCATGTTCCCCCCGCGGGCGCCGTCAGGGCCAGATGACGGTGACGGCCGGGGAGTCGGAGGTGTCGTGGAAGGCGGTGGCGAGGCGGGCGACGAGGGGTGCCCAGTCGTCGCCGTCGGCCAGGAGTTCTCCGTCGGGGGCGTAGGAGGCCCAGGAGGCGGTTTCGCCGTCGTGGGCGACGGCCAGGCGCGCTTCGCCGTCGACGGCCAGGAGGCCTTCCTCGGCGGCGGTCAGCAGCAGCAGCGCCATGCGGAGGGCGGCGGCGGCTTCGGCGGCGTCGGCGGCTTGGGTGTCTTCGTCGGAAAGGACGCGGTCGATCGGCAGGTCGAGGTCGATGGACAGCACGGGCTCGTCCCACTCGAAGCGCAACCGCCGGCTCTGGAGGCCGTGGCCCGCCGCGTAGGGGACGGGGTCGCCGCCCGCTTCGAAGGAGGCGAGGGCCTGGCGGAGGAGGGCGATGGTTTCGGCGCGGTCTTCGCTCATTGGAGCCAGCCTTTTTTGTAGATGGCGGAGAAGAGGTCGCGCCGGAATAGGGAGCGGGTCTGGCGGACGGCATGGGTCTGCAGATCGCCGGACTGGACCTGGAACCGCTTGTCGGCGGTCGGCTGGATGGGGTACGGGGGCGCGGCGAGCTGCGGGGCGAGGAGCCGGGACTGGACGTCGCGCTTGGCGAAGTCGGCCTTGGCGACGACGCGGCCGGCCTTCTTGAGGGATTCGGCGTGGGCGATGGCCTCGTCGAGGCGCGCGATGGCGGAGGTGACGGCGGCCTCCGGCAGGCGGGCGCGCAGGTCGGCGATCCATCGGTCGCGGGCGGGGCCGGCTTTGAGGGTCTGGAACCGGTCGTAGAGGTCTTGGTCGATGAAGTCCGGGATGGTCGTGCCGTGCAGCCCGACGGCCTCCTTGAGGACCCAGTGGAGTTCGGCGTTCTTGAACTGGGTCGGGTCGATGGAGAGCGCCCCGCCCGGCAACTTCCGGATGCCGGGGTCGGCGGCGAGGCGGTTGCGGATTTCGTCGTGGTATTTTGCGGGATAGGCCTTGAGGACGGCATCCATCTTCGAGAGGAAAATCCCGGCGGCGGCGCCTTCGAGCCGGTAGGTCCGCAGGCCCGTGCGGTAGGCGGGGAAGGACTGGTCGTTGTCGATGGCCTTGACCTCGACGGTCAGGTCGTCGCCGACGTCCACCATGTAGTTCCGGCCGTGGCGGTCGCCCTGGCCGGTGATCAGGTCGAACCATTCGAGGCGGTTGGTCTTGCGGAGGAGCTCTCCGGCGACCTTGGCGTGGTCGGCGTCCTGGAGCCGGCGGACCTGCGACGCGGAGAGCTTGCCGGGGCCGGTCTTGGCCTTGCCCTCGGCGAACGCCGCCGCCTCCGCGCCCGGCGCCTTCTCCATGAACACGCCGAACCGCCCCTTGTGGGAGCCGACGGTGGAATGCGGCATGATGTCGTCCAGCCCCAGGACGTCGGCGGTGCGCTGGGTGGCGATGTTGAGGTCGGCGACCTTGACCGTGGGCTCGTAGCCTTGGCTGAGCTGCAGCGACCCCATGCCCAGCCGGCCCTGGGCCTCGGGCTTGAAGACGAATTCCCGCCCGTCGTCGTATTCCACCAGCGACACGGCGCTGGTGTTGCCGCGGCCGAGGGGGGTGGAAGCGGTCATGTGGGTGTCGTCGATCGTGGGGTCCACGTCGGCGTCGGGCATCCCGTGGATGCGCGTCTCGACGAGCGAGGAGAACGAGAACCGCCCCTCCACCAGCAGGCGCGCCGACGAGGTGGAGAGGAACTGCTCGGGCGACATCCCGTGGTCGATCTTCCTCGCCATCAGCTTGAAGTGGACGACCTGCGAGACCATCCCCGACGCGTGGGACATCTCGGCCGTGAACGCGGTCCAGTCGTCGTCGGTCATGTCCGGGAACTGGCGGGGGCCGATCGCGCGCAGCAACTTGAGCTCCTCGCGGAGCTTGGGCTCGCCGATGGCGGCCATCTCCTTCGCGGCCTGTTCCATTCGGGACAGGAGGCGGTCGTCCGGCTTTTCGACGTACCGCTTCGCGAGTTCGTCGAGCCGGTGGCGCAGCTCGGCCACCGCCGCGAGGCGCGGGAACCGCGGGCGGATGGCGTCGAGGTTCTCCTTGTAGGCCGGGACGAAGTCGTTCGGGACCGCGAACGCGGCCTTCGCGAATGCGGCGAGCGAGCGCAGGCCGATTTCCTTGCGCACGTCGCCGAGGAACTGCTTCGCCGCGCCCACGAGCGCCTTGGCGGCCGACAGGAAGGCGTGGTCGGGCTCCCAGCGGCCGCCGTCGCCCGTGGGGAAGCCTTCGGCGATGCCGCGCGCGAGGGCGTTCTCGGCCTCCGCCACTTCCAGCGAGTACGCGGCGAACTCCTCGCCCGAGATCGAGGCGTCGGGCTTTTGTTTGAACGCCTCCAGGCGGTCGGCGAGCGGCTGGAGCTTGGTCTTGAGCTGCTCGATGGCCGCCTCGTTGCCGTGCATCGAGAGCGCCTGGCGCGGCAGGAGCTCCGCGAGCTTCGCGTCGAGACGCGCGTTGAGCGCCGGATCGTTCCCGGCATTCTGCACCGCGTCCGCCAGCTCGACCGCCAGGGAAAAGATCTCGCTCTGCCGCCGGTCCGCCGCGAGCGCCTGGTCGCATACCGCCTCGAAGGCGCCCCCCATCACGCGCGGATCGTTCGCGAGCCCGTGAAGGGCCTCGGCCAGCTCCGCCTGGTCGTCGAGCGCCTGGCGGATGGCGGACGCGACGGCGTCGCCCTCCTTCCACTCGAACGCGCCCTCCCGGGCGATGAGGGCGGCGGCGATCTGCTTGCCGCTGAATTGCGACAGCGCGGCAAAACTCGCCGCCGCGCGGTCAGCGAGCCCTTCCAGGAGCGCCCGTTCGCCGCGCGCGAGCCCGGTGTTCTCCACGGCCTTGGAAACCTTCTTGGCCGAAACCGCCTTCGTGGAGTACTCCGCCGCCCGCAGCAGAAGCGCGTCGAGCTTCCCGGACAGCGATTTCGCGTCCGCGCGGACCGGTTGCCCCTCCCCGGGCAGACCGCCCTCATCCACCGCGCCGGACGCCCCGCCGGACGGCGGCGCTTTGTGCACCCCGCCGGTCCCGCCGACCTGCGGCGGGACGACCGGCGGCCGGTACCCGTTTCCAATGGCCTGGAATCCTGAATGTCCGCTCATGGGCTTGTCTCGCTTTTTTTTCTGCAGATGGTAGACATTCTGCCTACACGCTGCACCCCACGGAAGTTACACGGCCACGGGAGACTTGTCCACCGGGTTTCCGAGGGGAAATCCAGATGGACAGGATGGGAAACACCCGGAAAGAAACCAATGTTGCCCATACTCTCACGCATGGCGCGCACGCATTGGCCTCCCCCTTGGTCAGACTCCGGTTACCGCTCGATTGTGCCCGACAAGGGGCGCGAATAGGCGTCGTCCGGGGCCGGGGTGAAGCCCTTCGAGCGATCGGGATCGTCCATGAAGCCGTTGTACGCCCGGTAGACATCCCCGCGTTCGTCCACCACGCGCTCGTAGCCCAGCGTCGCATCCGCCCGCTTCCCCACCCGCGCGTCGAAGCCCTTTTGGCGCTCCTCCCAGCCCCGCACCACCAAATCCGATGTCTCCTGCAGCGTGCGGTTCAGCTGCGCGGCTCCCTGCGCCTGGATTTGCAAATCCCGCATCGCCGTCGCCGCGAACGCTTCCGTATAGGACACCGAACCCAGGACCTTCGCCAGCGTGGGCGCATATGCCCCAAACTCCCCTTCCGGCGCCGTCACCCCCGAGATGTTGTACATCATGTTGCAGCCCACGTTCCCGAACACGACGCCCCGGCACAGCGTGCCCGTGAACAACCCCTCCCCGCGGCGCTTCGTCAGCGGGTCGGTGAACGTTCCCCGGAGCACCGCGTCGTCCAGCGCCACCCCGGACATCGCCGTGCGGGCCTGCCGCTTCTCCACCAGCTCGAATCCCGCGACCTGCGGGAACGCGAACCCCCGGTACGTCTGCTCCCACTTCGCGGCGAAGGCGCAGAACTCCATGAACTGCGCATAGAAATCCTCCACCTTCTCCGCCACGATCATGTCCGCGAACATCGCGTACAGCCCGAACGCCCGCTTGGGCTCGTAGAATTCCTTGGACTCGCGGTTCATCAGCAGGCATTCCGTCTTGAGCAGCGAGAAGACGCCCAGCTCCGGCCGCTTCGCATCCCAGGCATGGATCCAGAGGCCCAGGTCGAATCCTCCCGACGAGACCGTCCAGCCCTCGGGCACCTTCATCGTGAAATTCCCCTTCGGGTCCCTGAACTCCGTCCAGCCGCCCGGCACACCCGCCCCCCGCGCCGCCACCGCCCCGCACAGCGCCACCGCCCCCACAACCAGCATCCACATTTTCGCACGTTTCATCGCAGTATCCCTTCCGGGCCCTTGCGGCCCTTTCGTTGTCGAATTGCCGTCGGATTCTGCCCCCGTTCCCTTCCTTCATCAAGTCCCACGGCGGCCTCGACAAAGCACGGTCCTCCCACGTGGGACATCTTGGCCGTCGGGATGAGTGGAAAATTCAGGGAATGGAACGTCATCTTTGAGATTACAAAAAAACACATTGTTTTCCGATGTTTCCAAGCGTTCTTCATCCCATGAAGATTATGGGGGGCGGAAGGACGGTGCAGGGGGGGTAAGAAAGGCGAACGGCAACATTCTCCCGGGGGGGGATGGCCCGGCGATGAACGGCGCGGCCTGGCCGCAGGGGCGGCTCCGCCCTACTTGCGGAGGCGGAGGAAGCCGCGGGTCGCGGACGCGGGGTTGGCGGGGGCGAGGGACAAGTGGAGGCGGCCTTCGGCGTCGGTGGAGGAGCTTTCCACGGAGGGGGCGTCCGTCCAGGCCGCGGGGGAGTCCGCCGATTCGAGGAGGCTTCCGACCTTCCCGGCGGAGACGGGGACCACGCCGGCGGAGTCGCGAACGGCCAGGATGACCGCCAGCGCGCCGCCGCGGGGGACGGCCAGCGACTCGAAGGCGATGGACGGGGCGTCCGCGAACAGCCGTTCCGCACCCAGCAGGAACGCGGCGGCGGCATGGGAATCGGCAATGACGGCGGAGGCACCGGCGGGGGCTGCACCGGAGGCGTCCTTGACGGAGGAGGCCCAATCCACGAGGGCGTTGAAGGTCGCCGCGCGGCCTCCGACGGCGCGGGCGACGCCGGGGTCGGCGAAGCCGGCGGCGACGATGGCGGCCTCGACTTCGGCGGCGGTGGCCCCGTCGGAGACGGGGGCGAGGACGGAACCCCACTCCCCGAGGCGGCCGGCCGCGCGCAGGGCGTCCGTGACGAGGTTTTCGACCAGGCTGTCGGACCCGCCGGTTACGTAGGCGTGGCAGCCGCTCTGCCAATTGCCGGCGAAGGCGGAGGGATCGAAGACGCCGTACTGGGGATAGGAGCCGTAGATCGTGTCGTCGTAGTCGCCGTTGCAGTAGTACACGACGAAGTCCTGTCCGACTTCCGCCCAACGGGCGGCGAGCCACCGCTTGACGATGGCGCAATAACCGCACCAGTCGGCCCCGTGGAGCACGAACAACAGCTTGTCCGCCGCCACGGCGGCCTCGATGGCGGCGGCGGCGTTCGTGGTGGAGAGGTCCGTGAACGAGGGCACCTCCCCTTCGGCCCAGTGCGCCCAAAGCGTTGCGGGGCCGGGCACGGCCATGCCCCGCCGGACGTGCGCGCCGCCTTCGGGGGCGGTGTACCATCCCGCAAAGGCATGCCCCGGGCGCACCGGCAGCGGAAGCGTCCGGATGGGACGGCCGAGCGCGGTGCGGCGCCTCTTTTCCCCGACGGCGCCGCCGTTGGGATCGAACGCAATGTCCACGTAGGTGGTCTTGGGCCACACGGCGTAGAGGGTGATTTCGTCGTAATCGTCGCGCAGGTTGAGGATTTGGGCGCCGTCGGCGAAGACGGCTTCGCCGTCGGGGCTGAGGGCCCACCCCGCGAAGGAGTCGCCTTCCATCGTGAAGGTGTTTTTGCGCAGGGTGGCCGGCGTGTCGTAGTAGAAGCGCTGGTCGGACATGGAGCCTTCGCCTCCGTTGGCGTCGAAGGTGATCCAGTAGTAGTTCGCGGTCCAGCGGGCGTGGAGCGTGGCGTTGGCGGCGGGGGCGTTGGAGGAGGCCGTCACGGGGCTGCCGCCGCTTGCCTCGGTGTACCAGGAGCCGGAGTAGCCTTTCCGCGAGAGCGCCGGCAGGAACCGGTAAGGCTGGCCCGGGAGGTAGCGGACGGAGGTGCAGGCGGTTTCGCCGCCATTGGCGTCGAAGGAGACCGTCACCCACCGTGCGGGCGCGGCGTCGAGGAAGTGGAGCGATTGGGAGCCGGAGGAATAGCGGTAGTAGCGTTCGCGCGCCGGCTGGGTATAGAGGTAGACGGAAGTGGTTCCGTTGGTGAAAACGGCGTCGGCGGGGACCGTGATGGTCGTGCCATTGCCGGCATGCCATCCATAGCCGGGACAATACACTTCCCAGCTGCTGAACTCGACGTCCGTGAAGTCGTCGGTGGGGGGCTCGAGGACGCCGTGGCGCCACCACTGGACCTTCTGCGGGACGAGTTCCATTTCGGCGCCGGGCCAGAGGGCGTTCTGGGACAGCGTGAACGAAACGGGCGTGACGTATCCGGGGCCGTAGAGGAGGGTGGAGACGGTGTTGGTCAGGCCGCAGCAGGCGGCGGTGACGAGCGCGGTCGCGCACTGGTAGACGGTGTAGGTGTTGTAGGAGAAGGAGAGTTCGCCGAGCGGGGAAATCTGCATGTAGCTGGCGCCAATGCCCTCGGCGGTCCAGGCGGGCGCGACCTCGTATTCGCCGGAAGCCGTCGTGACATAGGCTCGGTAGAGGCCACCGGGGACGTCGTAGAGGTCGATGAGGTCCGGTCCTTCGACCCGGAGCGAGCGCACGTCGGAGGGGGAGAGGATGCGCACGGTCTTGCAGAGGCGGTATTCCCCGCCGGCGACAACGGCGGTGGCGCAGATTTGCACGTCGCCGGTCTTGCCGGGGAGGGGCGTGAGGGTGCCGTCCGCCGCGATGGACGCGGCATCGCCGGACACGAGCGCCCACGCGACGCCGTTGGTGACGGTGCGGGCGGTGCCGTCATCCAAGGCGACGGACAGGGCGAACTTCGACGGTTCGGCCGCGGCGGAGGGGCCGAGGAGGTCCACGGAGACGACCTGCAGCCACTTCGCGGTGCAGGCGAATGCGTTGGAGACGGTGGTGGAGGCGGTGACCTTTGCGCCGTCGGGACGGCGGAACCAGCCATCGAACAGATGCCCGGGCCGGGTGGCCTCGGGAAGGGCGCCCAAAGAGGTTCCGGTCGCGCGGAGGATGCGTGGAACGGACACGGTCCCGCCGCCGGCATCGAAGTCCACGGCGAGGAGCGGGGCCGGGGAGGATTGGAAGTCCATGTACATGTAGTCGTACTGCGTGTTGTAATAGCGTTCGCGGGCGGGGCGGCTGTTCAGGTAGACGTACGCATAGCTGTTTGTGGACTCGGCATCGGCAGGGACTGTGACGGTCGGGCCGTCGCCGGACCGGGAGCCGCTGCCGGGGCAATACATCTCCCAACGGAACTCGACGTCCGTGAAGTCGTCGGTGGGAGGCTCGAGAACGCCGTGGCGCCACCACTGGACCTTTTGAGGGACGAGTTCCACTTCAGCCCCGGGCCAGAGGGCGTTCTGGGAGAACACGGTGCCGACGGGCCGGACGTAGCCGGGGCCGTGCACCAGGATGTCGCGGGAGGCGGCGATCCCGGCGCTGGCGGCGTGGACGGTGACGGTCACGCTGTGCTGGACGGTGTAGGTGTTGCGGGAGAAGGAGAGCCGCCCGTCCTCGGAGCATTGCAGGTAATTGGCCTTGCCGGGGGTGTCGGCGGACCATTCGGCGTCCACCTCGGCGCGGGAGCCGTCGGACAGGACCGCGACGGCGGTGTACTGGACGGCGCTTTCGTCGTAGAGATCGAAGACGGCGGGGCCCTGGATTTCGATTCCCGCGAGGGTGGCGCCGCCGATGACGCGGACGGTCGCCCCGGCGTCGAAGGCGCGGTTCCAGAAGGTCCCTTCGCAACGGACCGCCACTTCGCCGGAGGAGCCGGCGGGGATGAGCGTGTTGCCGGAGAGGGTGGCGGCGGTGCCGGAGGCGAGGCTCCAGGAGACGGCGCCGCTTACGTCGCATTCGGTGCCGTCGGGAAAACGGAGGAAAGCGGAGAGGGCTTTGGGAAGCGCGAGGGTCGCGGGAGCCGACGCCACGAGGGCCGCGGGGGCGGCGCCGAGCGTTTTCCACTGCGCGCGCCCGTGATCGAGCCAGGTGGACACGGAGGAGACACTGTAGCCCGCCTGCTCGTGGAGGATGCCGCCGGAGGCCCAGCGTTCGGCGGGATTGAAGCGGCGCGGGTCGATGACGGCCCACGCGGGGATGCCGGAGAAGGTGCCGTCGTCGAAGCCGCAGGCGTCCTTGTCGGTGTCCAAGTAGCAGAAAACGTAGTCGCCGGAGAAGGCCGTGCCGAGCGACTTGAGGTACTCCCTGAGGCCCAGGCAGGGCCCGCACCATTCCGCCCCCATCTGCAGGAAAAGCAGCTTGCCCTGGCGGAGGGCGGCGAGGCGCGCGGCCTCCGGCGAGACGCAGGGGGAGAGGGCGTCGCCATCCTTCCGGCCCGCCGCGCCGAGCACGCCCGCGCCCGCGCTCGCCTCCGCGGCGCCGCCGGCCGCCGCCGTCCATGCCATTCCCCACGCGGCCACCGCCGCAAGCAGCAACCGCCAGCCTGTCCGCACGCTTGTCCTCATGGTCGTCATCGTCTTGCGCCTTTCACCGAAACAGACCCTTTTTACCCCCTTTCCGCCCCCGCCCGCAATCCCCGAGTGCGGGACGCCGGAACCCTGCTCCCCCGCGGAAGGAACGGAAAGCGGCGTCACCCCGACCGCCGCATCCTCCCTCCTATTCCGGCAGGGAGACGGCGGCGCCGAAGAAGCGGTAGCCGTCGGCGGCGGGGGCGGGGTTGCCGGTGAGGTCATCCCACGCTCCGGGGCGGAAAGGGGGGAAAGGGCAAAAAAAGGTTTCCAGCGGGGCGGGGGATGTGGTTGGATGGGGGGCGACAGAAAGGTTACCGGCATTGGAGGTTTGCATGCAGAAACGGATTTGGATCGGGCTGGCGCTGCTGGCGGCGCTGGTCATCGTGGCGGTGGGGACGAAGACCGGGAGCGTCGGGTTCGACGTCTTCGGGCTGAAATGGTCGATGAAGACGGTGTACGCGCTGCTCGCCGCGGGGGCGGTCGGGGTGGTCGCCGGGGCGATGGTGCGTCCATGAACGCGGCGGTCAAGGCGTTGCTGGAGCGGGGGGTGGCCATTCCGGCGCCGGAGGCGGTGGAGGTCGGGGACGAGGTGCGGCCGGAACGGATCGCGCCGGGCGTGGTCATCCACGCGGGCTGCAAGGTGTACGGCGCGGAGACGTCGATGGGGCCGGGGTGCGTGCTGGGCGAGGAGACGCCTTCGACGGTGGACGACTGCCAGCTCGGGGAGAAGGTGCGGCTCAAGGGCGGGTATTTCGCGGGGGCGGTGTTCCTCGACGGGGCGGCGATGGGCAGCGGGGCCCACGTGCGCTCGGGGACGGTGCTGGAGGAAGGGGCCGAAATGGCCCACACGGTGGGGCTCAAACAGACGATTTTCCTCCCGTTCGTGGTGGGCGGCAGCCTGATCAACTTCTGCGACGCCCTGATGGCGGGCGGGACGGACCGGAAGAACCACAGCGAAATCGGCTCGTCCTTCATCCACTTCAACTACACGCCGCGGGGCGACAAGGCGACGGCGTCGCTGGTCGGGGACGTTCCGCGCGGGGTGATGCTGGACCAGCCGCCGGTGTTCCTGGGCGGGCAGGGCGGGATGGCGGGGCCGGTGCGCGTGGAGTACGGGACGGTGCTGGCCGCCGGCAACGTGCTGCGCCGCGACGTGGCCGAGCCCGGGATGCTGGTGGTGCCGCGGCCGCTGCCGGGCGGGGAAATCCCGTATCCGCGCGGTTACCGGTCGGTGCGGCGGGTCATGGAGCACGGGGCGGTCTACGTGGGGAACATCGCGGCGCTCCAGGCGTGGTACCGGCTGGTGCGCAGGCCGCTGATGGAACGCACCCCCTGGGGCGCGGCGTGCCTGGAAGGGGCGCTGCGGCAGCTCGCCGCCGTACGCAAGGAGCGCATCAAGCGGATGGATGCCGTGGCCAAGGCCATCGGGAAGGAAGACCGCGGCGCGCTGGACGCGGAGCTGGCGGCGGCGCACGCGGAGCTGGTGTCCGCCTGGCCGGCGCTGCGCGGGCGGCTGGAGTCGCTCGAGGACGCGGAATGCGCGGAGCGGGAGGCGTTCCTCGCGGCGTGGGGGGCGGCGCCGGAGGAGGCGTACCTGGACCGGGTGCACGGGCTGGGCGCGGAGGCGCGCCGGGCGGGCACGGCCTGGCTGCAGAAGATCGTGGACGCGGCGGCGGAAGGGTTTTGACGCATGAACATCACCCGCAAGAGAGTGTTGGCGCTGCTGGGGCAGTTCGGGCGGTGCCGGATCCTGGTGGTCGGCGACCTGATGCTGGACCGGTTCGTGTACGGGCACGTGACGAGGATTTCGCCGGAAGCGCCCGTGCCGGTGGTGCGCGTTTCGCGCGAGACGTCGATGCCGGGCGGGGCCAGCAACGTGGCGTGCAACATCCGCACGCTCGGCGCCGGGGCGTCGATCGCCGGCCTGCTCGGCAAGGACCGCGAGGGCGTGGAACTGCGCTGGCTGCTGCAGCACGCGGAGGTGGACGTGGAATGCGCGCTGATGTTCGCGGGCGCGCGGACCATCGTCAAGGAGCGCATCATCGCCGAGCAGCAGCAGGTGGTGCGGGTGGATTTCGAGAAGCCCGCCGAGTGGACGAAGAAGCAGCAGGAAAAGTTCCTCGTGATGCTGGCGCTGGAGCTGGAGAAGGCCGACGGGGTCATCATCGAGGACTACGGCAAGGGCGCGGTGACGCAGCCGGTCGTGGACCTGATCATGGAGAAGGCGGCCGCGCGCGGGCTGCCGGTGGGGCTGGACCCGAAGGAGGGGCACGACCTGGACATGAAGGGCATCACGGTGGCGACGCCGAACCGCAAGGAGGCGCTGGCCATCGCGGGGCTGCCCGACCCGGGCGTGCGGGACAATCCGCTGTGCGACAAGGTGCTGCTGCGCGCGGGGGACATCCTGATGGAGAAGTGGGCGGCGAAGAACCTGGCCATCACGCTGGGACCGCAGGGCGTGCTGCTGCTGTCGCGCGGCAAGGCCCCGCAGCACGTGCAGACGCGGGCGCGGGAGGTCTACGACGTCAGCGGCGCGGGCGACACGGTAATCGCGGCGTGCGTCTCGGCGCTGGCGGCCGGGGCGTCCTTCGCGGAAGCGGTGCAGCTGGCGAACATCGCGGCCGGCGTGGTCGTCGGCAAGCTCGGCACGGCGAGCTGCACGCCCGAGGAACTGGTCGCGTCGATGCGTCCGCGGTGATGCGGCGGGGGGGCGGGGGGGCGGGGGCAGTCCCGAATGCCGATTAGATAAGGATTTTCCCTTGAAGGAGGGGCCTGCGGCGCAAAACACGGAGGGAACGGAGGCACGGAGACACGGAGAGATTTTGGATGGAGCGTTTGTTGGAGGAGACTTCGCACCCGGAAAACGCTGGATAAACGCTTGCGAGGGATGTTTTTGGAAGTGCGAAGCTCCTCCCTGCAAACT
>JAFYAC010000087.1 GCA_017540905.1 Kiritimatiellia bacterium | reverse complement strand
CCGTCTCGCGGTCCTGGCAGGCGTAGGGCGGGATGTCGGGCATGAAGGCGAGCACCAGGGGGCCGTCGTCGCGGGCGTCCGCGGCGTCGGCCGGGCCGTCCGGGGCACCCCCGCAACCCGCCAGCGCGAACGCGGCAAGCGCCGCGCACGCGGCGAGAAACGATTGGAAAGGAGCATTCATCGGGGGATATTTTCCCCTCTTTTCGTGCGCCTGCAAGCGGAATCTCCGCGGGGGGGCGGATTGGGGGGGGCGGGGGGACGGGACAACCGGGACGGACGGGACGAACGGGACGGGGGGCGAACGGGAGGACGTGGCGCATGTTGCCCCGAAGGGGCGCGCAATCCGCTGGCCCGCGGGGGGATGGCGGATTTTCCAATGATTGGAAAAAAGTTTTCCAATGGTTGGAAAAACGGGGCGGTTTTTCCAATGATTGGAAAAATTTTTCGGGCGTTTTCCAATGATTGGAAAAAATTTTCGGGTGAAAAGGGCTGGAGAGGAAAAACAAACAGGTCAAAAAGGGAACAAAATGAGCGGCTGGAGTGCGGGAGGGATGTCTACATTGAAAACCATGAAAACCGCCTCGCGGACAGGAACGCGCTTGGAGAGCGGATGGGGGAGACAACTTGGGCAACTCGGGACATCGTTTTCAAAGTCGCCGGGCGGACAACTCCGCCCGGCGGAAGGGACACGGGATGCGGCCTCTTTTATTGCGTCATGGTACCAGTTCGTAATGGAGATAGTCGCCGGCGTAGGCGGTTTCGGTGTTGTTGGGTTTCCTGGCATGCAGCACAAAACCGGCATGGCGTATCAACGACGGCTCTCCAATCAAATCAATCCAATCGCGTCAATCCAATCATCGAATCATTCAAGATGCGGTGGCGCGCCTTCTGGCGAGTGACGAGAGACGAGTTTGCGGGGCGGCTTTCGGGCTCGCATTCGGAAGGGGCGCGGAAGCTTGTAAGGAAGCATCGCGGGAAGTCCGGGAGGGGGGCTTCCAGGCGCGTAGCTTGGCGCGAGATTACAAAAAGCATTGGTGTTTTCGCTTGTTTTTTGCTTTTCGGAAGCTTCGCGGGCGGGACGCCCGCGGCCCGACTATGCATCCGCCGTCCTCCCGCTTTCCATGTCCGCAAAGCGGTTTTCTTGGTTTTCAATGATGGACCCCCTTCTGCACTCCAGCCGCCCTTTTGTTTCCTTTTTGCCCTTTTGTGCAAAAGCGTCCTGCAAGCCCTCTGCGTCTCTGCGCCTCTGCGTGAGTTCTTCCCTCTCGCTCCCCTCCCGCACACTTGGCGGCCTTGGCGGACTTTGCGTGAGGGATTCTTGCGCCCCACATCCGCCATGGCGCGGCAGGATGCCGCACCTCCGGAAGTGGCGCGGAAGCTGGGGAACGGGCAGCGCGGGCGTTCGGAGGCGGGGCGGCGTCCTGGCGCGCAGCTGGATGTGAGATTGCAGAAAACATTGGGATTTCCGCTTGGTTTTCGCTTTTCGGAAGCTTCGCGGGCGGGCCGCCCGCGCCCCGACGGCACAGCCGCAGTCCTCCCTCCCGCATCCCTTCCGCTCTCCAGCCGGTGGGGCGCGACTGGAAAGTCGCACCTCTTGGGTGAGCAACGGGGCGCGAGATTACAGAAAACATTGGGCTTTTCGCTTGGTTTCCGCTTTTCGGAAGCTTCGCGGGCGGGCCGCCCGCGGTCCGACTGCGCATCCGCGGTCCTTCAGCGGTCCTCCAGCTCCTTGGGCGGGCTTGGCGGACTTGGCGTGAGGGATTCTTGCGCGTTCCTCCCGCGCTTCATACGCCATGGCGCGGCAGGATGCCGCACCTCCGGAAGTGGCGCGGAAGTGTTTCAGGGAGCGGGGCGGAGGGGGCAGGTGGGGGGGCTGCTTGGGGCGGCGGGGTGGATGGGGGGTGGGAGGGGGGTGGGAGGGGGGTGGGACGGGACAAACGGGACGGACGGGACGGGGGGGAGAGGGGGGGGACGGCGAGGGACGGGGCGGGTGGGTTTTGCGGGTTTTGTGTATGTTTTAGCTCGCACGCGCGTGCGAAGGGGGGTAGAGTGGCGGGCGAAGATGGAGTAACTGACGATGAGTTGCACGAACAATCGGTTTGGACGGTGGGTCGCGGCGTGGGCGGCGGGGGCCGCGCTTTGGGCCTTCGCGGCGGCGGGCGGGGGTGTGGCCTGGGCCCAGGATGCCGGGGTGCGGGTCAACGGGACCGACGTTTCGGCCGGGAGCGGGGACGGGTGGTCGCGCAACGGGGAGGAGGTGATCCTCCAGCGGAACGGGATGACGTATGTCGTGGACGGGACGGCGTCCGGCGGCAGCGTGCGGATCGTCATCATGGCGAATTGCACGATGGTCGCCAGCAACCTGACGCTGTCGGGCGGGACGCCGGTGTCGGTCTACAACGGGTATTCGCCGGTGCTGGAGCTGGCCGGGACGAATTCGTTCTCGGGCGGCGGCGACTGCGCGGGGCTGGGGGTGCTGGAGGGGCGGTCGATCACGATCCGGGGCGACGGGGCGCTGACGGCGACGGGCGGTAGCTGGGGCGCGGGCATCGGCGCCGGGGCGTACACGAACGCGGGGAGCGTCACGATCGAGGGGGGGAGGGTCACGGCGCAGGCGGGGGCCTCCAGCGCGGGCATCGGCGGGGGGTACAAGGGCAATGGGGGGACGGTTGCGATTTCGGGCGGGACTGTGTCGGCGACGGGGGTCTCCTACGGGGCGGGCATCGGCGGGGGGTACCAAGGCAAGGCGGGGGATGTCACGATTTCGGGCGGGACGGTGTCGGCGACCGGCGGGTCGGGCTGGGGCGAGGGCGGGGCGGGCATCGGCAGCGGGACGACCGCGGTGCGCGGCGGGTCGGTGGTGATTTCGGGCGGGACGGTGACGGCGACCGGCGGGGGGAATTCGGCGGGCATCGGCGGGGGATACCGCACGGTGGGGTGCGATGTCTCGATCCGGGGCGGGTTGGTGGTGGCGAAGGGGACCGGGGACGGGGCGGGCATCGGCGGGGGCGGGAATACGACGGGTTACGGGAGCACGGCCGCCATCGCCATCTCGGGCGGGACGGTGCGCCCCGTGGCCGGCGGATACGGCTGGAACATCGGCCCGGGGTCCTCGGACAGCTGCGAGTACCGGGTGACGTTGTCGGGCGGGTCGGTCGGGACGGTGGCGGATGAAATCCGCGAGGCGCCGGTGAATACGGCGGGGGCGGCGGTGTGGCGGGTGGCGGTTTCGGGGTTCGCGGCGGACGAGCCGGTGACGGGGATCGCGGGGCTGCTGGCGGGGTACGGGACGGAGGGGATCGTGGCGGACGGGGACGGGAAGGTGTATCTCTGGCTGCCGGACGGGTCGTACCGGTTCAAGGCGGTGTCGGGCGGCGAGGTGCGGTACGTGGCGGCGGTGGTCGACGGGGCGGCGGTGGAGACGGCGGCGCAGGACGGCATGGGGCTGTTGGTGAACGGGGATGACGTGGCGATGGGCGCGGGGCCGGGGTGGTCGTACGACGGGGCGCATCTGGTGGAGCTGTCGGGGAGCGGGCCGTTTGCGCTGACGGGGGCGGCGTCGGGGTTGTACGTGCGGGTGGCGGCGTCGTGCACGGTGGCCGTGAGCAACCTCTCGCTGGACGTTCGCGGGGTGGACGGGGCGGCCGCGCTGGAGCTCGGATCGGGGGTCTCGGCGACGCTGGCGCTGGCGGGGACGAACGTGCTCCGGGGCGGCAGCGGGGCGGCGGGGGTGCAGGTCGGGGACGGGCGGTCGCTGCGGATCGTGGATGCGGAGGGGCAGGAGCCCAACGCGGGGCGGCTGGAAGCGCGGGGCGGAAACAACGCGGCGGGCATCGGCGGGGGCAACGGGCAAGGGGCGGGGTCGATCGCGCTGGCGGGGGGGACGGTCGCGGCCTACGGGGGGGCGTCCGGGGCGGCCATCGGGTCGGGGAAATACGGCCAGGGGGGGGCGGTTTCGGTGGAGGACGGGGCGCTGGTGGAGCAGGCGGATGGCGGGTCATGGGGCGCCGGCATCGGCGGCGGGGAGGCCAGCACGGGGCCGGAGGTGGTCGTTTCGGGCGGGCGGATCCTGTCGGCGGGCGGCTACCAGGCGGCGTGCATCGGCGGCGGCGGGCGCGGGACGAACGCGGTGGTGCGGATTTCGGGCGGCGAGGTGGCGACGGGCTACGGGACGTCCGCCGCGGGCATCGGCGGCGGCCGGGCGAGCGTGGGGACGGTGGTGGAGATTTCGGGCGGGACGGTGGTGGCGGCGGGCCGCCAGGACGGGGCGGGCATCGGGCTGTCGGGGCTTTCGCGGGATTGCCGGGTGAGCATCACGGGGGGACGGGTGTGGGCGACGGGCGGAAACGACGGCGGGGCGGGCATCGGCGGGGCGTCGGCATCGACGGGGCTGGAGATTTCGATCACGGGCGGCACGGTGGTGCCGGCGGTGCGGGGGACGGATCCGGGGAACCTGGTGGGCTTCGGGCGGTCGCAATCGTACGGGGCGACGTGCGGGGTGGCGTTCACGGGCGGGAGCGTGGCGGCGGGCGCGGCGGACGTGGTGCCGGCGGCGACGAACCGGGCCAGCCAGACGGTCTGGCCGGTGACGGTGCCGCTGCCGGAGGGGACGGACACGAATGCGCCGGTGGCGTTCCGGGCGCTCCCCGCGGGCTACGGGACGAACGATATCTACCCGGACGCGCAGGGACGGGTGTATCTGTGGCTCGCGAACGGGGCCCACGTGTTCGCGGCGGCGGGCACGGTCTACCGCGCGGAGGTGGCGGACGCGGGGACGGTGGCGGTGCCGTGGGTGTCGGGGCTGGAGGTCAACGGGGTGGATATCGCGGCGCTGTCGGGCGAGGGGTGGACGTACGACCTGGGAAGCCGCCTGGAGCTGTCGGGGCCGGGGCCGTTCACGGTGTCGGGGTCGATCTCGAACGTGGGGCTGGTGGCGGCGGCGGATTGCGCGGTAACGCTCTCGAACGCGCTGTTCGACGCAAGCGCCGCGAACGGGGTGTCCGCCTTCGCGCTCGAGGGGGGCCGCAGCGTCGCGCTGACGCTTGCGGGGACGAACGCGCTCCGGGGCGGCGCCAACGCGGCGGGCATCCGGGTGCCGGCCGCCGGCTCGCTGGCCATCGACGGCGACGGGGCGCTCGCGGCGGCCGGCGGCGACTACGGCGCGGGCATCGGCGGCGCCCGGGCGGAGACGTCGGGGTCGGTCACGGTCTCGAACGGCACGGTCTCGGCGACCGGCGGATGGAGCGCGGCGGGCATCGGCGGCGGCGGCACCCCCGGCGAACGCGGGGGCTCGGGCGGGAGCTGCACCATCGCGGGCGGGAAGGTGACGGCGCAGGGTGGGGCGAGCGGCGGCGCGGGCATCGGCGGCGGCAGCTACGAGGGCACCGGCGGGACGATCGTCATCTCGGGCGGCGAGGTGGCGGCCACCGGCGGCAAATACGGCGCGGGCATCGGCGGCGGCCACCAGGGCGCGGCCGTCAGCTGCACCATCCTGGGCGGCACCGTGACGGCGCAGGGCGGGGCGGACGGCGGCGCGGGCATCGGCGGCGGCAGCTACGGGAACGGCGGGACGATCGTCATCTCGAACGGCACGGTGACGGCGACGGCCGGCTTCGGCGCGGCGGGCCTCGGCGGCGGGATGAACCGCTCCGGCGGCAGCTGCACCATCGCGGGCGGCACCGTCACGGCCCAGGGCGGGGGCGACGCCGCGGGCATCGGCGGCGGGAACATCGGGGCGGGCGGGACGATCGCGATTTCGGGCGGCCTGGTCCATGCGACGGGCGGCAACTACGCACCGGGGCTCGGCGGCGGCTCCAACGGCGAGAATGCGACCGTCACCGTCACCGGCGGCACGGTCGTCCCCAAAGGCGGGAACGGTGCGCCCTTCGACGTGGGGTTGGGCTACGGTTCGCACTCCCAGGGCGGGCCGGTCAGCTTCACGGGCGGCTCGGTGGCGGTGGCCTCCGCCGCCGTGACCAACGCCCCGACGGGCCTCGGCGGCGCGCGCGTCTGGCGCGTGGAGGTCGGCGGGCTGCCGCCGGGGGGCGAGTTGACCGCCTTCACCACCCCCGTGGGACCCACCGACATTTACCGCTACGGCTTCCATGACATCTGGGCCGACGAGAACGGCAAAATCTACTTCTGGTTCCCGGACGGCGTCTACAGCTTCACGGTCGCGGTGGACGGCGGCAGCGCGGTGGAATACGTGGCGCGGGTGGCCGGGGCGGACACGGTGGCGAACGTCTTCGTGCCCGTCGGGCTGACCGTCAACGGCCGGGACGTGGCCTACCTCGGAGGCGACGGCTGGTGGTGCGACGGCGGGAACTCCGTGTTCCTCACCCTCCCCCTGCACTACACCTTGTCCGGCACCTCGGAGGTGTACGGCGTGACGGCGCTGACGGGCTGCCGCGTCACGGCGAGCAACCTCTACCTGCATCCGCACGACCGCGCCGCGTTCGCCATCGGCGGAAACGGCGCCAAGGTCGAGTTGCAGGGAGCGGGGGATGGCACGAACACGTTCATTTCGGGATGGGGCTGGGCGGGCATCGCGGTCTGCGCGTCGAACAACGCCTCCCTCACCATCAAGGACGGCGGGGCGCCGATTTCGGCGACGGCCTGGCGCAGCGCGGCGGGCATCGGCGGCAACACCGGGGCCGCGGCGGGGACGATCACCATCGAGGGCGGCACGGTTTTCGCGACCGGGTCCCAGGGCGGCGCGGGCATCGGCGGCGGCCCCGGCGGCGGGGCGGGCACGATCACGATCACGAATTCGGGCACCACGGTGGAGGCCGTCTCCTTCCGGGACGGCGACCAGGGGTTCGACTTCGGCGCAGGCATCGGCGGCGGGAGTTCGGGCCGCGGGGGGGACGTCAACATCCACGGCGGCACCGTCACGGCCACGGCCGGCCGGGGCGGCGCGGGCATCGGCGGCGGTTGCGGCGGCGAGAGCGTCACGGTGCGCATCAAGGACGGCACGGTCACCGTCCCCAAGAGCCCGCAGGACGAGACGACCGGCATCGGCATGGGGCGCGACGGGCAGAACGGGACGGTCGAAATCTTCGGCGGAACAATCCAAGCCCGCGGCTCGTGGCAGGGCGCGGGCATCGGCTTCGGCTCGGGCTGCCGGGGCGGGGCGGTCGCGATCCTCGGCGGGCGGATCGAGGCGGAGGGCGGAGGACGCGCTCCAGGCATCGGCCCGGCGTTCGACGGCACGATGGGCACCATCCTCATCTCGGGCGGTACGGTCGTGGCGAAGGGATGGTCGCTCTCGGACATCGGTGCGGGTTCGGACGGAAGCGGCGGCATCGGGGGCCAGGCGGGCCTCGTCGCCTTCCAGGGCGGCAACATCCTCGCGGGCCCCACGAACGTGATCCCCACGCCGAAGAACCTCGACTTCACGTACGTCTGGGCGGTGGACGTGCAGCTGGAGACGTGGGACCCCGACGAGCTGGTCGCGTTCCACAACCTGCCGGACGGCTACGGGACCAACGACCTCTACCCCTCCGAGAGCGGCCTCCTGCGCCTGTGGCTGCCCAACGGCGAATACGCCTTCCTCGCCAACGACACCCCGTACCGCGCCACCGTCTCGGACGCGGCGACGACCGCCGAAGTCTGGCAGACCGGCTTCTCCGTCAACGGCCGCGACGTCGCGCACTTCTTCGGCCCCGGCTGGAACATGGACTGGGCGACCCGCCGCGTCTCCCTCACCAACGAGATGGACTACGCCATCGCCGGCACCAGCACCAGCTTCTGGGTGTTGGCCGACGCCGACTGCGACGTCACGGTCACGGACGTGACCATCGACCTCACGAACGCGCCGTACGGGCCGAGCGCCTTCAAGCTCGAATCGAACCGCAGCGTCACGCTGGCGATCGAAGGGACCAACTTCTTCGCGGCGGGCGAAAACGGGTCGGGCGTGTTCCTGTCCACCGGCGAGGCGCTCACCATCTCGGGCGACGGCACCCTCACCGCCCGGGGCGGCGAATACGGGGCGGGCATCGGCTCCGGCCCCTACAGCAACTCGGCCGGCGACATCACGATTGCCGGCGGCACGGTCATCGCGGAGGGCGGCAATTGGTCGGCGGGCATCGGCGGCGGCCAGAACGGCGCCGGCGGCACCATCACCATCACCGGCGGCAACGTCACCGCGACCGGTGGAGAGGAAGGGGCGGGCATCGGCGGCGGCCAGGACTCGGCGGGCGGCACCATCGCGATTTCCGGCGACGCGACCGTCGTCACCGCGACCGGCGGCGGTTGCGCGGCGGGCATTGGCGGCGGGGGCGACAACGCGACCGGAACCATCACCATCACCGGCGGCACCGTCACGGCCAACGGCGGCGGCGGCGCGGCCGGCATCGGCGGCGGGATCGGTGGCGGGAGTGGCGGAATCGCCATCTCCGCGGGCACGGTGGCGGCGACCGGCGGCGCGAACGGTCCGGGCATCGGCAACGGTTCCCGCGGGACGGGCGGCTCCGTCACCATCTCCGGTGGCGACGTGACGGCGACGGGCGGCAGCGGCGGCACGGGCGCGGGTATCGGCGGCGGCTCGTACGCGCCGGGCGGCAGCATCGCGGTTTCCGGCGGCACGGTCGTTGCGACGGGCACCGGCTGCGGCGCGGGCATCGGCGGCGGCTTCCAGGGCGCGGGCGGCACCATCACCATCACGGGCGGCACCGTCACCGCCAAGGGCGGCCCCGGCGAGTCTTCCTTCGGCGGCGGCGCGGGCATCGGCGGCGGCTACGACGGCGATGGCGGCACCATCGCGATATCCGGCGACGCGACCGTCACGGCGACGGGCGGCAAATTCGCCGCGGGCATCGGCGGCGGCGAAAGAGGGACGAACGGAACCGTGACCATTACCGGCGGCACCGTGACGGCCAAGGGCGACGCCGGCGGCGGCGCGGGCATCGGCGGCGGCGATTCCGGCGGCGGCGGCACCATCTCCATTTCCGGCGACGCCAACGTCACGGCGACCGGCGGCTACTGCTCGGCGGGCATCGGCGGCGGCGCAACGGGCGCCGCAACGGTCACGATTTCCGGCGACGCCAACGTCACGGCGACGGGCGGCGGGCTGGCCGCGGGCATCGGCGGCGGCGAAAGAGGGACGAACGGAACCGTCACGGTCTCCGGCGGCACGGTCACCGCCCAGGGCGGCAGCAACGGCGCGGGCATCGGCAGCGGCAAAGACGGGCGCAACTGGACCATCGCCATCTCCGGCGGCGCCGTGATGGCGACGGGCGGCACCAGCGCGGCGGGCATCGGCGGCGGCAAGGACGCCGACCAGCACGCCATCCTCATCGCCTCCGGCACCGTGACGGCGGCCGGCGGCGGGACGTACGCGCCGGGCATCGGCTCCGGCGACCAGGGGAGCCAGAGGACGCTCGGGGACACCATCACCATCGAGGGTGGCGTCATCCGCGCCACGGGCGGCGCCAACGCGGCGGACATCGGCAGCAGCGACTTCGGGCGCATCGGGTACGTCCGCGTCTCCGGCGGCACCATCTACCGGACGAGCGGTTCCCCCGCCCGCATCGGCGGCATGAGCGCCATGTTCGGCGTCCCCGTCACCTTCACCGGCGGCTCCATCCACGCGGCGCTGGACACGGTCGCGTTCGCCCCGTCCAACTCCACGCCGGCGAAAGTCTTCCCCGTGGAGCTGGACATCGGCGTGCTGACGAACAAGGTCAGTTCGATGGACATCTCCGTCGTGGCGACCAACAGCGGGTACTCCATCAGGTACTCCTACGGGGATCAGGACATGTACACGGACGAAAACGGGAAGCTCGTGATCTGGCTGCCGTCCAGCGTGAACGTGTATGAGATCGCGGTGACGATGGAGGACGGCACCGTCCGCTACTTCTGCATCCGCGTCGACGAAGGCGGCGGAATCCACGTCGTGGACAACCTCGTCGTCAACGGGACGTTCGTGATCGAAGGCCGCGACCAGAGCGGAAGCGGGTGGAACTACGTCAACGCGGACAAGCTCCTGACGCTGACCGGCGGCACCCCCAACGTGCAGGGCGTTTCGACCAACGGCGGGCACCGCATCGCCATTCCGGCGGGCGGCTCGTCGAGCGTCACGCTCGAAGCGTTGACGCTGGCGGCGAAGAGCAACCAATTCTGGTCGGCAATCACCGTCTCCAACACCTGCACCCTCAAGGTGGAGGGCGGCACGCGGACGAACTGGGTCGCGGGGCGCGGGAAATACGCGGCGGGCATCGAAGTGGCGAGCAACGCCGTCGTCACCTTCAAGGGCGACGGCACGCTCGTCGCCCGCGGCGGCAAGGGCGCGGCCGGCGTCGGCTCGCGCGGCGGCGTCCAGCCTCCGGGGCAAATCATCCTCGAGTCGGGCCACGTCGCGGGATGGGGCGGCGAGCAGGCCGCCGGCATCGGCGGCGGGCTCAGCTCGAACCTCAAGACCAACGACGCGATCGTCGTGCGCGGCGGCATCCTCGAGGGCCACGGCGGCGCCGGCGCGGCGGGCATCGGCGCGGGGCACGGCAAGTCCATCCTGGTGCCGGACGGGGCGCTCAAGGTTTCCGGCGGTTCGGTCTGGGCCTACGGCAACGCCGACAAACCCTCGTCGGGGAACATCATGGGGGCGCAGAGCTGGAGCGACTTCGTGGATTCGCAGGGCAACACGCTGTCCACGACGGGCGACGGCACGTACAAGTCGACCGTCATCACGGGCGGCAGCGTCGTGCCCGCCGGGATCACCAACGCCGCGCCGCGGCCCGTGGACGCGGAAAGCAACCTCCTCTACCGCGTCCTCATGGGCGGCTTCGAGCCGTTCGCGGAAGTCGACGTCTCCTGCGACGACCTCCCCGCCGGTTACTCCACCGACGGCATCGTCGCCGACGCCAACGGCCTCGTCTGCATCTGGCTGGCCGCCACGAACAAGGCGCACGTCGTCGTGGCGGGCGGGCAGTACTTCACCACCCCCTATCCCTACACCAACACCACCGTCCGCCCGCTGTACGGGCACGACACGGACTTCGCGGCCGACGGCGGCAGCGACGTCCCGCCCGGCGACCTCCCCCCGTCCGACCCCTCCGACACCAACATCCTCCACCGCGTCACCGTCCCCGGGCTCGAACCCGGCGCGGAGGTGACCCTCGAAATCCAGGCCGTGACGACCAACCTGGTCTCCACGGCCGATTCGGAAGGCCGCTACTTCTTCTACGTGGCCGACGGGGACTACGCCTTCAAGGCCAACTCCCTCGACTACGTCGTCCGCGTCGAAGGCGGCCCCGCCACCGCCATCCGCATCGACCCCTCGAACCCCACCGGCGTCACCGTGGACGGCACGGACGTCTGCGCCGGCCTCGGCCCGGGATGGACGTACGATTTCATGGCGTCGAACCTCGTCTTCTCCTCCGGCGCCCCCGTCGTTTCCGGCTCCAACACCGAAGGGCGCGTGAACGTCACCGTCGCGGCGGACATGACGCTGACCGCCAGCGGCCTGACCCTCAATGCCGCGAGGTTGAAGGCGGCCATCGCCGTTTCCCCCGGCGTCGCCGCCACCCTGCTGCTCGAAGGGCAGAACACCCTCTTCGGCGGCCGCGAGCAGCCCGGCGTCAGAGTCCCCGCCGGCGCTTCGCTGGAAATCGCCGGCGACGGAGCCCTCGACGCGACCGGGGGCCACTACGGCGCGGGCATCGGCGGCGACGCCACCGAGATGTCCGGCACCGTCGTCATATCCGGCGGCACCGTCAACGCGACCGGCGGCATGTACTCTGCGGGCATCGGCGGCGGCGGCGCCGAAGGAGCAGCGAACGGCACCGTCGTGGTTTCCGGCGGCACCGTGACCGCCCACGGCGGCAGCACCGCCGCGGGCATCGGCGGTTCCAAAGGCGGCGGCACGATTTCCGTCACCGGCGGCACCGTGGTGGCCGACACCATCGGCAGCGCGGCGGGCATCGGCGGCGGCCTGGGCGGAACGGTCGATTCCATCACCGTCAGCGGCGGCACCGTCACCGCGACGGGCGGCAACAGCGGCGCGGGCATCGGCGGCGGCCCCGGCGGCACCGTCGGCGCCATCGCCATCTCCGGCGGCATCGTCACCGCGACGGGCGGCAGCGACGGCGCGGGCATCGGCGGCGGCAAGGTCGACCTCTACGGGCAGGGGGGCACCGTCGACACCATCGCCATCTCCGGCGGCACCGTGGTGGCCCAAGGCGGCAGCAACGCCCAGGACATCGGCCACGAACGCGCGGAGGAATGCGGCTCGACGCTCTTCACCGGCGGCAGCATCCACGCCATGGGCGAGAGCGTGGCCCCGATTCCCTCCAACGGCACCGCGCGCGTCTGGTGCGTCACCGTCCCCGGCTTGGCGCCGGACGCCGCCGTCACCGGCATCGCGGGCCTCCCGGACTACAACACCGACGGCATCGTCGCCGACGCCGCGGGCCAAATCTACCTCTGGCTCCCCGACGGCACCCACCTCTTCGAAATCGACGGCGTCCCCTACGGCGCCTATGTCGACGGCGCGTCGGCCACCGCCGAGCGCATCGTTCCCTACGGCGTCCTCGTCGACGGGCACGACGTCAGCGAACTCTCCGGCGAAGGCTGGACCTACGAGTGGGGCATCCGGCGGCTCGTCCTTTCCGGCGACGCCCGCGTCCTCTCCGGCACCAACACCGAAGGCCGCGTCTGGGTCGTCCTCTCCAACGACATGGCCCTCACCGCGAGCGACCTCGTCCTCGCCTTCACGAACCTCGCCTCCGCGTCCCATCCCGTCATCGCGCTTGCCCCCGGCGTTTCCGCGTCGCTGGCGCTCGAAGGGTCCAACTCGCTCCACGCCATCGGGATGGACGCCGCCGTCAACGTGCCGTCCGGCACTTCGCTCTCCATCTCGGGCGACGGCTCCCTCCTCGCGGAGGCCGCCAACGCCGGCGCCGCCATCGGCGGCAACGAGAAGGAAGCCGCCGGACGCATTGAAATCGCCTCCGGCACCGTCGCCGCCCGGTCCTGGTCCGGCGCGGGCATCGGCGGCGGCCACAGGGCCGACGGCGGGGAAGCCGCCATCTCCGGCGGCACCGTCACCGCCATTTCCCGCTTTGGCGCGGGCATCGGCGGCGGCAGCGGCGATTGGGCGATGAGCATCCCCGGCGGCGCGGGCGGCAAGGTGGAAATCTCCGGCGGCCTCGTCTCCGTCTCGGCCGGGGTCCCCGACGGCACGGGCGTCGGCGACAGCGCGGGCATCGGCGGCGGGAGCTTCGGCGCGGCCGCGCACATCACCGTCACCGGCGGCACCGTCGTCTTCACCGACTTCGGCCCCGCCATCGCGCCGCCCTTCGCCGTCGGCAGCGGCTACTTCCCGGACTATGCGCCCCTCGGCCCCGGCACCAACGTCATCGCCGGCGGCTCCGTCGTCGTCACCAACGTCGCCAAGATGCAGGGCGGCGCCACCGACGCGGCGGGCGTCACCGTCTGGCCCGTCACCTTCGCGGGCCTGGCCCCCGGCGCCACCGTCGCCTTCGCGGACTTCGAGCGCGACGGCGCGCCCGCCGCCTACGGCACCTCCGGCATCGTCGCCGACGCCGCCGGAACCGTCGTCCTCTGGCTCCCCAACGGCACCTACACCGGCACCGTCGACGGCACCGCCTTCTGGGCCCATGTCGAGGACGCCCCGACCACCGCCCTCCTCGACCTGCCGACCGGCGTATTCGTGGACGGCACCGACGTCCAGGCCGCTTCCGGCGACGGCTGGAGCTACAACTTCATAACGGGCTGGCTCGTCGTCTCCAACGGTGACCACGTCGTCTCCGGCTCCAACACCGCCGGGCGCGTCTCCGTAGCCGTCACCAACACCACCACCCTCGCTGTCAGCAATCTGACCCTTGCCGTCGGCGCCGAGACCGAGCGGCCGGCCCTCGTGGTCCGGCCCAACGCCACCGCCACCCTCCGGCTCCACGGCGAGAACTCCCTCCGCGGCGGCAAATACAACGCCGCCGTCGAAGTTCCCCTCTACGCCTCCCTCACCGTCGAGGGCACCGGCACCCTCGCCGCCACCGGCGGCTACCACGGCGCCGCCATCGGCGGGCGCTCCATGAACACCTGCGGACGCATCACCCTCTCCGGCGGAACCATCTTCCCCGTCGCGGGCGAAAGCGCCCCCGCCATCGGCCGCGGCGCCCAGTCCTACTCCGGCGGCTTCGTCCACTTCACCGGCGGCTCCGTCGTCGTCGACCGCGACGCCGTCGTCCCCGCCCCCTCCAACACCGTCGGCCAGGCCGTCTGGCCCGTCACCGTCGAGGGCCTGACCCCCGTCGCCCCCGTCGCCCTCGCCGTTTCGCCCGGCTCCTACGGCACCGACGGCATCGTCGCCGACCCCGCTGGCAAGATCGTCCTCTGGCTCCCCAACGGCTTCTACGACCTCGACGTCGGCGGCACCGCCTACGTCGCCAGCGTCCACGACGCCGGCGACACCGCGGAGCCCGCCGGCGACCCCGTCGGCGTCCTCGCCGACGGCATCGACCTGATGTACCGCCACGGCGCCAACTGGACCTTCACCGCCACCAACGGCGAGCTCGCCGTCGAGGGCGCCTGCACCATCTCCGGCAGCAACACCGCCCGACGCATCCACCTCCACCTCGCCAACGACTCCCGCGTCACCTGCTCCAACCTCGCAATCACGTCCGGCTCCACCGTCGTCCTCGACCCGGGCGCCCGCGCGACCCTGCGCGGCATCGGCTTCAACAGCATGAAGGCCGTCGGCGACTACGCCATCTGGGGCGGCAGCGGCGCCCAGGCCACCATCGAAAGCGGCACCTTCTCGTTCGGCGGCGGCTATATGTCCCCCCGCCCCGTCATCCGCGGCGGCTCCGTCTACGGCAGCGTCTTCGGCAACGAACACGCCACCGACGGCACCCGCGACGTCGGGCGCGTCACCGCCGGCGGCTTCGGCGCCTACGCCCCCGTCGCCCTCGAAGGTCTCCCCGACGGCTACGACGTCTCCGAAATCCACGCCGACGCCTCCGGCAACATCTACCTCTGGCTGCCCGACGGCACCTACTCCTTCACCGCCGACGGCACCGAATACCTCGTCCGCGTCGACGGCGCCTACGCCACCGCCGAACCCTACACCCCGCGCGGCGTCGCCGTCGACGGCACCGACGTCGGCCGCCTCGCCGGCCCCGGCTGGTTCTACGACGCCACGGCCAAACAACTCACCCTCACCGCCGACTGCGTCCTCTCCGGCGGCACCGAATCCGGCGCCGTCACCGTCCTCGTCGCCGCCGACTGCGCCGTCACCCTCTCCAACCTCTGCCTCCACCCTTCCTCCATCCTGGGGCCTCCCTACATCCCCGTCCGTCTCGGCGACGGCATCGCCGCCACCCTCCACCTCGCCGGCAGCAACACCCTGTGGGGCGCGCAATTCAGCGCGGCCGTCGGCGTCCCCGCCGGCACCGCCCTGACCGTCGGCGGCGACGGCATCCTCGAAGCCCGCGGCGGCTACGGGGGCGCGGGCATCGGCGGATGGAACACCAACGGCTGCGGCGCCGTGGCCATCCAAAGCGGCATCCTCCAACTCAGTCGGGGACGCGGAGCCGCGTGCATCGGCGGCGGCGACGGCGGCGACGGCGGCGACATCGCGATTTCCGGCGGCACCCTCCTCCTCCGCCAATTCACCTCCAGTCCCGTCCCGTACTCCATCGGCCGCGGCGCCGACTCCACCGGCGCCAACGGCACCCTGGCCATCACCGGCGGCTCCCTCGGCGAACTCGCTGGCTCCGGCAGCCACGCCCTCGACCTCTCCCTCCTCGGCGCCGCCCCCACCAACGCCGCCGGCGAACCCGTCTACAGCGTCACCGTCACCGGCCTGGCGTCCAACGCCCCCGTCGCCTTCAGCGATCTCCCCGCATCCTACGGCACCGGCTCCATCGTCGCCGACGCCTTCGGAAACGTCTTCCTCTGGCTCCCCGACGGCGACTACACCTTCACCGCCGGCGGCGCCACCTGGGACGCCGCCGTCGCGGGCGGCTCCACCGCGGCGGTCCGCCGCGCCGTGGCCGCGCCGGGCGGCGCCTCCCCGCTGAGCGTCGTCCCCTCGAGCCTCACCTACGATCCTTCCAGCGGCGCCGTGACCTTCACCGTCACCGCCGACACCCCCGAAGAACTCGACGCCGCCCTCCAGAAACTCACCATCCGCACCCGCACCTCCCTCCTCGACGACGCCCCCGCTGCCACCGTCCCCCACACCGCCACCCGCACCCGCTCCGGCGCCACCGCCACCCTCACCGTCCCCTTCGACACCGGCACCTCCACCCCCGACTCCATCCGCTTCTACTTCCTCGAAACCGCCCCGTAGCGGCGCGACCGGGGGGGGCCGCGGGGCGGGCCGCGCTTTGTCGCGGCCGCGCGGACGGAGCGTTCCGGGCATGTCCCCGACGCGCCTTGTGGATTCCGGGGGCGTGGCATCCTGCCGCGCCGCTTCTCCAAGTCCATGGCGCGGCTGAAAGCCGCACCTCCCAAAACCCTCCGTGGCCCCTTCCTCCGTTCCCGCCGTGTTTCGCGCCGCGGGCCGTTTCCCTGACGTCCCGCTCGGGCCCACGGGCCGCCGCCACGGTGCCTTGGGGAGGGTGGGGGGGGCACAATCCGGTCGCTCGCCGGGAAAGCGGGAGTTTTCCAATGATTGGAAAATTTTTTTCCAATGGTTGGAAAAAATGTACCGTTTTTTCCAATGATTGGAAAAAATTCTCGTCGGTTTTCCAATGATTGGAAAAATGTTTCGGGCCGGGAGGGGGCCGCCCCCCGCGGACGGCCCATGCAGGGAAGCACGGAAACCAGTCGTGAGATTACTGGAAAATCGCTTGTTTCCTTCGGTTATTCTGAATTGTTCCCCCCATGAAAACGGAGGCCGTCCGGGGGGCGGAAACTTCCAACATTGGTCCGCTGCCTCCGCCAGAACGTGATGCAACCGTCGTGGGAGGGCCGCGCTTTGTCGCGGCTGCGCGGACGGGGTGTTCCTGTCATGTCCCCGAAGCGCCCTGTGGAGACGCCCCGGACGAAGCCGGGCCCTCCCGGGATACGGCTATACGGTTCCTTGGGGAATTAGGTGGATGGGGATGATTGCCGGGAGATTGCGGGGAGATGTATTGGAGAATGGAGGGCGCGCAAGCATTCGCTCCCCCCTCCGAGAGGGGGGGGGCCGCCCGGTGGAAGACGGTTGAAAGAGAGCACATTTGGAGTGGGTGGGAAGGGCGGCGGGGAGAGTACTGCGGGTGGCCGTCGTGGCATGTTTCCGCATGGTCGATCCGCAAAGGCCCGGCCGGCCCGCGGGGGCGGCCCTAGGCGCGGTTGAATTTGTCCTTGGGCTGGCGGCAGCGGGGGCAGCGCCAGTCGGCGGGGAGGTCTTCGAAGGGGACGCCGCCGTGCTCGGCGGGGTCGTAGACGTAGCCGCAGACGGAGCAGACGTATTTGCCGGTCGGGGTCTTGAAGACGATGTCGCCGGGCGGGATGACGGCGGGCGGGTTCGCGAGGTCCACGACGCGCTTCGCTTCGAGGCTTTCGAGGGCTTCGGGGGTGTGGGTGCCGAGCCAGACGGTGGGGCGGGCGGCGCAGAAGGCGCGGACGCGGTCGAGGGTTTCGCGCGCGGCGGCACGGTCTTCGTACACGACGGAGAGTTTGTTTTCGTAGAGGGCGACGTCGGTGTAGGTGATGTCGCCGTGGATGAGCCACGTCAGGCCGTCGCTCTCGACGGCGACGGCGCAGTTGCCCTTGGTGTGGCCGGGCGCGGGCAGGTACCAGACGCCGTCGGCGATGCGCTGGGAGGCCGGGAATTCGTGGTAGGGGCCGTCGGCGAAGGTCGCGACGGTGGGGTGGTATGGCTTGATTTCGTCGGCTTCGGCCTCGGCGGCGGAGCAGATGATCTGCGCGTTGGGGAAGGCGCGCAGTTCGCCGGTGTGGTCGGAGTGTTTGTGGGTGATGAGGATCTTGGAGACCTGTTCGGGCTTGTAGCCGAGGTCGGCGAGGGCTTCGAGGTAGGTCTTGATCTTGGTGCCGACGTGGATCGTCGTGTCGGGTGTCGGCGCGGCCTCGGGAAACTCGGCGGGCAGGCCGGTGTCGACGAGGATGACCTCGCTTCCGGTGTCGAGAAGCCAGTTCTGGAGGCAGGAGCGGTACTTGACGGCCGGATCGAGGCCGTCGGCGCCTTCGCCGCCCAGGGCGAAGGGCTGCGTCATGAATCCGTTTTCGGTGAAGCGGACGGGGAGGATTTTGATGGAGGGCATTTTTTTGGGGCCTTTCTTTTCTAGGTATCTAGATATCTAGGTATCTAGGGGGTTGGGGTTGGGGTTGGGGTTGGTGGGGGTTGCATTTTTCAAGCTGGGCCCTGAGGGCGGCGTTTTCGGCTTCGAGGGCGGCGATGCGGGTGCGGAGGGCGGCGATTTCTTCGTTCTGGGTCTGGCGGCGGCCGAGGCGGGCGGCGGTCATGCGTTCGCGGATGCCGCCGTTTTCGGCGAAGTCGCGTTCTTTCCGGGCGAGGACGGTGGTGAGCATCTTGTCCACCATGTGGCAGAGGGTGACGGCGCAGTTGGCGGTTTCTTCGTCGGTCCAGGCGGCGAAGTGCGGCTCGTAGTCGGCCAGGTCGTTGTGTGCGCGGCAGAAGGCGAGGAGGGCGTCGTAGCGCGGATGGCCCGGCTCCCAGCGGGGAAGGGAGTGGGCGGCCAGGTAGTCGAGGTAGTCTTCCCGGAGTTCCTTGAGGCTGGCGCGGGCGACGTTCAGGAGCTTGAGTTCCATCTCCGTCGACGTGACGCCGTCGGCCAGCCCCTCGACGATGTTCTGCTTCCCGCTCCGCGCCGCCTGCACCATCTGGTCGACCGTCCGGTCGCCGCGCGCCGGCAGGAAGCGGCGGCAGAAGGCGACCGTCATCTGGTAGAGGACCACGCTCTTGCGGTAGTAGTAGAGGCCTTCCCAGTGGGTTTGGTTCTTGAGGATGCGGGGCATGGTTTTTTGGGGGGCTTTCGTGGGGGGATTTCTCCTAGATATCTAGATATCTAGGTATCTAGGGCTTGGTCTCAGTCGGTGTAGTTGGTGTCGAAGTTGATGGCGAACCGGCGCCCCGGGAAGAGCGGCGCGAGCTCGGCGAGGAGGGCGTCGCGCAGGGCGGGGCGGTCGCGGACGGTGAAATCGACGACGATGTCGAAGGAGCCGGCGGACGCCGCGTCGTCGAAGAAGACGCCATGGATGCCCAGTACGCCGGGATGGCGGCGCGCGGTTTCCGCGATCTTTTCGCGGTCGGCGCGGCGGGCGGGGTCCACCGCGTATATGCCGACGGTCAGGAAGACGCGGAACTTTTCGAGCACCGCCCCCTGCACGGCGCGCGTGAGGTGGTGGATGGACGCGGCGTCGAGGGAGGTGTCGATTTCGACGTGGATGGAGCCGATTGCCGAGTTGGGACCGTAGTTGTGCAGCACGAGGTCGTAGGCGCCGAGGACGCCCGGCACGGCGTTGACCGTCTCGCGGATGCGGCGGGTGATTTCGGCGTCGGGCCGGCGGCCCATCACGCTGGCGATGGCGCCGAGCAGCATTTCGACGCCCGCCTTGAGGATGAACAGGGAAATCGCCGCGCCGATCCATCCGTCGAGGTTGAGCCCGAAGACGAGGAACACGACCGCGCCGACGAGGGTGGAAAGCGAGATCAGCGCGTCGAGCGTGGCGTCCGCGCCGGAGGCGACGAGCGCGTCGGAATTGCACGCGCGGCCCTGCGCGGAGACGTAGCGGCCGAGCAGGAACTTCGCCACCACCGCGACCGCGACGATGGCCAGCGTGACCGCGCCGTATTCGGGCGTGCCGGGATCGGCGATTTTCTTGGCGGACTCCTCCAGCGAACCCGCGCCCGCCGCGATGACGAGCACGGAGATGGCGACCGCGCTGAAGTATTCGATGCGGCCGAACCCGAACGGGTGCTTCGCGGTGGGCGGGCGGCGCGCGAGCTTGACACCAAGGATCGTGAGGACCGAGCTCAGGGCGTCGGAGAGGTTGTTCACCGCGTCGAGGACGATGGCGACGGAGTTGGCCAGCACCCCCACCGCGGCCTTGAACCCCGCCAGCAGGAGGTTCGCGCCGATGCCGAGGAAGCTCGTCCGGGTGATGCGCCGCTCGCGCGCGGCGGGGTCGGCGATGGCGGGTGGGGCCGGTGTGGGGGATGGGTTCATGGGGGATTTGGGGTTGGTTTTGGGGGCCTGCAATCTAGAAACCTAGAAACCTAGACACCTAGATACCTAGATACCTAGGATTCTAGTTTCCTAGCGCTTTGCCGCAAGCGCTTTTTCCGCCATCGCGCGACCGGCGGCGCGGGCGGCGGCGAGGTCGGCGTCCCAGTGGGCTTCGCGCCAGGCGAGGTGGGCGGCGGGGTCGAGACCGTCCATGGCGTAGCGGGAGTAGTCCTTGACCTGCACGGTGGAGTGCGCCTCGACGAACTGCGGCTCCGGGTCGCCGAGGGCGCGCGCGACGGCGCCTTCGAGGATGGACAGGTGCTGGCGGATGCCCGGCATCATCGACTTGGGCGCGTTCATCGTGTAAATCCACGCGAGCGGCATCTTCTTGGGCGCGGCGCAGGAGAAGTCCGTGTAGCGCAGCCACGGGAAGACGAGGCGCTCCAGGAAGGCCCGCGCCACCGCCGTCCATTCGCTGAAGTAGATGGGCGAGGCGAGGACGAAGCCGTCCGCTTCGTTGACGGCCCGCAGGGTGTCGGCGAGGCTGTCGCGCACGGCGCACAGGCCGGTCTCGCGCCCCTTGAGCTTGCAGGCGAGGCAGGAGACGCAGCCGCGGAACGGCGGCAGGTCGTAGAGGCGGACGCGCGCGACGTCGATGTCGGGCGAGGCCGCGCGTGCGCCTTCCTCGAAGGCGTCGCAGAGCGCGGCGGTGTTCATGTTCCGGCGGGGGCCGCCGTCGACGATGAGGAGGGTCTTTTTCATGGGTCATTCCTTTCGTTTCGTGGGTTGCGTGAGATGCGGCGCGAGAAGCGCCGGAAGATGGTCGCGCAGGAACCGTTCCACCGCGGGCAGCAGCCGTGCGGCGGGGGCGGACGCCATGCACCAGACGGCGGCCAGCCCCTGCATCTGGGCGGAGAGCGCGTCGGCCAGCGACCCGACCGGCGCGCCGCGGTGCAGCTCGCCCGCCGCCACCGCGTCGCGCAGCAGCGTGCGGACCACCGCGCGGTCGCGGTCGAAGAAGACCAGCCCGAGCTCCGCCGCCTCCGCCGGGCGCACCGCGATGCGGAACCATTCCCGGGCGATCTCCACCCCCGACGCCTCCGCGATCCCCGCCCACCCGCGGAAGAGCCTCCCCAGACGCCGCCGCAGCGGCCCCGCCGACGCCAGCACCTCCCGCGAAAGGGCTTCGTACGGTTCGCGGCACAGCTCCGCCGCCAGGTGCTCCTTCGTGGGGAAATGCACGTAGAACGTCCCCTTGGCCACCCCGGCCGCGCGCGTGATCGCCTCGACGGACGCCCCCGCGAAGCCGCCCCGCCGCACGAGCGCGAGCCCCGCTTCCGTGATCTTCCGGCGCGTTTCAAGCGCCGCCTGCTGCCGCTGGGTCATGGTCCTCGTTCCTTCCCCGCCAGTCTCCCATTCCGCCGACCCGAAGTCAATGACTTTCGGTCAGCGTGCGCAGGGATGGGGTATAGGACAAAACAGTGACTTTGGATATAACGGTAGGCAAAGAGGGGGAGAAACTCCGATTTGTCCGATGCCTGCGCTAACGCTCCGGCGATGCTTCCCAATGGCTGGTCCCATGGTCTCCCAACAACGCGGGCAACGGCGGATGCCCCGTGTCCGTGGCCTCCTTCGCTGCCCGCACGGTGGACATTTTCCCCATTTTGATTCCCGGGCATTCGCGGAATCGTGTGCGGAGTTGTCCCAACGCTTGATTACCCCGAATCGAAAAAATCTTCAAGGCGTGCGCAAGGACGGATGCCCCTCCCCCGGGGCATCCGTCCTTGCGCACATTGGAGCATGAAGAAGAAGCGTTTGAAACGCATCGCCGGAGCGTTAGCGCAGGCATCGGACGAATCGGAGTTTGTTCTTTCTCCCCGGCGGGCACAAATGCGCCCACCCTTGGACTGTTGCATCCAAAGTCACAAATCCGTCTTGCACCCGCGGGGATGTCCCGCAACGCGGCAGGGGCATGGTCGCGCTTCCGCACGACCATGTGCTGGGGAAACGTCCGGGAAGCTGGTTCTTCGGGAATTATGGTGGACGGGGAGGATTGCCGGGAGATCGTGGCGCGATATTTGGAGAATGGAGAGTGCGCCAGCATTCGCCCCCCTCCGAGAGGGGGGTGCCGCCCGAAGGAAGAGGGCTTGTGGACTGCGATTGCGGAGCGGAAGGAAAGGGCGGCGGGGGAGTACTGCGGATGGCCGTCGATGCAGGCTTCCGTAGGGGCCATCCGCAGAGGGATTGTTTCTTTTGTTGGCGGTGGAAGGTCGTGCTTGCCGCGACGGCCGAGCGCAGTACTTCCCCCGTCGCGGCCCCTGCCGCTTGTCTTTTGCCATGCATCCGCCTTCCATTCATGGCCGCGCCACCCCCCTCTCGGAGGGGGGCGAGTTCCTGTCGCCCTTCTTGCTCCTTGCATTCGTGGAGTTCCATGTGTGGTTCCACAAAATGCCCCCGGAGCGCCTGGAAAGTTGCTGGAAAACGCAATCCGCTCCATCCCGCTCTATCCGAGCGACGGGAGGAGGGTTTCGAGGAGGCGCCAGGTTTTCGCGACGGAGGGGAGGAGGAGGGTTTCGCCGGGGGAGTGGGCGCCCAGGATGTCGGGGCCGATGCTGGCGATGTCCAGGTCCGCCGAGAGGGCCGCGAAGGCGCCGCATTCGAGGCCGGCGTGGATGGCGGAGACCTTCATGGGCGTCCCGTTGACGCGGCGGTAGGCGTCGGCGATGGCCGACACCAGGCGGCTCCCCGGCTTGACGGGCCAGGGACACGATTTTTCCTCCACCGCGACCGCGAGTCCGCATTCCGCGCCGAGGGCGCGCTGGCGGGTCTCGATTTCCTCCAGGCGCGCGGCCACGGAGCTGCGCGGCATCTGGCGGATTTCCACGCCGTCCGGGCCGGCCGCGACGAGGCCGAGGTTGGAGGAGCTTTCGACGAGGCCTTCGGCGTCGGGCGACATGGTGTGCACGCCGTCCATGGATTCCGTCACGTATGCGAGGATGGCGTCCGCCTGAGTTTGGGCGAAAACGGCGGGGGGGAGGGTCGTTTCTTCGGTGGAAAGCGCCAGGGAGGGTTCGCGGTCGCCGTAGCGGGAGCGCAGGGTGCGCTCCATGTCCGCGAGGAACGCCTCGGCGGCGGCGCGGTCTTTCGCGGCGAGCGTGATTTGCGCGGCGGCCTTTGCCGGGATGGCGTTGTCCGCGGTGCCGCCAGTGAAGGATGCCAGGGCGAAGGGGATGGTTTTGCGCATCTCCGCGAGCACCCGGGCCAGGGCGATGATGGCGTTGCAGCGGCCCGCGCCGATCTCCATCCCCGAATGGCCCCCGCGCAGGCCCGAGAGGGTCACGGCGAGCGCCGCGTCCCCGGCGGGGGGCTCCATGCGCGGCGCGGCGGTGGCGACGATGAGGGCGGCCGCGGCGGAGCTGACGATGACGGTGTCGCTTTCTTCGCTGTCGATGTTGAGGAGGTATTTGACGCCGGCGAGGTCGGCGGCGGTGACGGCTTCCGCGCCGGTCATGCCGACTTCTTCGTCCGTGGTCCAGAGGATGCGGAGCGGGCCGTGGGGCATCAGCCCCTTGGCGATGGACATGGTGAGGGCGACGCCCGCCCCGTCGTCCGCGCCCAGCGAGGTGCCGGAGGCTGTCAGCACGCCCGCTTCGGCATCCAGCACCGGGACGATTGGATCGGCCAGCGGGTCGAAGGGTGTCCCCCCGCGCGCGACGCAGACCATGTCGAGGTGGGCCTGCAAGGCAACGAGCGGCAGATGCCCGAGGCCCGCCGTGGCGGGGACTTCGAAGAGGAGGTTGCCCACTGCGTTGCGGCGTACCGCGAATCCGTGGCCCTCGGCCCAGGCCTGGAGGAGGTCGCAGAGGGCTTTTTCGTGTCCCGAGGGGTGCGGCACGGAGCAGAGAAGGCGGAAGTTTTCCAGGAAATCCGCGAGCGCCGCCGCGTCGTCCGTCCGTTCCGCCGCCTTCGCGGTTGCCAATGTGCGTTCCATGGCGAACTCCTCCGTGATCACTTGTGCGCGCCAATGCCCTGGCGGCTGCTGGAGTCGGCGGCACGCCTTGCGGAAGGGGCGGTGGAAGGTGTTTTCATCGAAGGTCTCCTCGGGTTGGAGGCGCCGTGGCTTGGCACCCATGCGCGGAGTCTGCACCGGCCGGGGGGACAGTGACAAGTGAATAGTGACGAGTGGGCGCCACCGCAAAACTTGCCCCGCGCGGCCGTTTTTCGCTGGCGTTGCGCCGCCGTTGTGCCATGCTGTCGGCGGTGTCGGGCGGCGGCGCCGGGGTGGTCCCGGATGCCGCGGCGGGTCCGGCGCCGATTGGAATGGACGATCATGGCCGACAAAACGCTTCCGCTTGGGCGGGAAGCCGCCGTTTCGCCGCGGGAGCGGGGGCGGATTTGACGAAGCCGCGGATGGTATGCCGTCCGCGCGGTTTCGTGGAGCGGAGTGTCTGAAAGGATGCCGCCGGGCTTCCATGACAGCGACGAACTGCTGGCGTCGTACCTCGCCGAATTCGGCGAGGAAGACCTGGCCGAGGAAACCCCGCCGCGCCTGTGGGAGGACGGACGGGAGGTCGGCGAGTGGACGGTCACGGGGTTCCTCTCGCGCGGGGGCGGCTCCGAGGTCTATTGCGCGAAGCACCGGCGGCTGGACACGCGGGCCGCGCTGAAGGTCCTCTGGCGCGACGGGGAGGGGCCGCGGGCGCGGTTCGACAAGGAGTCGCGCTTCATGATGGGCAACCCCGGGCCGTCGTTCCCCGCGTTTTACGGCGCGGGGATGGAGGACGGCCGCCCGTGGGTGGCGATGGAGCTGCTCGACGAGTTCCCTCCGCCCTCGGATGACCGCGGGGTGGCGCGCTACCTGCTCGACGTCGGGGAGGGCGTGGCGACCCTGCATGCCCGCGGCTGGCTCCACCGCGACATCAAGCCCGGGAACATCCTGCGGCGCGCGGACGGCCACGCCGTACTGGCGGATTTCGGCCTGCTGAAGGCCGTCGGCACGGGCGACGCACCCGCCGACGCGGCGGCGGAACGGCAGTCGCCGTCGGTGGTGGGCGGAAAGGAAGTGGGCGTGGGGACGCCGGGTTATTCTTCGCCGGAGCAGTTCGCGGGCGGCGGCGCGACGCCCGCGGCGGACGTCTACGCCCTGGGGATGCTGGCCGAGGAGTGTTTTGATGGCCAGCCGCCGCGCGCGTGGGAGAAAATCATCCGGCGGGCGACCGCCGCGCTGCCCCGCCAGCGCTACCCGGACGTGGCGCCGATGCTCCGGGCCATACGTCGGCGGCACCGGGGACGGAATTGGACGTGGGCGCTGCTGGCGCTCGTGCTGGCGGCGGCCCCGGGCGCGTGGCTGTGGCGCGCGTGGCGGGAGGAAGCGCTGCCCGCAACGGTTGCCCCCGAGCCCCCGGCCCCTCCGGAAACCCCAGAACCTCCGGAGACTCCGGAGCTTCCGGCAGCCCCCGAAGCCCCAGCCCCCCCTGAAGCCATCGCCACGCCCGAACCCGCGGCACCGCCTGCCCCGGGTGTCCACCCGCAAGGCGCCACTACGGAGCGGGCGGCCGCCTTGGCGCGCTTCGAGGCCGAGGAGTGGAGAAAGGATGCCATCCTCTCGCTGGTGGACGACATGCAAAAGAACGCCCCGGGCATGAAAGACTGGATTCCATACCGGTGCGGCCGCCACGAGGTCACCCAAAGGCAGTGGTCGGCCCTGATGGACGGCAACCCTTCGCGATTCAAGGGCGACGACCTGCCCGTGGATTCCCTGACCCCGGGGGCGTGCCTGGAGTTCCTGGAACGCCTCAACGCGACCTCCATCGCCAAGGAGGAAGACCTGAAGTTCCGTTTGCCGATGGCACGGGAGTGGGAGGAGCTGGCGGAAGACGCGGCCCCCGATGGCCGTCTGGCCGCGGGTTGGTTTGCGGAGAATGCCGGCGGCCGGACGCATCCGGTCGGCGAAAAGGCGGCGGACGCCCCCTGCGCCGACCTGTTCGGGAACGTCCGCGAACTGACGTGCTCGTGGGGCGAGGCGAACGGGAAGGAAGGCTTCCTGTGCATGGGCGGGAGTTGGGCGGATTCCGCCGCGGGGGAGGGCGTTCCGCGGACGGTGTTGGAGCAGCCCCGGTTCGTCCGGCGGCACATGGAGCGTTACGACCATGCCGTCCCCGGCCCCGGCACGCTCCCCAGCGACTACCCGTACGCGGTCTGCCCCGCCCCCGGCGAAATCGGCTTCCGCCTGTGGGCGGAGCCGCGCAACCCTCCCGAAGATCCCGCCAAACAAGCGCTGAAGAACGCCATCGCGCACTGGGAAAACGAGGCCAGGGAAGAGGGAAGATGGTGAAACGCGCGTGGAGATGGCTGTTCGTGGCCCTGGCGGCGTTCTTCGTGGCGTCGGCGGCCCTTGCCGCGCCGCCGGAGGGTCCCTGCACCCTGCCGCCGGGAAAGGGACCATTCGAAAAACGGACGGTCGCGCTGCCCGGCGGCGCGGAGCTGGTGCTGACTTGGATGGAGTCGGGCGAGGTTCCCACCGGGGAGAAGAAATCCTCCCGCCGGGTGCCGGTGGACGGCTTTTGGATCGGCGTCTGCGAGGTGACCCAGAAGCAGTGGACGGGCGTGATGGGGACCAATCCGTCCCATTTCCGCGGCGAGGAGCTGTCCGCGGCCTCCCGGCGGGCGGAGTTGCCGGTCGAATGCGTAACCTGGGACGACGCCATGGAGTTCTGCCGCCGTACGGGATTGCGCCTCCCGACGGAAATGGAATGGCTCCTGGCGCAGCAAGCCGCCCGGTGGCGTTCCCCGCGGACCTGGACGGCCGAGAACAGCGGCGGCCATACCCACCCTGCGGGGCGGCCGGATGCGCTGGAATGGGGCCTCTTCGACATGGACGGCAACGTCAGCGAGTGGTGCGAGGACTGGTTCGCCCCGTGGCCGAAGGCCCCCGCGGCGAACTACGCCGGCCCCGCCACCGGCACCGAGCGCGTGGTGTGCGGCGGCAACTGGTGCGGCGACGAGTGGTTCACCCAGCGCCTCCGCGAGGAACGCCTCTCCCTCCCCCCCGCCTGCCGCTACAACAACGTCGGCTTCCGCGTCTGCCTCACCCCCGTGCCCGAGCCGGACGAGTGACAAGGGGTTCTTTCCTCCGTTCTTGGGTTCTTGCCCCGGGCCGGGTTGTGCGGTACCTTCGACGGCACCATGAAACCATCCATTCCCCACGCTCTCCTGCTGGCCGCCGCGCTGGCCTTCGCCCTTCCTTCCGCCGCAAGCGCCACCTGCTCCTACTGCGGCTCGTCCGGCTACGGATCGTGTCCGTACGCCAAGTGCCACAAGCACACCGACTTCGGGGCGGACAAGTGCATGTTCTGCGGCTCGTCCTCCTACGGCTCCTGCTCCCTCTCCCCTCACGGAAAGCACGAACACGGCTTCGGCCGCGGCAAATGCCGCTTCTGCGGCTCCCCCTCCTTCGGCTCCTGCCCCTTCTCCCCCGGCGGACACCACGAGCACTAGGGCGGGGTATTCGCGGACGGCGCCCGCGAGATCTCGGGGAAACAACATGGCCGGACTTCCTTTCTGCCAGGAAATCTATGGGAGGCCCCAAGGAATGCCAACGGCAAATCCGCAACGACGTTGCGGATTTGCCGGACACGTCGGGGCACAAAAGCACGGCGATGGAATCGTTCCCACGCGGATTTGCCGCCAGGCAAAAGCTCCGTGCCTCTGTGTTTCCGTGCGGGCAAAAGCGGCCCGGATGTTGCCACGGTGGCACCCCAAATGCCTTGTTGCACGGCCCCCCGACAGGACGGCGACGTGGACCGGACGAGGGCATCCGGCACGGCAAACGGGCATCGGTCACTGCGGCCCGCGGAGGACGGCGGAGGCGGGGACAATAGCGTCGAAGTAGCCGTCGGCTTCGACCCCTGGGGAGAGATGTCCGGCGTAGACGAGGGCGGTGCGGAGGGTAAGTCCTTTTTTGATTTGCAGGGCGTCCGCCTTTTGTTCGGTCTCGGAGATGATTTCGCGGCCGATTTCGCGGCGGCGCTTGATTTCGACAATCATGGCGGCGCGGCGGGTTTGGAGGAGGAGGTCGATCTGGCAGCCGCGCCGCCGGGTCCCCGGGGATTGCCGCCACGGGGCGGCGGAGAGGACGAGGGCGCGGTCGAGGCCCAGCGGGGGGAGGAATTCTGCGGCGTGGTTGAGGACCAGCGCTTCGAACTGGACACCGAGAAGGATTTCCCATCCGGGCAGTTGCTCACGGGAATGGAAACGGAAGGTGCCCGCATCGATGGCTTCCAGGCGGGGGGCGATGCAGCGGAGGTAGAAGCGGGCGTAGTTGTCGCGGATGCGGTAGCGGATGATGCCGGCGGGGCGGCCGGTGGCGGGATTCAGGCCGGAATCGGCGGCGATGAAACCGGCTTCGGCAAGTTCTTCGAGGGTCCGGGAGAGGTGTCCGTTGGAGGTTTTGCCCGCTTTCCGGGCAAGGTCTTCGGCACTTTGGGGGCCGTCGGCAAGTGCGGAAAGGAGGGCGCGCCGTGCGGTTGCGGAACGGCCGAAAACATCGCCGAAAATGCGTTCCAGGTCGTCGTGCAGGATGCCGCCGGGGAGGAAGGCCATCCGGCGGATGTTTTCGTCGGCGGAAAGGGACGGGTCCAGTTCTTCGAGGTAGCGCGGAACGCCGCCGGTGACGGAGAGAACGTCGAGGATTTCGCCGGCGGAGACGCGGGCTGCGGCCTTTCCCCAGAACTTGACGCAGTCGGCCAAGGGGAGCTCGCCCAGAACGAGGTCGAGGGAACGGCGTCCGGCGAATCCGGTGCCGTGGAGGATGTTGTCGGAAATCCATGCCGAGACCGAGCCGCACAAGACCAGGACGAGTTTGGGATGGGACTTGAACTCCACGTCCCAGGCCGTCTTGAGGTCGCCGGGAAAATCCGGGGCGGCGCCGCCCATCCAGGAGATTTCGTCGAGGAGGATGACGGTGCGCCAGGTGTCGCGGACGGCGGCGGCGAGGTGGTGGAAAGCCTCGGTCCAATTGCGGAACAACGGGACGGGCCCCCCGAAGAGGACGGCGTAGCGCTCGGCAAAGGCTTCCAGCTGTGCGGCGTTCGAGATGCCCGGACGCGGCGGGCGGCCTTCAAACGAAAGGAAACGCGCGCCGCTGCGTTTGGCGAATTCGGCGACAAGCGTGCTTTTTCCGATGCGGCGGCGCCCCCGGCACGTGACGAGCGACGCGACGGGTTTCTTCCACAATTCCGCCAAGCGGGCCAATTCCTCTTCTCGACCATGGAACATCGGGACTCCTTCCGTTTGCAAAGCCACCGCCATTGTGGGGAAGAACGGGAACAAAGCAAGACAAAAATAGCGGAAAATCGGCTGATTGCAGAAAACGCGCACGTCTCATCGATGTTATTTAGGGCGGATAATGTGCGATTCGCAAATAATCCGCCCATGCATGGGGCGGGAGCGGGAAGGGAGGGAGAGTTCCCCGAAACCGCGTATATTTGCATGAGATTGTATAAAACGTCGGCATTCTTTTGATGTTCCCAGATCACATATCGCAGTTTAAGAGATCGTACTTTCGATTTTTGGCAGGCGCGGCATCCCCCCGCGCCACATGCCCAAGTCCATGGCGCGGCTGAAAGCCGCACCTCTCAGGGCGTTTTCCAACCACCGCGGACGCACGGATGCCCACTCCGCCGCTAGGTCGATTTCGAACCCTTTGTAGGTTCGCAGGAAGTGGATGTCCGGCTCCCGTCCGGCGTTGGTCCTCTTCCGGAACAAATTCCAAGCCGGACTTGAAATATTCTCCCGTCCGGGCGCCTGCCCCCCCCAACGGGCACCGCGAAGTTCACACGGAGGCACGTGCAGATTTGCGGTCTGCCCTCTTTTCCTCCATCCGGCGTCAGCGGAGGAACTCCGATGGGTCTGTGGAAAGAAATTCGGTGAGCGGGAGCCCGGCAGGGCCGACGACCAGCGCGACGGCGGGGGAGAAGCGCCGGCGGAAGGCGGCAAGTCCTTCCGTGGCGGATTCGGCGCTGGTTTTGACTTCGATGGCCGCCAGGCGTCCGCGCCGGTGGAGAACGTAATCGACTTCGAGGTTGCTCTCGCGCCAGTAGAGGACTTCGTATCCGCCGACGGCCGCGCGGGAGAGAAGATGGGCGCCCACGGCGGATTCGACGCACCGCCCCCATTCGGCGGGGTCGGCCAGGGCGTCGGCGAAAGAGCGGTTGGCGTGGTGGGAGCGGAGGGCGTTGTCGTGGACTTGCATTTTGGGGACGGAAGCGCGGCGCCGCGCGGTGTCGTTGGCGTATTTCCGGAGCCCGGCGACGAGCCCGGAAGCGTCAAGCAGCGCGAGATAGCCCGAAAGGGTGGTGGTGTTGCCCGCGTCGCGGAGGGAACCGACCATCTTGGTGAGGGACAGTTCCTTGCCGGAGTAGGCGGCGGCGAGTTCGAAGGTCTGGCGCAGGAGCGCGGGTTTGCCGACGGGGGCATCGACGAGGATGTCCTTGTTGAGCGTGGCGTCGATGATGGCTGCGCCGATGTATTGAGACCAGCGCTCGGGGTCGGCCACGAGGGGCGCGGCGCCGGGAAAGCCCCCGAACCAGACGTATTGCTCGGGCGTCCAACCGAAGGCGTCGCGCATTTCCGGCCAGGACCAGTGGGGCACGCGGATGACCTCGAAACGGCCCATCATCGAGTCGGCGAGGCCCCGTTCGAGCAACACGCGCGACGAGCCGAGCAACACCACCTTGATGGGGCGGTCAGCAAAGGAGTCGGCGTCCCATTCCCGCTTGACGGCCTCGCTCCACCCGCGGATTTTCTGGATTTCGTCCACGACCAGCAGGAACTCCGCATGGCGGTTCGCCCGCCGGACGGCCCGCGCGGTTTCCCAGACGTTGCCCAGCCACGCGAGGCCGTCCCCCGGCACGGCGTCGGCGCTGTGGTAGGCGAACGGAATGCCCGCCTCGGACAGCACCTGCTTCACGAGCGTGGTCTTTCCCGTCTGCCGGGGGCCCATGAGCACCTGGAGGAAGCGTCTCGGCTCTTTCAAGCGCTCCAACAGAAGTTTTGCGATGGCTCGTTTGTGCATTGTATTTCCTTACATTGGAATGGATTCCGAAATTACTCAATGGACAGCGTAATTTTACGCAATGGATTTTAGATGGCAAGAAAAAAGTTCATAATTTGATGATAAAAGCTGAATCCGGCACGGCAAACGGGCATCGCAGGAGGAAGCCACTGCGGCCTGCGGAGGGCGGCGGATGCGGGGACACTGGCGTCGGCGTAGTGGTCCCGTTGGTCATGATTGTGGGGATTGGTCAAGGGGATCCCTTGCGAAGTCGTGGAAAATCCGGGCGCGGAGACCGCCGGAAAACACCAGGGACTCACCGTCATAGACAACGCACGGTGCCTCGGCCTCGGGGGGGTGGGGCCATGAAGTGCCAGACAGGGCGCAAAACGAACGTGCAATTCCCGATTTGCGCCCTGTTTCGTTGACGGCGGTCGTATGGAAATGGCGGAGTGGCTTTCAGCCGAGCCCTGACGGATGGAGCGCGGGAGAAAAAGGAAGTTGTGCGATGCTTGTTCAGAAGGTCATGCTCCACTTCCGGGGGTGCGGCATCTTGCCGCGCCACATGCCCAAGTCCATGGCGCTGCTGAAAGCCGCACCGCACAGGGCGTTTCCCAACCACCGCGGACGCGCGGAAGCGCGTCCCTCCCCGTGGAGAGCCCACCGGGAGGGTCGCGCTTCCGCGCGACCTTGTTGTGGGGAAACGTCTGAAGAGCCACAGAATAACATAACCCGCTCCGGGGAGCGGGAAAAGGACATCGCGGATTTGATTTTGCAAAGCTCCGTTCCGCCGTCCGCCCACTCCGCCGCCAGGTCGATTTCGAAGCCTTCGGGCACCGCGAAGTCCACACAGAGGCTCGGAGAGTGGATTCTTTCGCAGGGAGGTGAAAGATTTACGGGAGGAACGCGAGTATCGAGATGAAGGGCGGCGTGTGGACAGGGCGTCCGGCCGCGAAACCAATGACTGAACAGAAGAGGAGCGCACCCCTTTCGCTCTCCATCCGTTGCAGATTTGCGGCCTGGCCCCGTTCCCTCCGCGGCTTCCGCGACGAGGACCTCTGGCTGCTGACCACCCTCACCAACGCCGGCGCCTATCCTGCCGCGGAAATCCTGCAGGCCTACCGGATGCGCTGGGAAATCGAGCTGGGCTTCCGCGACGTGAAGACCTCGATGGAGGCCGAGTTCCTGCGCTACCGGACGCCGGAGATGGTGGAGAAAGGTG
>JAFYAC010000086.1 GCA_017540905.1 Kiritimatiellia bacterium | reverse complement strand
TGTAGTCGCAAGCCGGGGAGGGCCCGGCTTCGTCCGGGCCTGGTTTTTCGTCCTTGCACACGGCCGCGACAAAGCGCGGCCCTCCCGAAACGGCTACAGAATTTCTTAAACCGCTCTAGAACGGTTTCAAAAATAGTGTGGCTTCGAGCCGTTGTTTCACCAGCCATTTCCCACCGCGGACGCGCAGAAGCGCGTCCCTCCCCGTGGAGAGCGCACCGGGTCGCGCTTCCGCGCGACCTTGTGGTTGGGAAACGTCTGGGGCGCCACAGAATAGCTTAAACCGTTCCAAAGTCCCCGAAGAACCAAGCATTGCCGCATCCTGGGAGGGCCCGGCTTCGTCCGGGCCGCCCCGACGCTTCGGGGACATGCCTGCAACACCCCGTCCGCGCGGCCGCGACAAAGCGCGGCCCTCCCCATGGAGAGCTCCCCGTCGGTCTTTCTTGAACCGCCCCGGCAATCAGGCGGGGGGGCGGGCGCCGGAGCGGAGCCAGAGGGTGTGGAGGCGGGGGTAGGGGATGGCGCGGACGTCGCGGAGGGTGGCGGAGAGGAGGTCGAGGACGGGGGGGATGGAGGAGGGGTGGCCTTCGATGAGGCAGGAGGTGGCGGAGGGGCGGATGTCGGGGGGGAAGTCGAGAGGGGTCTGGAGGAGGTTGAGGCCGATGCCCAGGATCACGAATTCGACGCGGGTCGCCGTCAGACGCGGCTCGGCCAGGATGCCGCAGATTTTCTTTCCGCGGCAGAGGATGTCGTTGGGGTATTTGACGGCCAGGTTTTCGAGGCCCAGGGCGCGGAGGGCGAAGAGCGCGGTCATGGCGCCGTAGACGGCCCAGACGTTGGCTTGGGAGGCCGGGCAGTCCGCCGGGCGCAGGATGTAGGAGACGGGGAGCCCCAGTCCGGGCGGGGAGCTCCAGGTGTGGCCGCGCTGGCCGCGGCCGGCGGTCTGGTCGTGGGCGGTGACGAGAGCGCCGTCGGGGGCGCCCGCAAGGGCCCAGCGGCGGGCGGCATCGTTGGTGGAGGGGGTGGTGCGGAGCCAGAGGCGGGGGAGGCCGGGGAGGAGGGGGGCGGGGGAGGGGGAAGAGGGAGAGGGGGCCGACGGGGCGGCCCCCGGCAGGACCGGGACAGGCGAGGCGGCAGGGGCGGACGGGTCAGGGGAAGAGGCGGAGGCTCTCGGTGATGGCGTCGCAGACATAGGGGAGGGTCGCGGGGAGGAGGCCGGCGACGTTGATGCGGCCGCCCTTGACCATGTAGATGGCGCGTTCGGCGCGCAGCCACGCGACTTGGGCTTCGGTCAGGCCGCTGTAGGAGAACATGCCGTTCTGGCGGACGATGTAGGTGAAGTCGCGGCCGGGGTTGCGGGCGGCGAGGCCGTCGGCGAGGAGGGTTCGATTGCCGGCGATGCGCGCTTGCATGGCCGCGAGTTCGTGGAGCCAGAGGGCGCGGAGTTCGGTGTCGGCCAGGATGGTCCCGGCGATGGCGGCGCCGTGGCGCGGCGGGTTGGAGTAGAGGACGCGCGCGATTCGGCGGACGTGGGTGAGGGCGGCTTGGGCGTCGTCGGGGGTGCGCGCGAGGAGTTGCAGGGAACCGGCGCGTTCGCTGTAGAGGCCCATGTTCTTGGAGAAGGAGGTGGCGACCAGGGCTTCGGGGACGCGGGAGAGGACGGTGAGCAGTCCGGCGCGGTCGTCGACGGGGTTCTTGCCGAAGCCTTGGTAGGCGAAATCAAAGAAGGGGAGCCAGCCGCGCGTTTCGGCGATGGCGGCGATTTGTTGCCAGAGGGCGGGGTCGGGGTCGGCGCCGGTGGGGTTGTGGCAGCAGGCGTGCAGGAGGACGATGTCGGTGGGGGGGACGGCGGAAAGGGCGTCGAGGAGGGGGGCGTCGGCGACGGAGCGGGAGGCGGGGTCGTACCAGGGGTAGGTGTCCTGGGCGAGGCCGACGTCGCGGAGGATGGCGGCGTGGTTGCCCCAGGTGGGGGCGGGCAGCCATACGGTGGCGTCGGGGCGCAGTTGCCGGGCGAGGGCGAAGCCGAGCCGCAGGGCACCGGTGCCGCCGAGGGCCTGCGCGGCGGCGATGCGGCCTTCGCGCAGGGGACAAAAGTCGCCGCCGAAGACGAGTTCGCCGACGAGGCGCATGGTGGCGGGGTCGCCGGAGATGGGGAGGTACGACTTTGTCTTTTCGGTGGCGGCGAGGAGGTGCTCGGCCTTGCGGACGGCGTCCAGGACGGGCGTGGTGCCGGTCTCGTCCATGAACACGCCGACGCCCAGGTTGACCTTGCAGGGACGCGGGTCGGCGCGGTAGGCGTCGGTCAGGCCCAGGATGGGGTCGGGCGGGGCGGGCTGGATGCGGTCGAACATGGCGGAGGACCTCCTCGCGGGGCGGTGGGGGGCGGGTGCGGACGGCTCAGGGGTAGTAGGCTTCGACCCAGGAGCAGATGCTCTCGGAATCGACCTGCGTGATGCCCATCTCGCGCGCGGCGTTCTCGGGGGAGTCGGAGGCGTGGGCGGCGTTGACCATGACGTCGGTGCCGAATTCGCGGCGGACGGACCCGGTGGCGGCCTTGGTGGGGTCGGTGGAGCCGAGGATGGTCCGGATGCGCGAGATGGCGTTCGGGCCGGCGTAGACGAGCAGGAGGCAGCGGACGGTGCCGGGCTTGGCCTTCTCGCCCTCGACGAGGCCTTCGCCCCAGCGGCCGGTCATGAACTGCACGATCTGGTAGAACTGGTTGTCGCCGTAGAGGGGGCCGAGCAGGTCGCCGAGCTTGCCCTTGGTTTCTTCGGTCAGTTCCATCCCGAGCTCGGCGGCGACGGCCTTGGCGGAGCGTTCGGCGACCTTGCCCTTGAGCTTTTCGCGCAGGACCTGCTGGACGGGGCCATAAAAACGCTCGGCCTCGGCGACGCTCATGCGGTGGACCTTCGCGCAGACGATGCGCAGGCCGCTGCGGGAGAAGATGTCGATGATCTGTCCCGGGCGGGCGGACGCGAAGCGGAAGTTGTCGGGCTTGAGGATGACGAGGGCGCGCTGGCTGTCGGCTTCCTGGACGACGTCGCCGGCGGTGTCGACCATGCCGCCGTCCTCGGCGCTGTGGGCGGCCCAGAGCTTGAGGGCGGCGCCGGCGCTGCGGACGGAGGGGCCGATGAAGACGGCGGGCTCGAAGTACTGGACGTCGCCGGAGGCGCCGATGATGTAGTCGCCGTAGGTGTCGCGGATGGTCTCGCCGGCGTTGGCGGGGCGGATGGGGCCGGTGGCGTCCTTGATGCGCTTGATGGCGTCCTCGCCCTCGAAGAGGAGCATCATGACGCGGCGGCGGGCGCCGGTGGTCGGGTCGGGGGCGTAGCGGTGGGCGACGTAGTCGGCGAGGAGCGGGCGGGCGACGGGATCGACCTCCTCGTCGTGGCGGATGAGGTCGGCGTACTTCCGGGCGAGGTCGGCGCTGGGCGCGAACATGCGGGCGGCGACGAGGTCGAGGCCGGTGCGCGAGATGTAGCGGCCGATGATGCCGCCGGTGCGCGACTTGGAGACGGTGTAGGGGTTGATGAGGACGAAGGCCAGTTCTTTGGACATTGGAAAACTCCTGTTGGCGGGTGGATGGTTTCGGGGCGCCGCCCCGTAGCGGCACCGCCGCGCATTCAACCACGTCCGGCGGGAAAAGCAAGAGCGGTTTGGCCCCGCGGCACGCTCCCCGGACCGCGCGGAGTTTTCCAACGATTGGAAACTTTTTTTCCAATGGTTGGAAAAATTGTCCCGGTTTTTCCAATGATTGGAAAACTTTTTTCCAATGGTTGGAAAACTTCCGCGCGCTCGGATCAATTCCCGGACGCGGGCCGTGGGAGCCCCGCGAGCCAGCGCCGCAGCCGGTTTTGCAGGTGGAGCGCCGCGCCGGACGGGCGTTCCGCCCTCAGCACCCGGTAGATCGCCTTTTTCGTCGCCTCCGCCCGCTCCGGCGAAACGGCCACCGCGCGTCTTCGCGAGATTAAAGAAAAACAGCGCGTTTTCCTCTCTTTTTTGCCTCCTCCATCCCGCCGCCGCGGGGCCTTCCGGACGGCCACGAGGCGCACGATGCCGAGCTTCCGCTCGACGGTGAGCGAGAGCGCCGCCAGCGTGGGGTTGTCGCGAAGCAGCTTCGCCAGCCGTCGGTGGGCGGCGTCGCGGGCGGCGGCCAGGCCGCCGGGAAGCGGTTGGCCGTCGGGGACGCCGGAGAGGACCCATTCGAGGGGGAGCCGGTCGTCGAGCGCGAGGAGGAGGCGGAGGCGCTGGGCGAGTTTCTTGTAGCGCATGGCGGTGGAGTAAGGGAGGGCGACGCGGCGGTCGGCCAGCCAGCCCTTGATGCCGCCGGGACGGGCGCGTATGACGGTTTTGCCGTTCGGCAGGGTGCGGCGGAGAAGGGTGTGGTCGAGCGTGGGGTCGAGGTCCGCCAGGCGCGAACCGATGCGCAGGCGGGTGGCCAGGGTGCGGGGCGAGGCGGCCCAGTCGGCTTCGAGTTCCCGGGGAGTCGGGGTCCCGCGCAGGGAGGGGGAGGCGGGGCGTTTTTCGTGGATGCGGATCTGGCGGCCGATTTCGCCGATGCACCAGGCGCCGATTTCGGTGACGGCGAAGGCCGCCAGGATGGGGGGCGTCAGGGCCGCGAGGAGGAGCCAGTCGTTGTTGTGGAACTGGGGGCCGGCGTCACGGGTGGCGTTGTGGAGGAAGGAGAGGGTCTTGGCGGTGTTTTCAAGGATGGTTTTCATGGGATGGAGTGTGAAGTGGGGTGAAGGGAATGTCAATGCTTTTCTGTAATCTCGCTGCATGGGGGAGGCGGGGGCTTGCTTTTTCGGGGGAGGTCGGGGAGAATCGGGGGGCCATGGAAGAAATCAAGACAAACAGGGAGCGGCTGCTGGCGATCGTGGGGCGGCCCAATGTAGGGAAATCCGCGCTGTTCAACCGGCTGGTACGGCGGCGGATGGCCATCGTGCACTCGGAGGAGGGCGTCACCCGCGACCGGCTCGTCGCGCCCGCGGAGTGGCTCGGTCAGCGGTTCCGCGTCATCGACACCGGCGGGCTCGCGCTCATGGACGGCGCGAAGGAAGGATCGGACGCCTTCCAGGCGGCCACGGCGGCGCAGGTGCGCGTGGCCATCGAGGACGCGGCGGCAGTGGTGCTCGTCGTGGACCTCAAGGCGGGGCTCCAGCCGATGGACGTGGAGGTGGCGCGCCTGCTCAGGCGCAGCGGCCGGCCGGTGGTCGTCGCGGCCAACAAGGCGGACGTGCCGGAACTGGACGAGCGGACGGAGGATTTCCACGTTCTGGGGTATCCGATCGCGGCGGTGTCGGCGGAGCACGGGAGGGGCATCGAGGGGCTGCTGGAGATGGCGCTTCCGCATCTGCCGAAGGAGCCGGAGGGGGGCGCCGCGGCGGAGGGGGAGCGTCCGCTGCGGGTGGTGGTGGTGGGGCGGCCGAACGCGGGGAAGTCGTCGTACATCAACCGGCTGGTGCGCCAGCAGCGGCTCGTGGTGTCGGACGTGCCGGGCACGACGCGCGACTGCATCGAGGTGCCGTTCGAGCTGGAATCGGCCGACGGCGGCGCGCGGCGGTACGTGCTGGTGGACACGGCCGGAATGCGCAAGGCGGGGCGGGTGAAGGATTCGGTGGAGAAGTTCAGCCTCTTCCGCGCGGAGCGGGGCATCGAGGAGGCGGACCTGGTGGTGCTGGTGCTGGACGCGGAGCGCGGGCCCGGGGTCCAGGAGAAGAAGATCGCCGCGAAGATACGCGACGCGCACAAGGCGTGCGTGGTGCTGGTCAACAAGTGGGACCTGGCGCGCGGAACGGAGGTGCCCGCGGCGGAGTACGAGGAGCAGCTGCGGAAGGAGTTGTTCTTCTTGGGGAACTGCCCGGTGGTGTTCGCGTCGGCCAAGAGCGGCTACCACGTGCGGCGCAGTTTCGAGGTGATCGACGCGCTGGCGTCGCGGCTGGACACGAAGCTGCCCACGGGCGTCTTGAACCGGGTGCTGCGCGACGCCTTCGCCCACACGCTGCCGCCGGTCCAGAAGGGCGGGCGGCAGCTGAAGTTCTATTACGCGGCGCAGACGGGGACGCGGCCGCCGCGGGTGACGCTCTTCGTGAACAAGCCGGAACTGAACACGCCGTCGTACCAGACGTACCTGACGGGGCGCATCCGCAATGCGTTCGAGCTCGCGGGGGTGCCGGTGATCCTGAAGTACCGGTCGAGCCACGACAAGGGCGGCGGCGCGGGCGGCAAACCCAAGCCGGAGGCGCCGGACGCTCCGGAAAATCCGGACATTCCGGAGAGCCCGGAGGCCTGAGTGGCCGCCTCCCCACAGAAGCCCCCGGCGGTGCCGGGCGGCTACCGGGAGGTGTGGCGGATCGCGGCGCCGATCGTGGTGTCGACGGCGTCGTTCACGCTGATGCGGTTCGCGGACCGGGTGTTCCTGTCGCACTACGACGAGGTGTCGCTGGGGGCGTCGATTTCGGCGGGGATCCTGGCGTTCACGCTGGCGACATTCTTCCAGTCGTGGGCGGCCTACGCGGGGACGTTCGTGGCGCAGTACCACGGCGCGGAGCGGCCCGAGGAATGCGCGCGCGCGACGGCGCAGGGCCTGTGGGTGGCGCTGCTGACGTGGCCGCTCGCGCTGGCGCTGATACCGGCCGGCGGCGCGCTGCTCAAGGCGGCGGGGCATCCGCCGGACCTGCTGGAGCACGAGCTGGTGTATTTCCGCATCCTGCTCTCCGCGTGCGGGTTCCACGCCGTGCAGGGGGCGCTCGCCGGGTTCTTCTCGGGACGCGGCGACACGCGCACGCCCATGCTCGTCAACCTGGCCGCCAACGCGGTCAACATCGTGCTCAACTACGCGATGATCTTCGGCAAGTGGGGCTTCCCGCGCATGGGCATCGCGGGGGCGGCGTGGAGCACGTGGATTTCGTCGGCGGTCGCGGCGGGGCTGTTTTTGTCCATCTACCTTTCGCCGGCGAACCGCCGCGCCTACGGCACCGCGCGCGCCTGGCGCTGGCACGGGGCGGGCCAGAAGGCGCTGTTCCGGTTCGGCTTCCCCAACGCCCTGCACGCGGTGCTGGACATCGGGGCGTTCGCCGCGTTCCAGCTGCTGGCGGGGAGCCTCCCGGCGGTGGATTTTTTGGCGAGCAGCATCGCGTTCAGCATCAACGACGTCGCGTTCATGCCGCTGCTCGGGATGAGCATCGCGGCGGAGATCCTCGTCGGCCAGTACCAGGGCGCGCGCGACCCCGACACCGCCGAGAAATCCATCCGTTCCGCGATGGGCCTCTCCTGGCTCTACATGGGGACGGTCGCCACGACGTTCCTGCTCGCGCCGCGTTTCTATGTCTCGTGCTTCCTGCCCGCCGGGGCCGATCCCGCGACGGCCGCCGCCCTCTTCGAGAAGGGCCGCTGGCTGCTGCTGCTGCTGGGCCTGTGGGGGATGGCCGACGCCGTCAACATCGTGATGAACGGCGCGCTGAAGGGGGCGGGCGACACGCGGTTCGTGCTGGTCTACAGCGTCGCCCTCAACTGGGGCGCGTGGATCCCGGGCACCTGGTGGCTGCTGCGCGCGCTGCCGGGCGGGAAGGCGCTGCTGCCGGTCTGGATCTGGATGATGCTCTACGTCCTGGTCTTCGCCGGCGGCTTCTGGCTCCGCTTCCGGCGCGGGCGGTGGAAGCGCATCAAGATGATTTGAGAAAGGACGTGGCGATGAAGTTCGAAGGTTGCAGGTTGCGGGTTTCGCGCGCGGTGGCGGCGGCGGCGGCGGTGGCCGTCCTGTCGGCGCGGTGGGCGGCGGCGGAGACGTTCCCGAAGGAGGGGTGGCGGGAGGCGCCGGACCCGCTCGCGAGCGAGTTCGCCGAGAAGGGCGGCCAGCTGGTCGCCTACATGGGGCCGTATCCCAAGAGCTTCAACTACTACCTCGACCAGAACGTGATGTCCGCGGAGCTGTTCGGGCAGTTCTACGAGACGCTCATGTCCCGCAATTCCCTCTCCCTCGAATGGGAACCCATGCTCGCGGACCGCTGCGAGATGGACGACGGCGGGCGGACTTTCACGTTCCACATGAACCCGCTCGCGCGCTGGAGCGACGGCAAGCCGGTGACGGCGGAGGACGTGGCGTGGACCTTCCGGGCGGTGCGCGACCCGAAGAACCTCACCGGGCCGCACAAGATCAGCCTGGACCGCTTCGGCGAGCCGGAGGTGCTGGACGCGGAGACGGTGCGCTTCACGGCGAACGAGGTCCACTGGGAGAACCTCGACGCGCTGGCCGGCCTCCAGGTACTGCCGAAGCACGCGTGGGAGGGGAAGGATTTCAACTTGCAGAATTTCGAGTTCCCGGTCGTGTCGGGTCCGTACCGGTTGGGGGAAGTGCAGGAGGGGTTGCAGGTGGTGCTGGAGCGGCGGGCGGACTGGTGGGCGGGCGGGTTGCCGCGGTTCCGGAACGTCGCGAACTTCGACCGGCTCGTGTACCGGTTCTTCGAGGACCGCGAGAACGCGTTCGAGGCCTTCCTGAAAGGCGAAATCGACCTGTTCCCGGTCTACACCGCACGCGTGTGGGCGGACCGGACGCAGGGGGAGAAGTTCGACCGGCACTGGATCGTGAAGCAGGAAGTCGCGAACCTCAAGCCGTGCGGGTTCCAGGGCATCGCGCTCAACGCGCGGCGGCCGCCGCTGGACGACCGCCGGGTGCGGCTGGCGCTGGCGTGCCTGTACGACCGGGAGCGGATGAACCGGACGCTCATGGCCAACGCCTACTTCCTCCACCGCTCCTACTACGAGGACCTCTACGACGCCGCGCACCCGTGCCCCGCGGAACCGGTCGCGTTCGACAAGGAGAAGGCCCGCGCCCTTCTCGCCGAGGCGGGCTGGACGGCGGATCCCGCCACGGGCACGCTCTCGAAGGACGGCGCGCCGCTGCGCCTGCGCTACCTCTCGCGGGGCGGGACGGACGACAAGTTCACGGCCATCTTCCAGGAGGACCTCAAGGACGCCGGCATCGAGCTGGTGGTCGAGAAGAAGGACTGGGCGGCCTGGTCGCGCGACATGGACGAGTACCATTTCGACATGACGTGGGCCGCGTGGAGCAGCGGGCTCTTCCACGATCCGGAGTCGATGTGGTGCTCCGCGGAGGCCGACCGGCCGTCGGGACAGAACATCACCGGTTTCCGCAACGACGAGGTCGACCGGCTCGTCGCGGAGCAGCGCACGGAGTTCGACCTGGCGCGGCGGAACGAGATCCTGCGGCGCATCGACGCCATCCTGGTGGAGGAAATCCCCTACGTGCTGCTCTGGAATAAGCGGGGGACGCGGCTGCTGTGGTGGAACAAGTTCGGGCGGCCGGACCAGCCGCTGGGCAAGTACGGCGACGAGCGGAGCGCCCACGCCTACTGGTGGCACGACCCGGAGGCCGCCGCCGCCCTCGAGCACGCCCGCAAGACGGGGGCCTCCCTGCCGGCGGAACCCCCGTCGGTGGAGTGGGAGGAGCCCTGACGGGGCGCGGGGGGGCGCATCTCCGGTTTGTGCAAGGGCGGACCAAATCCAAGCTTGCATATTCCCGCGCGAGGCGCATGGTGGGGCGAGGCGTCCCCGCCGAGCCGTTCTTGCCGGTTTTCCAGACCTCCTGCCCCCTTCCACACCGGCTCGCCGGGGACGGCTCGCCCCACCAGGGGCCTTGC
>JAFYAC010000085.1 GCA_017540905.1 Kiritimatiellia bacterium | reverse complement strand
GCCGGTGTGGAAGGGGGCAGGAGGTCTGGAAAACCGGCAAGAACGGCTCGGCGGGGACGCCTCGCCCCCACCATGCGCCTCGCGCGGGAATATGCAAGCGTGGATTTGGTCCGCCCCGTGCACAAACCGGAGATGCGCCCCCCGTGGGGAGCCTCCCGGGAGGGGCGCGCTTCCGCGCGACCTTGCGGAGGGGGAACGTTAAGCCCAGGACACTCCATCCCCTTCCTTGCCCATCGTGATGTCCAAAGTCGCTGTTCCGTCCCATGCCCGGCGGCGCGCCAGCGCTCTACATTTCTGCATTGTCACGGGATGGGGCTGGATAGTAATGTAGAGGCTTTACTTGGAACTTGGGGCCCCGGGTACGCGGGACCCCGCAGACGAAAGAACGATTTCATGAAATGGCTGCTGAAAGCGATACTGGGCACCAAGAACGAGCGCGACCTGAAGAAGCTGCGCCCGCTCGTGGCGCGCATCAACGAACTGGAAGAAGGGCTCCGGAAGCTCTCCGACGACGAGGTCAAGGCCAAGACCGGCGAGTTCCGGGAACGCATCGCGAAGGGCGAGTCCCTGGACGACCTGCTCTGCGAGGCCTTCGCCGTCGTCAAGAACGCCTGCCGCCGGCTGTGCGGGACGGTCGTGGAGGTCTGCGGCCACCCCCAGACCTGGAACATGGTGCCCTTCGACACGCAGCTGATCGGCGGCATCGCCCTCCACCAGGGCAAGATCGCGGAAATGGCCACCGGCGAAGGCAAGACCCTCGTCGCCACCCTCCCCGTCTACCTCAACGCGCTGCCCGGCAAGGGCGTCCACGTCGTCACCGTCAACGACTACCTCGCCCTCCGCGACGCGACCTGGATGGGCACGGTCTACAAGTGGCTCGGCCTCTCGGTCGGCTGCATCCAGAACGCGATGCGCCCCGCCGAGCGCCGCGAGCAGTACGCCTGCGACATCACCTACGGCACCAACAGCGAGTTCGGCTTCGACTACCTCCGCGACCAGGGCATGGCCTACCGCCCCGAGGACATGGTCCAGCGCGGCTGGAACTACGCCATCGTCGACGAGGTGGACTCCATCCTCATCGACGAGGCCCGCACGCCGCTGATCATCTCCGGCCCCGCGCCGTACTCGACGGAGCAGTACCGCCTCGTCCAGCCCGTCGTCGAGCGCCTCGTCGGCCGCCAGCGCGACCTCTGCACCCGCCTCATGGCCGAGGCCAAGAAGGCCATCGAGGAGGACGACGAGGACACCGCGATGCAGCGCCTCTACCAGGTCAGCCAGGGCATGCCCAAGAACAAGCAGTTCCTCCACCTGATGGAGGACGCGAAGCCCCGCCGCATGCTCGAAAAGGTCCAGAACATGATGCTCGTGGACATGAACAAGGAGCTGGCCCGCTCGCTCCGCGAGGAGCTGTATTTCGTCATCGACGAGAAGGGCAACGACGCGAGCCTCACCGACAAGGGCTGCAACGCGATGAACCCGCAGGACCCCGATTATTATGTGGTCCCGGACCTCGTCAGCCAGCTCGCCGAGCTCGACGGCGACACCTCCCTCTCCGACCAGGAGAAGTTCGCGCGCCGCCAGGAGCTGCAGAACCAGTTCGCGGACAAGTCGGAGCGCATCCACGCGGTGGACCAGCTGATCCGCGCCTACAGCGTCTACGAGCGCGACGTGCAGTACGTGGTGCAGGACGGGCAGGTGATCATCGTCGACGAGTTCACCGGCCGCCTCATGCCCGGCCGCCGCTGGAGCGACGGCCTCCACCAGGCCGTCGAAGCCAAGGAAAAGGTCCGCATCGAGCGCGAAACCCAGACCCTCGCCACCATCACCATCCAGAACTACTTCCGCCTCTACAAGAAGCTCGCCGGCATGACCGGCACCGCCGAGACCGAGGCCGACGAGTTCATGGAAATCTACAAGATGGACGTCATGGTCATCCCCACCAACCGCCCCGTGCGCCGCGTGGACGCCAACGACCGCATCTACAAGACCCAGCGCGAGAAGTTCAACGCCATCATCGAGGAAATCGCCGACTGCTACCAGCGCAGGCAGCCCGTCCTCGTCGGCACCATCTCCGTGGACATGTCGGAAGTCCTCAGCCGCATGCTCCGGCGCGTCAACATCCCCCACAACGTCCTCAACGCCAAGAACCACGCCCGCGAGGCCGAGATCGTCGCCCGCGCCGGCGAGCCGGGCGCCGTCACCATCGCCACCAACATGGCCGGCCGCGGCACCGACATCAAGCTCGGCGAGGGCGTCGTGTGGGTCGACCGCGCCATCCTCGACGCCCCCACCAAGCTCACCGACAAGCCCGAAGGCGGCGGCGGCAAGACCCTCGCCCAGCTGCTGCGCGAGCGGCCGTGCGGATTGTACGTCATCGGCAGCGAGCGCCACGAATCCCGCCGCATCGACCGCCAGCTGCGCGGACGCTGCGCGCGCCAGGGCGACCCCGGGATGTCCTGCTTCTTCGTGTCGCTGGAGGACGACCTCATGCGGCTCTTCGGCAGCGACCGCATCTCGGGCATCATGGAAAAACTCGGCCTCCAGGACGGCGAAGTGCTGGAGCACCGCTTCCTGAACCGCTCCATCGAGACCGCCCAGCGGCGCGTCGAGCAGCAGAACTTCGCCATCCGAAAGCGCACCCTCGAATACGACGACGTCATGAACAAGCAGCGCGAAGTGATCTATGGCTTCCGCAGCCAGATCGTCGCCCTCCCCGAAGTCCGCGAGCAGCTCCTCGACGTCGTCTACGACGTCATCGCCGCGCGCGCCGAGGAAATCGAGGACGAAGACGCCAGCATCGGCGCCTTCGCCGTATGGGTCAACAGCAACTTCCCCGTCGGCTTCCGCAAGGACATGGTCGCGCGCAAGGAAGGCCGCCGCGGCGGCATCGATCCAGAGGCCACCGCCAAGACCGTCTTCGGCCTCGTCGGCAAGGCCTACGCCGACAAATGCTCCCTCGAAGACCCCGCCCGCCTCAACGACATGGAGCGCTACATCATGCTCAGCGCCGTCGACCAGCAGTGGCAGGAATACCTGCGCAACATGGACACCCTGCGGCAGGGCGTCGGGTTGCGCGCCTACGGCCAGCGCGACCCCCTCGTCGAGTACAAGAACGAAGCCTACACCCTCTTCGCCGACCTCATGGACCGCATCAAGGCCGAGATCGCCACCCGCATCTTCCGCGCCACCACCGCGCCCGCCGCCTACCAATCCTTCCTCGACGGCCTCCAGCGCATGGCCCGCGCCGGCACCGCCACCCACGACACCGGCGCCCCGCGCGTCGGCGGCCACGCCGCCGCCCCCGGAGCCGGCGCCGGCGCCCGCCCCCCCCCGCCGCCCGCCTCCCGCGGCGCCGAAGCCGCCATGAACGCCGCCCTCGCCGCCGCCAAGAAGCCCGAACCCGTCAAGCGCGACCTCCCCAAAGTCGGCCGCAACGACCCCTGCCCCTGCGGCAGCGGCAAAAAATACAAGAAATGCTGCGGCCAAAACGCGTGAGCCCGAGCCATGACCGACCCCATCCCCGCCCCTGAATCCCCCACCGTCCCGCCTGTCCCGGAGTCCCCGGAAGTCCCGGAGGTCCCGGAAGTCCCGTCCGCTCCGCCCCCCCCCGAGCCCTCCCCCGTCCCCCGCATCCTCCGCGAAGACGAGCACCCCCTCCGCCGCGACCAGATCTGCCGCGAAGCCCTCAAAGTCATGGACCGCCTGCACAACGCCGGCTACAAGGCCTACCTCTGCGGCGGCGGCGTGCGCGACCTCCTCCTCGGCCGCCAGCCCAAGGACTTCGACGTCGTCACCGACGCCCGTCCCGAGCAGATCAAGCGCGTCGTGCGCAACACCCGCATCATCGGGCGGCGCTTCCGCCTGGCGCACTGCATCTTCGGCGACGTCATCATCGAGACCGCGACCTTCCGCGCCCTTCTCGACACCCCGCCGCCGGACGCCGAAAACGTCCCCGTCCCCACCCGCCGCCGCGACGACATCCCCGACCCGACCTTCGCCACGCGCGGCGGCGTCATCGTCCGCGACAACGTGTACGGCACCCCGTCCGAAGACGCGCGCCGCCGCGACTTCACCGTCAACGGCCTTTTCTACGACCCCTCCGACGGCACCATCATCGACTACGTCGGCGGCCTCGACGACCTCCACGCCCGCATCCTGCGCGTCATCGGCGACCCGGCCGTCCGCTACCACGAAGACCCCGTCCGCATGCTCCGGGCCATCCGCATCGCCTCCCAGCTCGACTTCGAGATCGAGCCCGCCGCGCGCGAAGCCATCATCCAGCTGGCGGGCGAACTCCGCAACGCCTCCCGCGAGCGCATGCACGAAGAAATGCTCAAGGTCATGAACTGCGGCGCCTCCCTCTCCGTCTTCGACCGCTCCTGGCGCAAGGGCCTCTTCCAAGTGATTTATCCCACCCTCTCCCGCTGGCTCGAGACCCCGCAAGGCGACGCCAAGGGCACCCCGTGGGTGAGAAAGGCCTTCCACCAATTCGACGTCTGGAAAAAAGCCGGCCTCAAGCCCATGCCCGCCCTCCAGTACTCGCTCCTCTTCGGCGCCCTCATCGAACAACGCGCCGCCGAGAACGAAGCCGCGGGCGCGGCCCCCTACGTCGCCGCCGAACAGGCCGTCGACGCCACCATCCGCGACGCCGCGAACCTCCCCCAGCTGCCGAAGGCCATCATGTTCGACGCCGAGCGCATCCTGGGCCTGCAGGTACAGCTGAAGAAAGCGGGTCCGCAGAGCAAATACGCCACCCGCGTCCGCAACCGCCGCGGCTTCAACGAAGCCCTCATCTACCTCAAATTCGCCGCCTCCCTCGACCCCCTCCGAAAACCCCTGTTGCAGCGCTGGCTCTGACCCTTCCGGCGCAGGGGGGGCCTCGCTGGAGCGGGTTGTTGTGCAATCGCCCTCCCAGCGCGGCTCAAGAAATACTGTGTCTCTCCCCGGGAGACCGCCCTGGGAGGTGCGGCTTTCAGCCGCGCCATGGAGGGGGGATTGTGGGCGAACATGGAGATTTTCGGTCGGTTTCCATCTCCATGCCCCCCCGCAGGCGGGACGCCCGCGCCCCCAGGATTCACACGCTTTTCTAGGGGATGATCGCCCAGAGATTGCGGGGAGATGTATTGGAGAATGGAGGGTGCGCAAGCATTCGCCCCCCTCCGAGAGGGGGGGGCCGCCCGGTGGGAGACGGTTGCAGGAGTGCACATTCGGAGTGGGTGGGAAGGGCGGCGGGGGGGAGTACTGCGGGTGGCCGTCGCGGCATGCTTCCGCATGGTCGATCCGCAAAGGCCTTGATTTGTCCGTTGTTGGAATAGAGTTGCGCTTGGTTGCGACGGCCTCCCGCAGTACTCCCCCTGTCGCGGCCCCTTCCGCTTGTCGTTTGCCAGTTATGGACATCCCATCCATGGCCGCGCCACCCCCCTCTCGGAGGGGGGAGTGTCCTGTCGCCTTCCTTGTGCCTTGCATTCGTGAGATTCCAGAGGTTGTTCCGCTATAATCCCTGCAGACACGCAAATGTTTTCCGCTCCGGTGCGGCCAAGCGGATTGATTTTCCGGGCGCGCGGGGGTAAACAAGGGGAGTCCCGGACGGGAACGGCGGGCCGGTGCCCGCGCCCGCGCCCCGTCCCACCACACCCGAACCAAAGGAAAACCCGCATGAACATCCTGATTCTCCAAGGCTCCCCCCGCGCGAACGGCAACACCGCCTGGATGGCGGCCGAGTACAAGAAGGCCGCCGAAGCGGCCGGGCACACCGTCACGGTCGTCGACGTCGCCCGCAAGAAGATCGCCGGCTGCCTCGCCTGCGAATGGTGCCACGGCAAGGGCAACGGCGCGTGCATCCAGAAGGACGACATGCAGGAGCTGTATCCGCTCTTCGCCGAAGCCGAGGCCCTGGTGCTGGCCGCGCCCGTCTACTACTTCACGATGTCCGCGCAGATCCAGGCCCCCGTCCAGCGCCTCTACTGCATCAACAAGCCGCCCAAGCTCCGCAAGATGGCGCTGTTGCTCTCCTCGTACTCCCCGGGCGTCTACGACGGCGCCGTCGGCGAATACCGCGGCATCTGCGGCTACTGGCAGGCCGAGGACACCGGCATCGTCACCGCCAAGATCGACGAACAGAAGACCGACGCCACCCGCGCCAAGCTCGCCGCGCTCGTGGCGAAGCTGTGACGCGCCACCCATGGGCAACGCCGTCTGGCCGCTGTTCCTGATTGTCGGGTCGAACCTCGTCTACCACCTCGCGTCGCACGGGGCGGCGAAAGCGGTCAACCCGTTCGCCGCGCTTGTCGTCGCCTACACGATCGCGGCGGCGGTTTCGCTGGCGCTGTTCTTTGCGACGGGGCGCGGGGCGGCGCCCCTCGCGCAGCTGCGCGCGATGAACTGGGCGAACTACGCGCTGGGGCTGGCAATCATCGGGCTCGAAGGCGGCTTCCTCTGCCTCTACCGGGCGGGATGGAACGCGAGCGTTGGCCCGATCGTCACCTACAGCGCGGTGTCGGTCCTGCTGCTGGCCGTCGGGGCGTTCTTCCTCGGGGAGCACGTGGGCTGGCGGCAGGTTGCGGGCGTGGCGCTGTGTCTCGCTGGGATTGCGCTCGTCACGGCGCGGTGAAGGGAGGGGTGGGGGGGGCGGCCCGGGCGGAGCCGGGCCGGCGCAGGACCGCTAAAGCGCTTTAAGAAATAGTGTATCCGTTCCAGAACAGGCAAACTCCGATTTGTCCGATGCCTCCGCTAACGCTCCGGCGATGCGTTCCAATCGCGTCTTCAACTGCACTCCAATGTGCGCAGCGACGGATGCCCCGGATGTGGGGCATCCGTCGCTGCGCACACGGCGAAGAATTTTGTCGATTTCGGGAAGCGAAACGTTGGAAAAACTCCTTGCAAGCTTCCGCGAATGATCTGCGGGCCGGAATGGAAAGAATGTCCATCGTGCGGAGAGCGACGGAGGTCCCGGACACGGAACCTCCGTCGCTGCCCGCGTTGTGGAATGCCATGGAACAGGGCATTGGAAAGCTTTGCCGGAGCGTTAGCGCAGGCATCGGACAAATCGGAGTTTTGTCTCCTTTCCCAATGCGGCCACCTTAAACCGCTCTGGCATGGGCACAGCAACGGGCAACGGTGAGTGGACCCGTGGAATCAGGGGGCGGCGCGGAGAATGCGGGCGGCGGCGTGGTCGAGGGCGGATTGGGGGGATTCCTGGCCGGCGGTGACGTTCGAGAGGGTGGACTCCATCGCGCTCCAGAAGGCGCCCATCTGCGGGATGTTCGGCATCAGCATGCCGGCTTCGACGTTCCGCATCGCGCCCGCGATGAGCGGGTCGGCGGAGAGTTCCTCGGCGTAGGCCTTGAGGGCGGGGACGCCGAGGGCGACGTGGCGGTTCATCGCGGCCAGGCCTTCGGGCGTGACGAGGTAGTGTTCGAGGAATTCCTGCGCGAGTTCGAGGTCGGGGCTGGAGCGGTTGTACATCGCGCCGATGATCCCCACGAACGGGCGCGCGGGCTTGCCGTGGATGCCCGGGATCGTCGCGACGCCGAAGTCGATCCCGCTCTTGCGCAGGTTCGCCCACGCGAAGGGGCCCGAGATGAACATCGCCAGCCGTCCCGTCGCCATGCGCTCCTCCGCGATGGAGTAGCTCAGGGCCGACGGCATCGTGCCGTTCTCGATGAGGCCGCGGATGGCGGAGAGCGCTTCGACGGCGCCCGGGGCGTTGACGCCGATGTCGCGGACGTCGTAGTCGCCGGCGGCGTCGCGGCCGAAGACGTAGCCGCCGTCGGAGGCGAGGATGCCGAAGGTGAAGTAGCTGTTGTTGTAGTCCCACATGATGGGGGAGGCGTTCTTCGCGGCGAGCGGCGCGGCGAGGGCCGCGCAGTCGGCGAGGTCGGCGGGGATTTCGCCGGGGGAGATGAGCGCCTTGTTGTAAATCAGGCCGGTGACCTCCATCGCGATGGGGTAGCCCCAGAGGCGGCCGCGGTGGGTGAAGCCTTCCCACGCCTTCGGGTAGATGCGGTTGGTGAAGGCCGGATCGGGGTCGATTGGCAGCAGCAGCCCCGCGTCCGCCCATTCGCCGAGGCGGTCGTGCGCCCAGATCAGGATATCGGGCCCGCGGCCGCTCTTCGCGGCGTTGAAGAACTTGTCGGGCACGCCGTCGGGATGCTCCACGACCACGGGCACGCCCGTGTTCTCCGTGAAGACCTTCCCGATCTCCTCGATGCCCTGGTACCCCTTGTCGCCGTTGATCCAGATGCGGAGGAGGCCTTCCTCGTCCGCCCGGACCCGCGGCGCGACCGCCAGCAGCACGGCGGCGGCTACGGCCCAAAACGATTGCATGGTTCGCGGTGTGTTCACGGGACGCATCCTAGCTTCGGAGCGCGGCGGCGGCAAACGAAAAAGGAGTTGGCGGCGCCGGGCGGGCCGGGCCGCGCGCGGTCAGGGGTCGATGCTGGAGCCGCTCCAGTGGAGTTTGATGGAGAGGTGGTTGAACCAGGTGCCGGGACGGTGGACGAATACCGCGGAACGGGGGGAACGGCGGATTTCGAGGCGGTCGCCGGCTTCGACCCAGCCGTGTTCGCGGCCGTCCACGGAGAGGACGAGTTTCTTGGCGCGGCCGGTGACGCGGAGGACGAGGACGCGGTCGTTCGGGAGCACGAGCGGGCGGTTGGAGAGGGTGTGCGGGCAGATGGGTTCGACGACCACCGCCGGGAGCGTGCGGTCGAGGATCGGTCCGCCGGCGGAGAGGGCGTGGCCGGTGCAGCCGATCGGCGTGGCGACGATCAGGCCGTCGCAGACGTAGGAGGTGGCCGCCCAGTCGTCGACGGTGAGTTCGATTTCGGTGACGCGCGGCGAGGTGCCCCAGCCGACGACGATGTCGTTGAGGGCGTGCGCGCGGAGGATGGTCTTCGCGGGCTTGCCGCGGCGGAGACGGGCTTCGAGGAGGGGATAATTCGCGGTTTCGTAGCGGCCGGAGGCGAGCAGTTCGAGCGCGGCCGGGGCTTCGCCGGCCCCCATGCCGGCGAGGAAACCGAGGTGGCCGAGGTTGACGCCGAGGATCGGCACCGGGGCGCCGTCGAGGGCGCGCACGGCGGCCAGCACGGTGCCGTCGCCGCCGAGGGAGAGGAGTCCGCCGAGGCCCTTCGCGAAGCGGCTCGGGGCGACGGTCTTGCATCCCGGGGCGAACTTGGCGACGGCGGGATCGGCGGCGCGCAGTTCCACGCCGAGCCGCTTGGCCGTGGCCGCGAGCTCCGCGAGCACGGGTGCGGCGGCAGGTTTGCCGAGGTTGGCTTGGATTCCGATGATCATGTGGGTTTTCCTTTTTCGATGGCCTCTTCCCGCCCCTAGATACCTAGAAATCTAGATATCTAGATATCTAGTTGGCACCCCCCTCCTTCTTTCTCCACCAGCTCAAGAACTCCACGTTGCCCGCGGGCCCCTTGATGGGCGATTCGCGGCAGGCAAGCCACTCCCAGCCGACTTCCGCGGTGCCGAAGGCGCGGATTTCCTCCACGACGCGGGCGCGGACGGCTTCGTCGCGCACGACGCCGCCGCGGCCGACGTCTTCGCGTCCGGCTTCGAACTGGGGCTTGATGAGGGCGACGACCTGGCCGCCGGGACGCAGGATGCGGTCGATGGCGGGAAGGATGAGTTTGAGGGAGATGAACGAGACGTCGGTGACGGCGCAATCGACGGCTTCGGGCAGGTCGGCGGCCTGGAGGTTGCGGGCGTTGACGCCATCCATGACGACGACGCGCGGGTCGTTGGCGATGCGCGGATGCAACAGGCCGTGGCCGACGTCAATGGCGTACAACTTCGCCGCGCCGTGCTGGAGAAGGCAGTCGGTGAAGCCGCCGGTGCTGGCGCCGACGTCGGCGCAAACCAACCCCGTCGGGTCGAACCCCGCGAACGACTCGAAGGCGCCGTCGAGCTTGAGTCCGCCGCGCCCGACGTAGCGTTCGGGATGCCGGACGCGGATGGCGCAGTCCTCGGGATATTCGTGGCCGGGCTTGCCGGCGGGCGCGTCGTCGACGAGCACTTCGCCGGCGAGGATGAGCCGCTGGGCCTTTTCGCGGCTCTCGGCGAGGCCGCGCGCGGCGACCAGCACGTCCAGGCGGCGCTTCTTCATGGCCGGCGCGCGGTGCGGGCCGCGGCGCGCGCCGCAGAGGGGTTGCCGCCGTAGTTGTTGCGGCGGCGGTTGCCGGAGTTGCCGGAATTGCCGGAGGGAG
>JAFYAC010000084.1 GCA_017540905.1 Kiritimatiellia bacterium | reverse complement strand
GGAAAAGGCTTCGTAGTAGTAGAGTTCGGGGGCGGGTGCGGGTGCGGGGGCGCTCATGTCGCGGGGATGAGGGAGGTGGCGCGCGGGAGGCCGATGATGCCCGTGGTCACGGAGAGTTCGGCGGAAGGGGTGTCGGAAATGGCGGGGGCGGGGGCGGGGGCGGGCTCGGGGAGGGGCTCGGAAGCGGGGACGGAGGGGACGTCGGAGACGGAGGGGACCTCGGAGGGGGTGGCGGGGGGCTCGGAGGCGAGCTCGGTGGGGGGGGCGGCAACGGGTTCAGCGGGGGGCTCGGCGGGCTTGGATTTGCGAGATTTTCTGCCGGATTTCTTGGGCTTGGCGGGGGGCTCCTCCTGGGGGGCGGGCTCTTCGGCGGGCGGTTCGTCGATGGCGGCGGGTTCTTCGGCGGGAGACTCGGGAGCCGGCTCGGCGACAGGCTCAGCGGCTGGTTCTGCGACCGATTCGGCAACAGGTTCAGCGGCTAGGGCGGGATTGGCCTCGGATTGTGTGGCAGGTTCCGAGGCAGGTTCGGCGACTGGTTCGGTGACGGGCTCTTCCACGGGTTCAGTGGCAGGCTCGACGGCAGGTTCGACGACAGGTTCGGCGACCGGTTCGACCGCGGGTCCTTCGACGGAAGCAGGGACGGACTCGGCTTTCGGTTCGGCTACGGGCTCGGGGGCGGGCTCGGTCACTGGTTCAGCGGTGGGTTCGACGGTGGGCTCGGCAACAGGCTCGGCGGCGGGCTCTTCGGGGAGGGGCTCGGCCACGGGTTCGGCTACTGGTTCGGCGGCGGGTTCCTCGACTGGTTCCGCCACGGGTTCCGCCACAGGTTCCGGGACGGGCTCCGCGGCAGGCGCGGGTGCGGGCGCGGGCTCGGCGGTGGCAGGGGTTTCGATGGGGGCGGGCGAGGGGGCGGCCATGGGGCGGATGGTCTTGATGAAGTAGGCGGCGCCAAGGGCGGCCAGCAGGAAGAAGAAGAGCAGCAGGATGGTCATGCGGCGTTCGGCGCGCTTCATGACTTCGCGCAGGAGCTGCTCGGATTCGCGGGAGCGGCTGATGAGGTCGGTGACGGTGTGGGTGGAGGCGCGCTGGGATTCGTCGATGCCCGCCAGGGTCTCGTTGAGGCGCGTCATGCTGTCGGTGAGCTGCCGGTCTTTTTCGAGGTTGTGCTCGAGGTGGAGCTTGAAGAGGGACATGACGTCGTTCTGCCGGTCCATCGCGAGGGGGACTTTTTCGAGGAGGGCGAGGACGGTGGTCTGTACGGTTTCCTGCCGGTCGAGGTGGATGCGGATGGCGCGGATGAGGTCCACCATTTCGAGGTAGCCGTTCTGGACGGCCATGGCCTGCTGTTTTTTGCGCGAGGTGAAGAGGCGCACGAGGAAGCCGGGCTTGCGCACGGGCACGGGCGGCGGCGGGATGAAGGTGGGCGGTTGCTCGGCGGGCACGGGCGGCGTGGGGTCGGCGGGGACGGCGTCGGAGGGCTGGATGGGTTCGTCGGTCATGGCGGGGTTCTCCGGGTGGGTGGTTGTTTCGGGGGGCATCATAGCGCGCGGGGGGCGGGCGTCAAGGGCTCGCGGCGGCGGTCAGGCCGTCAACGTCGATGAAGGGCAGGGCGCCGGCGCCCATGACGCGCGGGAGCTGGCCGTTCCATTTCTCCAGGGCGCGGAGGCGGAGGATGGAGGGGTTGGTGCGGAGGGATTCGGCTTCGATCTGCATGGCCTCGGCCTTGCCCTTGGCGGTGGCGACGAGCTGCTGGGCCTCGTACTGGCGCTGGGCGAGGACGTTCTTGGCGGCGAGGGCGTTCTGTTCGGCCGTGACTTTGGCTTCGATGGCCTGGTTGAAGGCGGCACCGAAGGTGAGGTTGATGATGTTGAGGGTTTCGGTCTTGATGCCGAGGGGGGCGAGGCGCTGGCCGAGGAGTTCGGTCATGCGCTCGCGGACGGTCTCGCGCTTGGTGACGAGCTCTTCGGCGGTGTACTGGGCGATGGCGGCTTTCACGCCTTCCTGCATGGCGGGCGCGACGATGGTTTCGAGGTAGCGCATGCCGATGTTCTGGTAGACGTCCTGGCAGCGGTCGGGCTGCACGCGGAAGTTCAGCGCGAGGATGGCGTTGATGGTCTGCAGGTCCTTGGAGGAGCACTCGGTCTTGACCTGCTCCTTCTGGATGCGGCAGTCCATGATGCGGACGGTGTCGATGAAGGGGATTTTGGTGTAGAGGCCCTCGCCCTTGACTTCGCCGGTGACGCGCCCGAGGCGCAGCAGGACGCCACGGTGGCCCGCCGGGACGGTGCCGAGGGCGGAGTAGAGGAGGATGACGAGGACGAGCAGGACGACGGGGATCAGGCCCCAGCGCGCGGGGATGGCGCCGTTCGGGGCGTTGGAGGGGATGTGCATGGCCATGGAATGCTCCTTGGGTTGGATGGTCCGTTTGGCGGAAAGGGTAGGGGATGGCGGGGGGCGGGGCAACAAAAAAGGGCGGGGAGGAGACTGTTTTTCGGGGGGCGAGGGGGAGAGTTTCATGGGGGGGATGATGGTGGAAAAAGTGGGTGGAATGCGTGTATTTTCTGTAATCTCATCGGATGGGGATGAGGGAGGGGAAAGGGGGGGGCAAAAGGAGGAACGGCCGGCGGAGCGGCCTGGGGAGGGACCGTCAGGGGAGGCGGTGGGCGAGGAGGGGGAGGTCGGGGTCGCGGGCGCCCATGAGGAGGAGGGTGTCGCCGGGGCGGGCGGTGGCGCGGAGGGTGGCTTCGAGGTCGGGGATGGACGGGGTTGCCGTTGCGGGGGCGCCGAGGGCTTGGAGGCGGGCGATGAGGTCGGCGGTGGAGACGTCCTTGGTGGTGGTGCCGCCGGCGTAGTAGACGGGGAGGAGCCAGAGGCGGTCGGTGGAGCGCAGGGCGGCGGCGAAGGTCGCGGCGAGGGGCTCCATCATGTTGCGGAGGGGGGCGAATCCGTGGGGGCGCCAGGCGGCGAGGATGCGCCCGGAGGCGTCTTCGCGGGCGGCCTCGAAGGCGGCGGCGATTTTGGCGGGGTTGTGGGCGTAGTCGTCGAAGACGCGGACCGGGCCGCCGCGGTCGGTGCGTTCCATTCGGCGGCGGATGCCGTTGAAGCGCCAGAGGGCTTCGGCGACGGCGGCGGGGTCGGCGCCGGCGGCGAGCACGGCGGTCTCGGCGGCGAGGAGGGCGTTGGCGAGGTTGTGCTTTCCGGGAAGGCGGACGCGGAGGATGGTGCCGCGCCAGGGCATCTGCCAGCCGCCGCCGGGGATGGGCGTTGCGCCTTCGAAGGGGGGCGAGACAACGGCGGCGCGCTGGGGGCCGAGGACTTCGGCGACGCCGGGGCCGGCGACGATGCCGGTGCGGACGCGGTCGGCGTAGCGGCGGAAGAGGTCCTGGACTTCTTCGAGAGAAAAGTGGTCCTGGGAGATGTTGGTGAGGATGGTCCAGTCGGGGGTGAAGTCGAGGAGCGAGCGGTCGCTTTCATCGACTTCGAGCACCAAGGGCGCGGAGGGGGCGCCGCGGCGGGCGTTGCCGATGCGGTCGGGGGCGGCCCAGTCGACGAGGGCGCCGCCGTTGACGACGGTGGGGTCGGCGCCGGTCTGTTCGAGGATCCAGCCGAGCATGCCGGTGGTGGTGGTCTTGCCGGCGGTGCCGGCGACGGCGAGGAGGGGGTGTCCGGCGGCCAGTCCGGCGAGGACTTCGGCGCGGTGGCGGCAGGGGATGCCTAGGGCGCGGGCGGCGGCGAGGTCGGGGTTGTCGGGCTCGATGGCGGTGCTGTAGACGACGGCTTCGGTGCCGGGGAGGACTGCGGAGCCGTCCTGGGGGGTGAGGCGGATGCCGGCCTTTTCGAGGGCGTCGAGTTCGGGGAGGCGGCGGCCGCCGTCGAGGTGGCGGTCGGAGCCGGATAAGGCGGGGTGGGTCCAGGCGAGGGCCTGCGCGAGGGCGCTCATGCCGACGCCGGCGACGCCGACGACGTGGATGCGTCCGGGAGCGGTCACGGGGCGGGGTCCTGGGGCCAGATGAAGACGCGGGCGGAGAGGCCGCCGCCTTCCTCGACCTGGAGGTGGGCGCCGCGGAGGATGCCCTTGAGGTGGCCGCCGTCGCGGATGTCCACAAGGCCGGTGGCCTCGATGTCGCCTTCGAGTTCGCCACGGAGTTCGAGGTGGTGGACGAGCAGCTTGTGGGCGAGCCGGACGGAGTGGTTGGCGGCGATGCGCAGGTTGCGGGCCGTGAACTGGCGGGGGGACGGGGTGGCGCCGCCGGCGAGTTCGAGCCACTGGGTGCATTCGAGGGTGGTGGAGGAGTCGATGCCGCCTTCGAGGATGATGTTCCCGGCGCGCACGCGGGCGTTGACGAGGCATCCGGAGGGAAGGACGCGGACGGTGCCGCCGGTGCAGATTTCGCCGGTGAAGGGGCGGTCGATGGTGTAGTCGCCCATGTCGATCTTGGCGCGGCACTTGGCGCAGTAGAGGGTGCGGGTGGTGCCGGAGATCTTGAATTCGTAGCCGCATTCGAAGCAGCGTACGGTGTGCTGGGAGGGGCGGATCGTCTTGACGATGTGCGGATTGGGCGCGCCGGGCGCGGGCGGGAGGGGGCCGGACGACGGTGCGGGCGGGGGCGGCGCGGACGAGGTCCGCGCGGCCGCCTCGCGGGCACGGTCGAGGGAACGGACGACGTCGAAGCCGTCCATCATGTTGGCTTTTTTGTTCAACGCCACGGGGACAATCCGGTCCGGCCCACGCCGCGGCCGGCACCGCCTGCGGGCGGTGCGGCGGGCGGGGGCGGGTGGGAGGTCAGTGGATGGGCGGCGGCGTGTTCTGGGCCTTGGGGTTGACTTCCGAGCGGCCGACGAAGGTGACGCCGTCCTCGACGGAGAGGCGGCGGGCCTTGATGTCGCCGTTGACGGTGGCGGTGGACTTCATCTCGATCTTGTCGCTGGCGAGGATGTTGCCTTCGATGCGGCCTTCGATGGAGACGGACGTGGCGGTTACGTTGCCTTTCAGCTGGGCGTTGCGCCCGAGGACGGCGTTGCCGCCGCAGACGAGTTCGCCTTCGAGTTTGCCGTCGAGCCGGACGGAGCCCTTGGATTTGACGGTGCCGACGATTTCGACGTCCGCGCCGATGACCGATTCAACCATTTGTTCGTTGCTCATGGGGACCACCTTTTCGTTGTGGGTTGGGATGCAGGCATAGTAACGGATTCCGGGCGCGGGGCAAGCCTTGATGGCGGGAGGGGAGGACGAAGGCAATGGAGAGGGGGGAAGGGAGGGGAACTCCGGTTGGCCCGGTGCTTTCGTTGGAGCGGATTGTGGTTTTCCGTGGCTTTCCAGACGTTTTCCACGCGCATGGTCGCGCGGAAGCGCGACCATGCGCTCTCCACGGGGAGGGCCGCGCTTTGTCGCGGCCGCGAAAGAACAAGGTGTTTCAGGCACGTCCCTGTCCATGAAGCGCCCTGTGGAGACGGCCCGGACGAAGCCGGGCCCTCCCGGGAAAACGCCGGACAAACGCTTGGGCGGAACGTTTTTGGAGTGGCCGCATTGGAAAGGGAGAAAAAACTCCGATTTGTCCGATGCCTGCGCTAACGCTCCGGCAAAGCTTCCCAATGGCCAGTTCCATGGCATTCCACAACGCGGACAGCGACGGACGTCCCGTGTCCGGGACCTCCGTCACTGTCCGCACGATGGACATTTTCCCCAGTCCGGCCCGCAAATCAGTCGCGGAAGCGTGAAAGGAGTTTTCCAACGTTTCGCATCCCAAAATCGGAAAAAATCTTCGCCGTGTGCGCAGCGACGGATGCCCCACATCCGGGGCATCCGTCGCTGTGCACATTGAAGTGCAGTTGAAGAAGCGATTGGAACGCATCGCCGGAGCGTTAGCGGAGGCATCGGACAAATCGGAGTTTTCCTGCTCTGAAACGGATACACTATTTCTTGAACCACTCTAGTGGATCGCGACGATGGGGTTGTGACGATGGGTGCCGCATTCAGGGCATGGGGTGCGCGCAAGCATTCGCCCCCCTCTCGGAGGGGGGGGGCCTGGCGCCCTCCTTGATTCTTGCATTCGCGAATTCGGTACTTGCGAAAGAATGAACCTTTCGCGGTACCAAGGGGATGCGGCTTCCAGCCATGCCATGGACTTGGGCATCTGGCGCGGCTGAAAGCCGCACCTCCCGAGGCAAACCGCAGGGGCGGGGGAAAAAAACTGCGGGGACCGCGGATGGCGCGGTCCCCGCAGGGGATGGGTGGGATGGGCGGGGCTCAGAAGAGGTCGGCGAAGGCGAGGGCCATGACCTTGGTGCCTTCGGCGTTCGGGTGGAGGCCGTCTTCCAGGTAGAGGGCGGGGTCGGGGTCGCCGCCGTCGAGGAATTCCTTTTCGAGGTCCACGCACTTGATGCCGTGGGCGGTGGCGAGGGCGCGGATGGCGTTGTTGAGGCGGTAGGTGCCGCCGGCGAAGATTTCGTGGCCGTGGATGGGGATGGGGTAGGTGGCGAGGACGGGGACGACGTGGTTGTTCTTGCAGGTGTTGACGATCTTTTCGAGCGAGCCGGCGATGTTGGAGGTGCTGCGCCCGAAGAGGAGGTCGTTGATGCCGTAGAGGATGAGCATGTAGGCGCCCTTGCGGCTGGAGATGACGCGGGAGCAGCGGCTGGCGCCGGCAGCGGCGGTGGAGCCGTAGGCGCCGTCGTTGGTGACGTTCTTGCCGATCAGGCCCGAGAGGATGGCGGGGTAGGCGGGCTGGACTTCGCCGGCGGTCAGGGAGTCGCCGAAGGCGATGACCACGTTCTTGTCGTTGTCGCCCGGATCGTCGTTGCCGAGGCCGCCGCCACCGCCCCCGCCGCCGCAACCGGCGGCCGCGAAACCGCCCGCGAGGGCCGCGCAGAGAACGAAAGCATACACACGCCGCAACAGGTTCGTTTTGTCCATTTTGAAAATCCTCCTTGATTTGTCTCCGGGAACCATAACGGAGGGAGCGGGCCTTGTCGAGACGTTTTACCGGAAGCGGACGAAAGCGGGTTGCATTTCCGGCGGCGCGGGGGCAGAATGCGAAGAAACACACAAACAAGGAGAACACAATGAGCAGAGCCTACAATTTCAACGCCGGCCCGGCGGCCCTTCCGCTGGAAGTCCTGGAACAGGCGAAGGCGGAACTGACCGACTTCGCCGGCACCGGCATGTCCATCATGGAGCACTCGCACCGCGGCAAGGCGTACGACGCCGTCCACGCGGAAGCCGTCGCGAACATGTCCAAGCTGCTGGGCCTGACCGACGACTACCAGGTGCTGTTCCTGCAGGGCGGCGCGTCGCTGCAGTTCTCGCAGGTGCCGCTGAACCTGCTGCCGGCCGGTGGCTCCGCCGACTACGTCAACACCGGCACCTGGGCGAACAAGGCCATCAAGGAAGCCAAGAAGGTCGGCACGGTCAACATCCTCGCCGACACCTCCAAGGAAATCCCGACGAACATGCCGGACTTCGCGGCGCTGCCGTACAGCAAGGACGCCGCCTACGTGCACGTGACCTCCAACGAAACGATCGCGGGCACCGAGATGCCGTTCTTCCCGGACACGCCGTCCCCGCTCGTCGCCGACATGTCCAGCGACATCCTGTCGCGCCCGTTCGACATCACCAAGTTCGGCCTCGTCTACGCCGGCGCGCAGAAGAACCTCGGGCCGTCGGGCGTGACGCTCGTCGTCATCCGCAAGGACCTGCTCGAACGCGCCCCCGAGACGCTGCCGACGATGCTCCAGTACCGGACGCAGGCCAAGGAGAACTCCCTCTACAACACGCCGCCGACGTTCGGCATCTACATCCTGATGCTCGTCTCCCGCTGGCTGCTCGCCAAGGGCGGCGCCGCCGGCATCGAGGCCATCAACAAGGCCAAGGCCGCCAAGCTCTACGCGGCGATCGACGGCTCCGGCGGCTTCTACAAGGGCACCGCCGTCCCGTCGTTCCGCTCCAACATGAACGTCACGTGGCGGCTGCCGAGCGAGGAGCTCGAAGCGCTGTTCGTCAAGGAAGCCATCGCGCAGAACATGATCGGCCTGAAGGGCCACCGCTCCGTCGGCGGCATCCGCGCCAGCATCTACAACGCGTGCCCGGTCGAGGCGGTGGACGCGCTGGTCGCGTTCATGGCCGAGTTCCAGAAGAAGAACGGCTGAGAAAGCGGCCGCGACAAGGCTGGTTCGCAACGCCCGTGCCCTTTCCAGGGCATGGGCGGTTTGCTTTTGGGGAGCGGGTTGAGATTTTCTGCAGCTTCCCGGAAATGATCCACCCACAAGGTCGCGCGGAAGCGCGACCCTCCCGGGGCGCCCGCCACGGGGAGGGTCGCGCTTCTGCGCGTCCGCTGTGGAAAAGGTGGCGACACAATGGACGGCGGCCACACTGTTTCTGAAACCGCTCCAGGGGGCTGGGGCGGCGGGGGGCGGGAACGGCAAAACACATAGGCTTTGGCGTTTTGGGGGGCAAGGGGGGGGCGGTGTCATAAAACTTGCCATCCGGGGGGCGGTTCCATAGATTGGCGGAACCATGAACATCCCTTGCACAATGGCGCGGCTGAAAGCCGCACCTCCCAGGAAAGCCCGACGTGCCGCCGGGGCGGGACGGCGGCTGGCCGGGGCGGTGGGCCTTGCGATGGCCATCGTGGCAGAGGGCATTGCCGCCAGTCTCGTGTGGGTGAACAACCCTTGGTACAACGTTGACGACCTCGGAAACGCAGCGGGCTACAATCTCGCGCTTTTCATGGTCCCGGCGTGTTTGGGATTGGTTGTCGGCGGGGTGCTGTGGGGTGTCGCACGCCTGCTCGCTCCGCGTCCCCTTTTGCCGAAGTGGGTTGCCCTGCTCCTCGGGGCCTTGGCCGGTGTTCTCCCTTTCGTGGTTTGGGTTGTGGCCGCCACCTTCTTCGATGTGGAAACTTGAAAGCATGGGGCGGTCCCTTGAAAAGTGAACGCAAAGCCTTGTGGGGGGCGAACGGGGTGGCGGTGCTGTTACTGGCGGCGGCGGTGGCGGCGCGGGGGGAGGGGGTGTCGATGCGGCTGGCGGAGGAGTTGTTCGAGGAGGGGGACTGGGCGGCGCTGGGGGTGGAGTGCCGGCGGGCGGAGGCGGAGGAGGGGGCGGGGGCGCGGGACCGGATTGCCTTCCTGGAGGCGATGGCGGGGGTGGGGACGGCGGCATGGGGGTCGGAGGCGTACGGGGCGGCGGTGGAGCGGCTGGACGGGTTGTGGCGGTCGGAGGGGACGGAGCCGGAGGCGCTGCGTCCGCTGGCGGCGTACGAAACGGCGCGGGCGGCGTGGGACGGGCGGCACGCGGACGCCCGGACGGCGGAGGCGCTGGAATACGCGTTTTTGCATCTGCGGGAGCCGGAGTTGTTTTCGCGGGCGGCCTGCCTGATGCATTTCTACCTGAAGGCGGACGGTGCGCTGCGCGGGGCGCGTCCGGACCTGGCGATGGCGGTGGAGGCGTGCCGGGATTCGTGGCCGTCGGCGGTGTGGCGGGAGAGCAATCCGCGCACGAACGGGATGAAGCGGCGCGGGCACGGGGCGTCGGGAGGAATCGGGTCGTGGCCGGGGCGGGCGGTGGTGGGGTTCTACCGCAAGGCGATTTCGCCGGCGCTCGGTAGCCGCTGTTCGCTATCGCCGAGTTGCTCGGAGTATTTCCTTCAGGCGTCGCGCAAGCACGGCCTGCTCGGCATCCCGATGGGCGCCGACCGGCTCATCCGCGAGCCGATGGTGGTGCACGAGGAGAAGCGGACGGTGGAGCGCCCGGATGGTTCGATCCGCATCGCGGACCCCGTGGAGGAGCATGATTCATGGATGGAGTGACGGATATGGAATGCACTGTCTGGGAGATGGCCCCGTGTCCGGTGGATGCAAGGCGGGCGACGGGACACGCCCCCCTCCGAGAGGGGGGTGGCGCGGCCGTGCATGATGGGCGCAAGGTGGATGCATGCCCGGCGCAAGGGGCCGCGACGGGGGGAGTACTGCGGGTGGCCGTAGCGGCAAGCCGTGCAGGGTGCGAACCGCATGGAGGACAAGCTCTTCCGTTGCCAAGAAAGCGGCCGGTTCGCGCGACGGCAACGCGCAGTACTCCCCCCGGCGCTGAAGCGCCACCCCCCTCTCGGAGGGGGGCGGATGCTTGCGCGCGGTCCGGTCGCGCATCATCGCCGGCCCTGCGTTCCTGCATGCCGCGGTGGAAAAAATTTTTTCCAATCATTGGAAAAATCGCAGAAATTTTTTCCAATCATTGGAAAAAAACGGAAAGTTTTCCAACCATTGGAAAAAAGTTTTCCAACCATTGGAAAAAAGTTTTCCAATCATTGGAAACTTTTTTGGTTGCCGGTTGCGTGTGGGCGGGCGGCGTGGCGGTCGCGGGGCAGGACGCGGCGCTGGCGCTGCAGCTCGACGGCGAGAAGCAGTGGTCGCAGGCGGCGCTGGAGTTCCGGCGGCTCGCGCTCGGGGAGGAGGACGGGGAGCGGGCGGCGGGATGGTACTGGATGGCGGCGCGGGAGTATTCGCGCGCGGGGGACCGGAAGCGGGCGTGGAAGTACCTGGACCGGGCGGAGGACGCGGACCGCGAACGCGCGCTGGAGCTGCCGCTGGCGTGGCTGCGCGCCAGTCAGGCGGAGGCGGACAAGGATTGGGGCTCGGCGGCGTTTTTCTACGGGAGTCTGGGGCGGAAGGCGGAGGGACGGGACGACGGGGACGGGTGGCGGGCGGCGGCGGCGCGGGGGGAGGCGGCGGCGCATTTGCGGGAGAAGGATTATGATGCGGCGCTGGATGCGCTGGGTGCCTTGCCGGATGCGGGGGAGGCGGAGGCGTCGCGGGAGGCGATACGGGGGTACGCGGCGCGGGGGGACAAGCGTCCGTGGGTGGGCGGGGTGCTGGGGATGGTGCCGGGATTGGGATACGCGTATTCGGGGGAGTGGGGGAACATGGTGCGGTCGATGATCCTCAACGGGCTGTTCATCTGGGCGATGGTGGAGACGGCGGAGGAGGACCAGTGGGCGCTCTTCGGGGTGAGCACGTTCTTCGAGCTGACGTGGTACACGGGGAGCATCTACGGGGGCATCGACGCGGCGCACCGGCACAACCGGGAGCGGCTGGAGGGGGCCGTGCGCGCGGTGCAGGGGGACGGCGGGGCGGAGGTGGAGACGGGGGCGCTGCCGCTGGTGCGGCTGAAGTTCCGGTTCTGAGGGGCGCGGGGCGCGGGCGGTCAGGCCGGGGGCAGCGGGGCGAGGCCGAAGGCTTCGCGGAGGCGGGGGGCGAGGGTGGTGTAGCGGTGGAGGGAGCCGGTGCTGCGGACCGCAAGGGCGAGGGCTTTCGGGGTGCCCACCAGGACGACCAGTTTCTTGGCGCGCGTGATCGCCGTGTAGAGGAGGTTCCGCTGCAGCATCACGTAGTGCTGGGTGTGCACGGGAACGATCACGCACGGGTACTCGCTGCCCTGGCTCTTGTGGACGGTGACGGCGTAGGCCGGCGTCAGTTCGTCGAGCTCCTGCAAATCGTAGACGACGCGGCGGTCGTCGAAGCGGACCGTCACTTCGCTCTCCTCCGCGTCCACCCGCTCGATGCGGCCGATGTCGCCGTTGAAGACGTCCTTGTCGTAGTCGTTCTCGGTCTGCATGACGCGGTCGCCGGTGCGGTAGCGCCAGCCGAACCGCTCGATGTCGGTGCCGCGCGGGTTCAGCGCGGTCTGCATGACGAGGTTGAGGTTGCGCGCGCCGAGTTCGCCCTTCTGCATCGGGGTCAGGATCTGGATGTCCTCCATCGGCGAGAACCCGAACCGCCGCGGTATGGAGTCGCGCGCGAGCTTGCGGACGAGCTCGACGCCGCGTTCGGGGGTCTCGGCGCGCACGAAGTAGAAGTCGGAGGCGGGCGTGGGGCCGGCGGCGTCGCCCTTTTCGGGGAGCAGGGGCATCTCGCCGCGGTTGACGCGGTGGGCGTTCTCGATGATCGCCGAGCCGCCGCCCTGCCGGAAGACGTGGTCGAGCCGGTAGACGGGGAGGGTTCCGGAGGCGATGATGTCGCCGAGGACGCGTCCGGGCCCGACGGAGGGCAGCTGGTCGATGTCGCCCACCAGGATGAGCAGGGCGCCCGGCGGCACGGCGCGGAAGAGGGAGAGGGCGAGCTGGATGTCGAGCATGGAGGTTTCGTCGGCGACGAGGACGTCGGTGGCGAGCGGGCGGGAGGCGTCGCGCTTGAAGCCGTTGGTGGCGGGGTCGTATTCGAGGAGGCGGTGGATGGTCTTGGCTTCGCGCCCGGAGAGTTCGGCCATGCGCTTGGCGGCGCGGCCGGTGGGGGCGCAGAGCTGGATGCGCATCTTCTTGGCCGCCAGGACTTCGACGAGCGCCCGCACGAGGGTCGTCTTGCCGACGCCGGGCCCGCCGGTGATGACGAGCACTTTGTGGCGGAAGGCGCCGGCGAAGGCCGCGCGCTGGCCTTCGGCCAGGACCATGCCGTGCTTGCGCTGGACCCAGTCGATGGCGGCGTCGACCTTGACCCCGGGGCAGGGGTGGGCGCCCTGCGCGATGGCGGCCAGACGGGCCGCGGCTTCGCGTTCGGCCAGGTGCAGGTGGGCGAGGTAGATCCACGTTTCGCCGTCGGTGCCGCGGCCGGGGACGAGGCGTCCGGCCTGGAGTTCGAGGCGGAGGGCCTCCTCCAGGCGGGCGGCGGGTATGGCGAGCATGGCCTCCGCCCTGTCGAGGAGCAGCAGCTGCGGGCACGCGCAGTGCCCCTGGTCCGAGAGCTCCAGCAGCACGTGGGAAAGCCCGGCGCGCGCGCGCAGGAGCGAGTCGGCCGGGACGCCGAGGCGCAGGGCGATCTGGTCGGCGGTCTTGAAGCCGATGCCGCGGATGTCGCGGGCGAGGCAGTAGGGGTCGAGGCGGATGGTCTCGATGGCCTTTTCGCCGTATCGCTTGTAGATGCGGAAGGCGCGCTGGGTGCCGACGCCGTTCGCGAAGAGGAAGCCCATGATGTCGCGTATGCTCTTCTGCGCGTTCCAGGAGTCCTTGATGAGGCGGCGGCGGGTGGGGCCGATGCCGTCCACGCGCTCGAGCTCGGCGGAGCGGTTCTCGATGATGTCCAGGACGTCCTTGCCGAACGCCTTGACGAGCTTGCCCGCATAGACCGGCCCGATGCCCTTGATGAGGCCGGAGCCGAGGAATTTCTCGATGCCGGCGAGCGAGTCGGGCACGACGGCCTCCAGGCGGTCGGCGGAGAACTGGCGTCCGTGCGCGCGGTCGAAGACCCAGCGCCCGTCGGCCTTGATCCACTCGCCGACGTTCACGCGCGGGAGTTTGCCGACCACGGCCACCTGGTCGCGCATCCCCTGCGCCTTGACCTTGAGCACGCAGAAGCCCGTCTCGACGCTGTGGAACGTGACGAGCTCGACGAGCCCTTCGAGGTGCTCCCCGCCGGATTCGGCCAATGCGGGCGCCGTGCGCGGCGGCTGCGGCGCGTCGGGGTCGGGCGGCGGGATGGAGGTGCGGTCGTTCATGGAATGGGGCCAAGTGTAGCACCATCCGCCTGGAAAGGGAACGCGGGTTTTCGGAGAGGGGCGGTGCCCGGATTCCGCCCCCGCCCGCCGGGGCCCGACAGACGGAAGCATTCCAAAGACGCAGCCGGACGAAAACCTTGCGTCGTCGTTCGCGCAAAGGGTAGGGCGGCGAGTCCCCTCGCCGCCGGAAACAGGAACGTGCAATCGGATGTCGTTGGAGGGGCGTTCGTCATGTTTTGGATCCGTTTCGGAAATATTGTGGATGTATTTTTGAGGAAAACAAAAACTCCGATTTGTCCGATGCCTGCGCTAACGCTCCGGCAAAGCTTCCCAATGGCTATCCCCCTGGCATCCCTCAACGCGGACAGCGACGGACGTCCCCTTGCCCGGGAGCTCCGTCGCTGCCCGCACGATGGACATTTTTCCCATTCCGAGCGGAGTCATCGGACAAATCGGAGTTTTCCTGCTCTGGAACGGAAAGACGCGTCTCCGTGCCTCCGTTCCCTCCGTGTTTGGCGCCGCAGGCCCCTCCCTCAAGGGAAAAGCTTTGTCCGACCCGCATTCGGGGCATGCCCTCCCGCCCGCGCAGGAAAAACGTTTCGACGGCGCGGGGCGAAAGGCGTTGCGGGCGGAGGGCGGGGCGGCTACTCTGAAGAAGCCGCGTTAAGCCAAAGGTCGCCCCGGCGGCGGGGCAGCGAACAAGGAGTACGCCATGTCGAAAAAGGAAGCATTGCCCGGTCACGAGACGCAATCGGACGAGATGAACTGCCCGTCGTGCGGCAGGTTCGTCGGCGCCGTCACCAAATGCCCCTACTGCGGGGCCAAGGTCTCGAAACGGATGAGTTTGACCGCCACGCGCTGGGCCGCGGTGCTGCTGGCGACGGTGGGGCTCTTCCTCCTCTACTTGATGGCCAAGAACCGCGAAATCCCGGTGGTGCAGCTGGGCAAGATCGAGCCGACGTGGAACTTCGGCCTGGTCCGCGTGGAGGGGACGGTGGCGACGGATGCGCGGCCGTTCAAGTCGGGCCGCGGGATGAGCTTCAATGTGGACGACGGGACGGGCCGGATGGTGGTGTTCATCACGGAACGCCAGATGGAGGCGCTCAAGGAGCGGAATCTGGTGCCGAAGGCCGGCGACAAGATCGCGTTCGACGCGCAGCTGAACATCTCGGACGACAAGTCGAACCTGAAGCTCAGCGGGATGAAGACGTTCGTGCTGGAACGGGCCCCGGCGGACGCGGTGCGCATCGGGGACCTGGACGTGAAGTTCTCGGGCAAGACGGTGACGATCGTCGGCCAGACGGTCGCCCTCAAGCCCCCGGCGGAGAACACGAACCAGCCGTGGAAGTTGACGCTCTCGGACGGGACGGGCGAGACGGAGGTGTCGTTCTGGCCCGCGGAGTACGCGCAGTTGGCGAACCCGGCGGAGCTGGAGCGCTCGGGGACCTGGGTCCGCGCGCGCGTGGACGTGGGCAAATACCAGAACCAGGTGCAGCTGAAGCTCGGCTCGGGCAAGGATCTGGAGATCCTGCCGGAAGCGCCGGAGATTCCGGGTCCGTATCTCTCGCCGGCGGAGAAGGCGGCGGAGAAGGCGGCGGAGAAGGTGGCCGCGAAAGTCGCGGAGAAGAAGGTGAAGCCCGCGGAAGCCGCCGAACCCGCGGCGGCCCCGGCGCCCAAGCGTGATTTCTCGCGCGGGCGGTTGGTGTCGGCGGAGGTGGAGCCGATCGCGTCGGTGACGGCGGACCGCAAGGGGCAGAAGGTCAAGATCGCCGGCGCGGTGGTGTTCGTGGGCGAGAAAAAGGGGAACCAGCCGGTGAGCGTGATCGTGAAGGACGAGGCGGGCGGCTCGATCTACGTGAAGTATTTCGACGATGTCGCCGCGGAGCTCGCCGCCGCGCCCGCGAAGGGGGATTCGGTGACGGTCGAGGGCGTCGTGGACGCCTGGAACGGCAAGGCGTCGATCCTGCTCCAGGATGCCGCGAAGTGGGTCAAGGTCGGCAAGGCCCCCGCCCCCGCGCGCAAGGCCGCCGCGAAGAAAGCCCCCGCCGCCGCGGGCCGCACGGGCGTGCTCGGCGCGCCGCGCGACCTGGCGGGCAAGGGCGTGGCGTACGCGTTCAAGGAGGGGGACGCGGAGCTGGACCTGGTGATCTGGAACGACAGCGTTCCGGGGCTGCCGGAGCTGGCGGAGGGGATGACGGTGCGCGTGGAAGGGGCGCGCGAGGGCGAGTACGAGGGCAAGGCGCAGCTGAAGACCGGCAAGTTCACGCGCATCACCGTGGTGGAATGAGGAGGCGCGCATGAGTTCGTTCTTCGTCGTATTGGCCTCGGTGGTGGCCGGGACGGTGGTCTCCGGCCTCCTGGCCTGCCTGCCCGGCCTGCACGTGTACAACGTGATGGGCGCGCTGGTGCTCGGCATCCTGTCGCTGGAGAGCTCCGGCGTCGCGATCCCCCCGGACGTGTTCCTGCCGGCGATGACCGGCATGGTCGTCGGGTGGTCGATGATCAACACGATCCCCTCGGTGCTGCTGGGCACGCCGGACGAGTCGGCGCTGTTCACGGTGCTGCCGGGCCAGAAGTACCTGATGAGCGGCCGCGGCTACGAGGGCACCATGATCACGGCGCTCGGCTCGCTCGCGGGCGCGTACTTCCTGGTGCTGGTCGTGGCGCCCTGCGCGCCGGTGTACCTGCCGGTCTGCCAGCAGGTCCTCAAGGGCCACATGCACTGGGTGCTGTGGATCATCATCACGTTCATGATCATGAGCGAATGGCCCAAGGGCGGCAACCGCGGCCGCGCCGGCTGGGCCAAGTTCTACGACGCGTGGAAGACGCTGCTCGCCGGGCTGGCGACGTTCATCCTCGCCGGGCTGCTCGGGTTCATCCTGCTGACCCGCTCGCCGGTGTCGCACGAGGTCGCGTTCCAGAACATCATGCCGGCGTTCGTGGGGCTCTTCGCGGTCCCGTGGTGCCTGCTGAACATCATATCGGCGGCCGACGTCCCCAAGCAGCGCATCACCAAGAGCCTCGACATGAACGGCGACATCATCCTGCGCTCCGTCTGGAGCGGCGGGCTCGGCGGCGGCATCGCGGCGTACTTCCCGATCGTCACCGGCGGCGTCGGCGGCATGCTCGCCGGGCACGCCTGCGCGCAGCGCGAGGAGCGCATCTTCATCATGGGGCAGGGCGTCTCGAAGTTCATCTACTACGTCGGCGCGTTCATGTTCCTCTTCGTCCCCGGGCTCAACCTCACCCGCGGCGGCGGCGCGTGGATGGTCAAGACCCTGCACACCCCGATGGGCATGGGCGACTACTACATGGTCCTCGGCTGCATCGCCATCTCCGCGGCCCTCAGCTACCTCATGATGTCGCCGCTCGCGCGCGGCACCCTGTGGCTGATCGACCGGATCAACTACCGCCACGCCTCCACGCTCGCGCTGGGCATCATCCTCGTGATGGTGTTCGCCGTGACGGGCTGGATCGGGATGTTCATCGCGGCGGTCGCGACGGGCGTCGGCCTGCTGCCGGTGCTCTTCGGGTCGCGGCGGCTGAACTGCCTCGGCATCCTGCTGCTGCCGATCGCGTGCAACATGTCCGGCTTCGGCGAAGTCATCACCGCCTGGATGGGCTTGACCTGACAAGGAGGAAACAGCGATGAAAGGATTTTCCCACTTCATGTCCGGCGTCGCGGTCGCGTCCTTCGGCCCGTGGGCCATCGAGGCGGCGCTGCGCGGCAACCCCACCTACTTCATCCTCGGCGGCGCCTGCGGCATCCTGCCCGACACGCTCGACTTCAAGTTCTACCGGTTCTTCTACAAGCACGACGTCTACGTCGAACCCGACCCCAAGCACCCCGACCCGCAGGCCGTCGCCGACCAGATCGCGCGCGCCGTCGAGATGGGGATCCGCGAGCACCGCTACATCAAGCTCAAGCTCTCGAGCATCCGGCTGGGGGCGGACTTCTGGCAGCAGTACCTCGTCAACTTCGACAACGAAGCCGGCGAAGTCACCGTCAAGTTCGGCTCCGTCGTCAACACCGGGCAGGTCCCCGTCGAAGGCACCGCCGACCGCTATCCCGAGGTGGGCCGCGCCAAGATCGGCGCCCGGGTCATCCAGACCTACGACGCCGCGCTCAAGGTCGACATCTTCGACGGCCCGACCATCGGCCTCGCACCGCGCGACGACGGCGACTTCGACCTCGAATTCCTGCCGTGGCACCGCGAATGGTCCCACGCGCTCACGATGGGCCTGTTCCTGGGCATCCTGTGGGCGCTCGCCTGCCTGTGCTTCAAGGCGTGGGACGCCGCGTGGCAGGGATTCGTCACGATCGCCGGCTGCTACGCCGTGCACGTCGTCGAAGACCAGCTCGGGCACATGGGCTCGAACCTCTTCTACCCCTTCACCAGGAAGCGCACCGAAGGCCTCCACTGGATGCATTCCGGCGACGGCATGGCGAACTTCCTGGCGGTGTGGATTTCGTGCCTCCTGATCTTCTGGAACCTCTACCGCCTGCAGCCGGCGATGACGTACCACTTCACCTTCGTCCACCTGATGATGGTGGGCCTGGTGATCCCCGGCGCCATCTTCTGGGGCCTCCGCAAGCTCCTGACGTGGGGCGACGGCAAGTCCCAGACCCCCGACGCCCCCGCCGACGACGCCGATGACGACTGGAACGAGATGAAGGCGTCGTCCTGACAGCAGGTCGGAAACACCGAATGCCAAAGCGAACGGGAGCCGGAAGGCTCCCGTTTTTGTGGGGCGCCCACCTCCCGGGGGGGGGTGCGCCGCCCGCAAGGTCGCGGCAGGATGCCGCCCCCCCCGGAAGTGGCGCGGCACCTTCTGAACAACCATTGCGTGGCTTCCGGAGGTGCGGCTTCCAGCCGCGCCACGTGGAAGAAGTGCGGGAAAAAGGCGAAAGGATGGTGGACTCGGGTGAAGGATGGACAGCATACCTTTTCAAAATCCAGGCGCGGGGCGGTTGGGGAGGTGCGCCATTCAGGACCCGCCGCAGTATTTCCCAGCGCGCTTCAAGGCGTCTTGGGCCGCGCTTCGTCGCGGCCGCGCGAACGGGGTCTTCCTGACATGTCCTTGAAGCGTCCTGTGGAGACGGCCCGGACGAAGCCGGGCCCTCCCAGTATACAGCTACACTTTTCTTTGTTTGATCCAAACCAGTCTGGGGCGGTTTCAAAAACAGTGTGGTTTCAAGCCGTTGTCCCGCCAGCTATTTCCATTGCGGACGCCCGGAAGCGCATCCCTCCCCATCAAGAGCGCCCCGGGAGGGTCGCGCTTCCGCGCGACCTGTGGTGGAAAACCTCCGGGAAGCTGCGGAAAAACTCAACCCGTTCTGGAGCGTGTAACTTTCCGGCTCCACGGGTGTAGACAGGGCGAAAGGAACGAATGGCATGGGCGATATCAATATCTTTGAGAACGCATTTTTTCCGGATGCGGCAAAGGAAGCGGATGTGGTAATGTGCCCGGCCTGCACGCAAACTGAAAAGGAGCCGGAACCATGACAATGGGAATCAATTCGAACTACGAAGCGTTCGTCAACTGGGCGGGTACCCGCTCGGCGAACACCATCGCCAGCGCGTCCCGCGCCGACGGCCAGATGGTCGTCTCGAACAAGGTCGGCGACGGCATCGGCTTCCTGGCCTGGCGCCGGCGCGACGCCGACCAGGTGAACGCCAACAACGCCACGCGCGAGCTCTTCTTTGCGGCGGTGCGGGACATGTTCGGCGGCGAGGCGTTCATCCCGCAATCGGTCAAGGATGCGATGCACTTCGACACCTTCAAGGCCGAAAAGGGCCGGCCGCTCTCCGCCCGCCGCATCAACGCGGTCAAGGTCGCCGTCGACCAATGGAAGGCCGCGAACACCAACCAGGGCGTCAGCTTCATGTCGGCCCTCGCCAGCAACAAGGCCGCGATCGCCACCAACTTCAGCAAGCAGGCACGGCTCGACAAGGCCTACGCCCAGTCCATGGTTTCCGACGCGATGGGGCGCCTCGGCATCAAGCTCGACAAGGCAACGGCCAAGTCCGTGGCCAATCTCGTCGTGCGCCACGGCACCGGCATGCCGGTCTGGAAACTGTCGATCCTCGCGAACTACATCGTCAGCCGCAAGGCCGACCCCAACACGCCCGTCGCCGAAGCCAAGGTGGCCAAGCTCGCCGCCGACATGAAGCGCTGGAGGAGTTTCGGCCTGGAGGACAACATGGTCCTGTGCCAGCTCGGCGGCAAGGTCGCCGAAATCGCGAACGCCCACGTGCAGGAAAAATTCAACGACGGGAGCTGGTTCATGACCGGCGCATCCCAGCAGGGCAAAAACAAACGGCCCGTCCTGCCGAACGTCGCCGAACAGTTCTACCTGGACATCACCAGCGGTTCCTGGAACTTCGGCAACGGCACCATCGAACTCGATCCGAAAATGTCCAAGGAGCAGACACAGGCCTTCACCAAAAACGTCCTCGACCAGTTCAACAAGGCCATCGACGACAAGATTCCTTCCGAAGCCCGCCGCGGTGCCGTCAAGAAAGCCCTCTCCACCCTCCTGCACCAGGGCAACTTCTCCGAATTGGAGTTCCTCACCCGCAAGGAGGGACAACTGGCCGGCGTCCCGGGGGCGGACTTCTTCGTGTCCAAGACCATGGGGGATGACGACTGGGAGTCGATCGTGACGGGTTCCACCAAGGCCATGGGACTGGAAATTTCGGAAGACGGCACGACCGCCACCGTGACGGTGTCGATCGGCAAGACCATCACCTCCAACGGCAGCAGCATGGACAACCACAAGATCGGCACCGTGCTCCTGTGCCAGAAGATGACCGTCGACCTCACGAAGGACATCCCCGAAGTGACCGACGTGAAATTCTCGCAGAAAATCTCGACCGACAAGACCGACCTCACCGCCCGAAGCATCGCCGAAAACCTCCAGATCGACCCCGACGGGCCGGCGGGGATCGAGGACTGAGCGCAGGGGAGGAGCCGGAGCATGGACTACTCCGAACTGATGCGCGGGTTCGCCGCCAAGTACGGCGTCTCGGACATCGACACCGCCAACGGCGCCACCGCGCTGGAGATCGACGGCATGACCGTCGGCTTCATCCACGCCCCGGAGACCGACGAAATCATGGTCGTCGCGGAGATCGGCTACCCGCCGCCGTCCGCCGACGGCCCGTTCGGCGGCATGATGCTCAAGGCGAACTACCTCTACAACGGCACGGGCGGCGCCGTGATCTGCCAGAATCCTGAAACGGGGGCGTACGCCGTGATGCGCAGCTACCCCCTCGCGCGGTTCGACGTCGAAACCTTCTCCCAGGCCACCGAAGCCCTGGTCAACACCGCCGAGCGCTGGCGGGACCTCCTTTCCGGCGCCGGCCTCGCGGAAGACGCGAAGGACGCCGAAGCCTCCGAAGACGCCCCCCCCTTCCCCGGCGGCCCCGGCGGTTTCATGCAGGTGTGACCCCCGCCCCGCGCCCCCGGAAAACATCCGGCGCGCCCGTCCGGCCGCCCCCTCGGCAAAACGGATTATTCCACTGGGGTGCGGCTGGCCGGTAGGGGCCGACCTCCGGGCGGCCCGTCATGGGCCATCCTGCCGCACGGCCCGCCCGGAGGTCGGGCCCTGCCAGTGGCATGCCCAACAAGAAATCGCAAGGTTTTTGGATGGACACCCCAATGGAGGTGCCATGCGAAAACCTTTCGATTTCCCGGGCGCAGGGATGGTAGGGCGGGCAGTCCCTGCCCGCCGGAGTCCGTCATGCCAAAGGTCGTTTCCGGAGAAGTGCAGACGCGTGTTCTTCTTTTGGCCCGGCAGAAAATGGCATCCGCGAACTCAAAGATATCCAATTGCACGTTCCAGATTCCGGCGGCGAGGGGACTCGCCGCCCTACCCGGCTTCGCACGAACAAAACACAAGGTTTTCACCTGACAACTCCAATGAGTGAAAAAAATCCGCCCGTCCGAAAACTTGCCTGAAAACATGTAACTTGCTTTTGGACAAGTTTTCCAGAGCGGTTCAAGAAATAGTGTGCCCGCTGCTCATTGTGCCGTGACCTTTTCCACCGCGGACGCGCGGAAGCGCGTCCCTTCCCGAGGAGACGCCCCGGGAGGGTCGCGCTTCCGCGCGACCTTGAGGTTGTGAAACGTCTGGAAAGCCACAGAAAACGTAAGCCGCTCTTGCCGGCTTCCGGCCGCGCCCCGAGGGAAGGGTGCTGTCGCAAAGCGGCACTTGTCATTTGCCGGGGAAAACGGCATCCTTTTTCCCGGAGCCAACACCATCGTGAAAACCTTCCTTTCCGTCATCCTCGTCGGCTCCGGCAGCTTCATGGGCGGAGCGGCCCGGTTTCTCGTGTCCAAGGTTCTCCCGGCGGGAGGAGGAACGGGATTCCCGTGGACGACCTTCGCCGTGAACGTGGCGGGATGCTTCCTGCTCGGCCTCGTGGCGGGGGGAGCCGGACGGACCGGAGGGCTCGACCCGCGCCTGCGCCTGCTCCTTGCCACCGGCTTCTGCGGTGGATTCACGACCTTTTCGACCTTCATGGATGAGAACGCCGCGCTCCTCCGCTCCGGGCATGGGTATCTTCTCGCCCTCTACCTCTCCGCCAGCCTCGCCCTGGGATTCGCCGCCGTCGTTCTCGGACACCACCTCGCCAAGTGAACGCCCGTCGCACCCCGTCCAAAACCACGGACGGCCGCGGGATGGATGTGCCTGCCGGGGTACGGGCGGCCCGCCCGCCCGATTCCAGACAAGCGAAAAACACGCGAAAACTCCAATGTTTCCCTTGATCTCGCGCCCCATCCTGGGAGGTGCGGCTTCCAGCCGCGCCCCAACGAATGGATGGAGGGAGGAAAGCGGGAGAAGAGAATCTACAAGTCGATGGACAGTGCCAAGTGGAAAGATGCGGTGCGGCCTTCGGCCGCGGCATCCCCAACATGGCGCGGCAAGATGCCGCACCCCCGGAAGTGGCGCGGAACCTTCAGAACACACATTGCGTGACTTCCGGTGGTGCGGCTTCCAGCCGCGCCGCTGGACGGGAGACTATGGAAAACCTGGGAGTATCGGCATGTTTTCGCTTCCCCACATCTTCGCGGGCGGGACGCCCGCGCCCACAGTGCGCCAGCCGTTTTCCATCCGCCGCCCGTTTTTGGGGGGCACCTTGCAAGGGGGGGGCGGGGTGTCCAATTTCTGGACCGCCCTATTCGGCGAAGTCCACGCCCACGCGGAAGAAGCGCCATTCTCCGCCGGAGAGTTCCGATTCCCCGGTGACGTCGTCCCAGACGGGGGGCGTATCGACGGAGCCGGGCCAGTTGGGGCTCCCGTGCACGCGGTAGACGCGGTCGGACACTGCCGGGGCGGGCTCCACCACCATCTTCCCGTCGCGGACGAAGATGCGGGCCTCAAAACGGTCCGCCGGGTCGAAGGGGTCCGTGCCGGCCACGCATTCCTCCCAGTTGGAGGCGTCGTCAAGGTCGGCGTCGCCGTCCATCGGGAGGGTGTCGGCGGTTTGGCCAAGGGTCTCCAGCCAGGCGGCGTAGCGCCGCTCCGCGCGCGTGGGGTAGTAGATGACGGTGCACCCGGGGGCGCCGCCGGAGTCTTCGAAAATGGTCGTGGATTCCCAGGAGGACGGGAGGTACAGGGTCTTGAGCCCGCTGCACCAGAGGAACACCCCGGCGCCGACGGAGGTCACGCTTTCCGGGACGACCAGGGTGGGGACGTTCCCCAGGCAGAGGGCGAAGTCGCCGATGGACGCCACGGTGCCGGGGATGGCCAGGGACGTGACGGCATCGGATGCGAAAGCGAAGCCGGCGATGGTTTCGACACCCTCGGGGATGGCGTAGGCGCCGGCCTTACCGGGGGGATAGAGGAGGAGGTTCTTCATGTCCTTGGAGAACAGGACGCCGTCCCGGACGGTGCAGTGCAGGGCGCCGTCCGGCATCCGGAATTCCGCGAGGGCGTCGCATCCCTGGAAGGCGTTGGCTTCGATTTCGGCGAGGGTGGCGGGCAAGGTGACGGAGAGCAGCCCGGTGCATCCCTGGAAGGCAAGGTACCCGATGGAGACCACGGGGCAGCCGCCGAGGGTGGCCGGAACCACGATGTCGCCTTCCCTCGGACCGGAGGTGACCACGGCGGTGCCGTCGATGAGCTTGTACGTCCAAAGGGACTCGTCTTGGAATTCATCCCGGGCATGCGACTCCATCCGGCCGTCCGCCTTTTCCATTCCGGCCGGTGCCGGGGCAAGCGCCAAGGCCCAAACCAGCCCCGCCGCCGCCGCAACCGAATGCCATGCCGTTTTTTCCATGCGCGAGTGTTCCCTGTGCCGCGAACGGGAAATCCGAGGCCCCGTTCCGACCGCGAACCATCTTCTTCCGCCTCCCCCTTTGCATCAAGGCCAAAGTTCGGAAACCCGGGTTCCGCCGGGGCCGCCGGGAAATCCGGCGCGTGGAGAATCTTTTTTCCAATCATTGGAAAATGGACGAAAAATTTCCAATCATTGGAAAAATGGCCTGATTTTTCCAACCATTGGAAAAATATTTTCCAATCATTGGAAAACTTTCGGTTGCCCGGCGGGCGGCCGGATTGTGCAAAACCGGAGCGGGGCGATTGCGGTTTTGACAGGCGGGGACGGGGCATCACATGATGAAGGAATGGCAGGTGCGTGGTCATCGTGAAAAAAGGAGACGACATGGGCGGCAAGGTCAAGGGCGAGGCGTTCAAACCGTATCCTGCCGTACCCGGAAGGCACGGCCTGCGCGGAGGTGCTGCTGGCGGCCGAGGACGGGGCGGGCGAGGGCGGGTCGAGGGGGATCTTCGCGGGCATGGGGATTTCGGCGCTCGCGAAGCTGCTGACGGACGGGCTCGGGATCGTGCCGGGGACCGTTGCCGCGAAAATCGGGGCGCTCCAGACGGAGTTTTCGGCGGAGGCGTATCCGTCGCTGGTCGGCGTGGTGGCCGCTTTTCAACTCTTCACCCTTTCAACCCTTCAAGGTGGTACGCCCTGCGGGCGCAAAGGATGACGCTTCAACGGATTCCCTCAACCTTTCAACTTTTCAAGGCTGTGCGTTCTGCGGGCGGAGTGTGAAAAGGGAAGCGGGCGGAGGGCGGGGTTGACGGTAGGATGAAAACATCCTAGATTGGGGGACGGAAAGGCAAGGTAGAGGTCGTTTCATGATCGTGGATAGCAGCAAGATTGTTTCGTTGTCGGAGGCGAACCGGAATTTTTCGGCCGTCGCCAGGCAGACCGACAGGGACGGGCGGACGGTGATTTTCAAGCGGAACCGCCCGAAGTATCTCGTCGTCGATCTGGATGGGGAGGATTACCTCGACCTGTCGGAGGACGAGCGGATCGAGGTCGTCGCTCGCCGCGTGATGAGGCGCCACAAGGGCGCTTTCCTGGAATTGGCGAAATGATCAAGTTCTCGAAGGACAAGGTGCTGTTGCTCCACCAGTACATCGCGGCGGAGACTGGCGGCGCGGTGGGCGTGCGCGACGAGGCGCTGCTGGAATCGGCCCTGGAAGCGGCGTTCGCCACGTTCGACGGCCGGGAGCTGTACCCGTCCAAGGAGGAAAAAGCGGCCCGGCTCGGGGCGTCGCTCGTCGCCAACCACGCTTTTCTCGACGGCAACAAGCGCATCGGCATGTACGTGGTGCTGACGTTCCTCGAAACGAACGGGGTGCGCCTCGACTGCAGCGACGACGACATCGTGCGCGCCGGGCTCGCCCTCGCCGACGGGTCGATGGGGTACGAGGGGCTACTCGGGTGGATCCGGGAGCGCTGCGCCCGGGGAGCGCCACGAAGTGAAAAGTGAACAGTGACAAGTGACAAGATGCGGTGGCGCGCCCTGAGGGCGCGCAGATGCGAGTGACAAGTGACGAGTGACGAGTTTGCGGCGCGCCCTGCGGGCGGATAGGTGAAGGGGGAAGCGGGTGGGCCGCCCGCGCTCCGGCAAAGGGACGAGTGAGGAGTTTGCGGGGGGACGGCCAGGTTCTTTGTTGCAGGTTGACTGCCGGGGGGGGGCGGCTTGTTTTCAAAGTGCCCCGATGGGCAGGATGGAGACATTCCGTGCCAGGGGCAGGGCGCGTTCCGCGAGACAGAGGACGGCGTCGCGGCCGATGGGCAGGCCGAGCCCGGCCGCCTTGGAAAACGCCCGGACGTCGGAGGGGGTCGGCAGGCCGCCAGTGAAGGCGCCCTCCTGGCAAACGCACAAGACAAAAGTGGGCAAATCCACGGCTGCGGCGTGGTTTTGCCCAGTTGAAACCAGCCTTGTGCGCCCTGGTACGGCGTAAAGTCAAAACATTCGTATTTGTCGGCCGCGGGTAGGGCGGGCAGTCCCCTGCCCGCCGTGCGAAAGGGGTGTGGCATGAAGGCAACTCCATGCGCAAGACAGATGCACGGCGGCGAAGGGACTCGCCGCCCTACCCCGAAAACATGCGAAAGAATGGCCTTTACGATGACTAGGGCGCGCAGTTGCGAGAGACACGTTTGCGGTACGCCCTGCTGGCGGTGGGGCGAGCTCTCCGAGCGAGCCGCGTGTACGAGGGAGGAGTTTGCAGGGTGTCAGATTCTGAGGTCGGGAAACGTGCCGAGAGCATGGACGCCATGCATGAAGAAACGGGAGGATGGTGATGGCGGGTTGATCTGCTCGGGAAAGCGGGCGCGCGGAAGGATGAAGGACGAAGTGCGGTGTGCCCCTCGGGCAGGAAAGCACGGGCGGGAAGAAAAAGACTGCCCGCAGGGCGCTCCGCCCACTTGTCACTCGCACTTGTGACACCGGCCGTGGCGGAGCACGGCCCTCCCGCGTGGGGCCAAATGCAATCGCCATGGCGGAAGGGCAGGATGCCGGAAAAATCGCTTTCCCAGCAGTTAGTGAAAACGAAAGGCTGGGTATAATTGCGGGGAACACGGAACCAGGACAGGAGAAACGGCATGAACGGAAACGGCGAGAGACCCCGGCAGGAAGATGCATCGGCAGAAAACACTTGTGAAATGACGGCCAACAGCCTCCTCAAGGAGCGATTGCGGAAAATCCTTGCCACCCTCCCCGAGCGGGAACGCGAAGTCCTCACCCTCCGCTTCGGGCTCGACGATGGGCATCCGCGCACGCTTGAGGAGATAGTCCAGAAATTCACGGTCACCCGCGAACGCATCCGCCAGATCGAGGCCAAGGCCCTCCGCAAGGAGTTCGACCATCCACTTCGAATGCGCCTGCCGGAAGATCAAATTCCGGGCGAATGGACCCGGCAAGAGAAACCTTCGAATCCCGCCCAGGAAGGCGAGGAATCATGAAGGGAGCACGACGCGGGTGGAAGGTTTCCGGTCCCCGCGCATCGTCTTGAACAGGGTTCGCAACGAAAGAAACGGCTCGCTCGGAGAGCTCGCCCTACCTGTCTGGAGGGCAAAATATGCGCCACACTATTTCTTGAACAGTGTTGGCGGACGGGAATGATGGTGCCGGGATTGCGGGGCGGTATTCGGAGAATGGAGCGTGCGCAAGCAATCGCCCCCCTCCGAGGGGGGGGTGCCGCCCGGAGGGCGGCGGGGGGAGTACTGCGGGGGGCCGTTGATGCAGGCTTCCGCACGGTCCATCCGCAAAGGGCTTGATTCGCTTGTTGCCCGAGTGGAGTTGCGCTCGCCGCGACGGCATCCCGCACCCGTCGCGGCCCCTGCCACTTGTCTTTTCCCAGGCATGAACATCCCATCCATGGCCGCGCCCCCCCCTCACGGAGGGGGGCGTGTCCTGTTACTCTCCTTGTTTCTTGCATTCGTGGACTTCCAGAGGCGGTCCCACGAAAAAAAACAATCACGCAGAGCCCTCTTTATGTCATTTTGTGCCATTTATTTTTCCGCATTTCTACGCATCATCACTTGTATTCTTACAATCCTAAAGCCAATCTTCTCTAAAGCGAGAAAAAAATCTGATTTTTTTCCGTTGTCGGCTGAGCAATTTTTGAGGGGTTGGTATAATACGGGGGCAACCAAAAGGAGAACCACATGGACAAAACGACTGCAAGGGCTTCCAGGACGCGCGAAACCAAAGAAAAATCAGACTTCGATCTGCTGCTGGATGAATTCGGCGAGTTCGCCATGGAAGCGGCCGAACGCAGGCTGAGCAAGAAGGTGGTCAGCGATTACAAATCACGGCTCCGGGCACTGGCGAAGCAAATCGACAACGAGCATGGGGCCGGATGGTTCGAAGAGTTCGTGTGCTCTTATACAGGGGAGGAAAACGCGGAAGGCTATCGTCTGTGCGTCATCTTCATCGACGGCCGGTTGCAGGCAGCGCAGGGGATGGACAAAGACAGATGGCTGGACCGGCGGACCGCCTTCAGGAAACTTGCCAGCTATCTGGAAAGCCGGTAGCAATGACACAAGCCCGCCCCGGGGAACGGCAGGCCCGCTTCTGCGCCGTTGCTTGTGACGCCCAAACGGCAACCGGAGCAAGCGCGCCTGTCCCCGCGGGGGGACGAAAACAAGGGAAAAAGGACATGCCCGTCAGCGACAAATTGATCGATGCTTTCATCGAGGATTTCAGGGAAAAGAGGGAGCGGACGTGCCGCCACGGGAGGCGGGAATGCCGGTTCGTGCGGGGGATGTTCCCCATCCCGTGGTTCGGGGACAGCGCGGCGTACGGAAAGGCGGGCAACCGGCGGATCATCACGGTGGGGGTGAATCCGTCGCCGCTCGAATTCGCGGACGGGCCGGATGCCCCGTTCGCGCTCCGGGAACTGCCGGAGACCGGGGCGGCGGCGTTCCTGCGGGAGCAGTGCGACGGGTATTTCGGGCGGCACCCTTCCGGGTGGTTCGACGGCATGGAGCCGGTGCTCCGGGCGTTCGACGCCAGTTACCGCGCCGGGCAGCGGACGAACGTGGCCATCCACGTGAACGCGTTTTCGGGGTTGTCCACGGATCCGGCCTGGGAGGTGTTGAAGGGGAGGCTGGGCGGGGATTACGAGGACTTGTTCGGGGGCTTTGCGCGCCCCGAACTGTTTTACATGCTCATGTGGGAGCTGGAGCCCGACGTCGTGGTCTTCGGGGAAGACGCGCGCGGGGAGATGCGCAGTTGCCTGGAGCATGGCATGCGCCCGGCGCGCCCGGAGTGGCGGCAGAAGGCGGTTTGCTGCCGCCCGTTCGGGTGAACGGACGGCAAACCACGCATTTGGATACAAACAAACGGGAGATCGAACATGGCAAACGAAACGAAGAAAACCCTCAAGATCGGCCAGGCCGGCGCCCCCATCAAGGCAAGGGCGTACCAGAACCGGACGGACATCGAATGCGTGGAAATCCAGGATGGGACCACGGCCATCGAAGAACAGGCGTTCGAGGGATGCACCAGCCTCCGTGCAATCCGCATCCCGGCCAGCGTGACGGAAATCGGGGGGGCGGCGTTCAAGGATTGCGCGGCCTTGGAGGCGATCGACATTCCCGGAAGCGTGAAGGCAATCGGGGATGAGGCTTTCCTCAATTGTACCTCCCTGAAGTCGGTTGTCATCCCCGAAAGCGCAAGGGCCATCGGGGAGAATGCGTTCGCGGGTTGCGAATCCCTGAAATCGGTTGTCATTCCCAAGGGGGTGACGGGAATCGGGTACGCGGCGTTTGTCGCTTGTACCGCCTTGGAGTCGGTCCTCATTCCCGGGAGCGTGACGGCTATCGGGGGGTGTGCGTTCCTCAATTGTACCTCCCTGAAGTCGGTAGCCATCCCTGAAAGCGTGATGGAAATCGGGGAGTGGGCATTCCGTGGCTGTTCCACCTTGAAGAAGGTCGTCATCCACGAGGGCACGACGAAAATCAGGGAACGGGCGTTCGCGCTGTGCGCGGCCTTGGAATCCATGGCCATTCCCGCGAGCGTGAAGGCCATCGGGGTCGGGGCGTTCTATGAGTGCAAGGCCCTCCGGGAAATCGTGTTGCCCGAGGGTCTGGCGTACATCGGCGAAAGTGCATTCCGCGGAACGGGGGTGCGGACGGCCACCCTTCCCTCCACCGTCGAGGAGGTCGGGGCGGGCGCATTCGCCGGTTGCGACGACTTGGAAACGGTGCGGGTTCCACAGGGGCTGGAGGTGGACCGGGGGGTGCACTTCAAGGGGTGCAGGAAGCTGAAGGAAATCCTGCGGTACTGACACGAACCCGGGCGGATGGGAAAATCATGGAAACTGCCCATGAACCGCGATTGACGAATTTCCATACCGAACTACAATCGCAAATAGCAAGCAAAGAATGGAGAGATTGCAGATGAAAATCGAAATGTGTGAATCATTGGTCGCTTCCTGGCTGAAGCATGTCAAAGGTTGCACGGTGGTGCAAACGAACTGGAAGCCGTCTCCGAACTGGGTGGAGCACAACCTCGCCGACATCGAACGGCTGGTACAGGAAGGCAAACAGTTTTTCGGGCAATTGGACATATTCAAAAAGAATGCCGATGCCACGCAAATACTCCACCAGACGGAGTGCGACGTCGTCGGGCTGTTGGCAATGGACTGGTCATGGCATGCCGTAGAATCCGCCTTTCACACGAATGGGGTCCAATACGGAAAAAACAAGCACGAGAGCGCGGCGAAGATCGCCGGAAAATTGTTCCGCGCGGCCATCGGACTCCATTGCTACATGGATGTCAGGAAAGGCTCAATCTGTTTTGCCGCACCCAAGGTCACGCATTCGTACGAAGAGGTTCTCCGTCCGGCCTTCGACATGGTGGCCGGATTTTTCCGGCAACAGGGCTTCGAGTTCGATTTCCGCCTTTTGATCAACAGGGATTTCCAGCGGGAAATCATGGAGCCGATGCTCCCGCTCGTGGCAGAAGTTTCCGACACGGCGGAATTGTTCTTGCGGGCCGTGCAGTTGGAGGTTGTCTCGGGCATGCCGCAGAAGGGCGGCAACAGGTCCGGGGAGTCCGGGAATGCCAATGGAACCGGGGAGAGCGATGTCAAGGCCACCAAGATTGGGAACCTTGTGAAAACGGTCGTGAGGGCGATTCTCGAGGGGCTCGAAAACGATTCCGAGGTCGAGGATTTGATGAGCGCAGAGTATTCCAAAGAGGCGTTCGGATTGAATTTCCCCCTTCTGGTGAAGGCCGGGGAAACATTCGACAAACGTCGTTATTATGCTGAACCGCTTGTCATTTGCGGTGTTTCCTACCACCTGTGCAACGACTGGTATGCACGCAACCGGGCAGCCCTCGAAGCGTGGATTGCCCAACATGAGGCGGACCAGGAGGACTGCGCTTTCTGAGATCCCTGGATGCAGGGCGGGCGGCCGGGTGGATCATCTGCCTTCGGCAAAGGGCTCCCGGAGGCGGCGGTTGGGAAGTTCGTGGAAGGGGCGCGGGGGGTCTGGGGCAAGGAGTGAACGGAACAGCTGTGGAAACAGATGCCACGCTGGGGCCAATGGTCGAGCATCAACGCGGGCGACAGCTTCAAGGAGAAGGCCGCCGCCTTCCCCGACTGCCCAAGAAACGCGGAATCCCGCCTGAAACTCCTGCACGCCGAACACAACCGCTGGTGGACGGAACGTCTCCTGGCGGGCTGGCAATCTTGCGCGAAGCCCGCGGACAAGGCGGAGAAAACGGTCCTGAAGGCGGCCTACCTCCATTGGGACATGATTCCCTTCGGCCAGCTCGATGCCTTCACGCAGGGCCTGGACCGGGTCTCCATCGCGGCGAGGTCGGTTTGCGGGTTTTGCGGGTAACGGGTGCGGGAAGAGAATGGCAGGACGCTGGTGGTGTTCGAGCTGCTCGAGCCGAGAAACACCGACGCAGCCTCCCTGAGCGGTTCGGGGACGTTCGAGGTGTATGTCGGCGGAATGCTGCGGATGGTGGAGCTGGAGCTGAGGAAACCAGGGAGCGGTGACGAGGTCGAGGAAGGGCAAGGAGGATACGGGATGGAAGAGGAATACGCACGAGAGCGGGAGGAGGAACGGGAATGAAGATGACGGAAGAGATGCCTGTTTTGCCTGTTTGTCTCTCCAATATATCTTTCTGTTTCACCAAAAATGGTTATAACCATTTGAAAACTCAATTTTTCCAGGAGGGATAGTGGATTGGCCAAAACCGGGGCGCATCTTCCCCGTTGGGTATGACGGCTGGCATGCGGTTGCGGCGTCCCGCGCCCCGCCGTCGGCATCGGGACGCCGCGAACCGAGCATTTCATGCCCCTTTGAAGGACGCGCGTAGAGTTTGCGTGCGGGGTTGGGGCCGGCGTTGGCAAGGGGGCGGGGGTGTGGTATCTTGGCGGGAGTGCCAATCAAGGAGATGTAACGATGAGCGAATCGAAAGCCACTTGTCCGTCCGCCGCGAACTGCCCGTCCGGGGGCGACTGCTCGAACTGCGGGCAGAGTCCGGAGGACCTGCGCATCCGCGAAGTGCTGGGCGGAATCCCGCGCAAGTACGTGGTGATGTCCGGCAAGGGCGGGGTCGGCAAGAGCACGGTCGCCGTCAACCTCGCCCTGGCCCTGGCGCAGGAGGGGAAGGGGCGGCGCGTCGGGCTGCTGGACATCGACCTGCACGGGCCCAGCGTGCCGAGGATGCTGCATCTGGACGGGAAGCGGCTGGCGACAACGCCGGAAGGCCGCTTCGTGCCGATGGAGGCGGGGCCGCTCGAGGTGATGTCGGTGGGGTTCATCCTGGATGCGCCCGACACGGCGGTGATCCTGCGCGGGCCGATGAAGATCGGCCTGATCCGGCAGTTCGTGGCCCAGGTGGAGTGGGGGAAGCTGGACGCGCTGGTCATTGACGTTCCGCCGGGAACCGGGGACGAGCCGCTGACCATCTGCCAGCTGCTGCTCGGGGATCCGGGGGCCGCGGCCGTGATCGTCACGACCCCGCAGCGGGTCTCGGAGGAGGATGTCTCGAAGTCGGTGGACTTCTGCAACAAGCTGCCGCTGCGGGTGGCCGGGCTGGTGGAGAACATGAGCGGCTTCGTGTGCCCGCACTGCGGCGGGGTGACGGACGTGTTCTCGTCCGGCGCCGGGGAACGGCTGGCGGCGGAGTACGACATCGGGTTCCTCGGGAAGATTCCGCTGGACCCGATGGTGTGCGCGGGCGGCGACGACGGGATGCCGTTCATGGCGCTGTACGACGACAATGCGCCGTCGAAGGCGTTCCGGGAGATTGTCGCGAAGCTGGAAAAGGGGGCGTGAGCCGGCGGCCCGCGCGCGGGAGGGTGGGGGAGGCCTGCGGCCGGCCCGTTTTTCCGGCGGGCGTTTTTCCTTGCCCGCGGGGGGGGGATGGCCGATAATAAAAGTTTACATGCATTGAACGAGGAGACCGATCCCATGACCGAACTTCCGAAATCCTACGACCCCAAGACCGCCGAGCCCAAGTGGTACCAGTGGTGGTGCGAGAAGGGCTTCTTCCATGCCGAACCCTCCAAGGGCGGCAAGCCCTACAGCATCGTCATACCCCCGCCCAACGTCACCGGCATCCTCCACATGGGCCACGCCCTCAACGAGTCCATCCAGGACGTCCTCGTCCGCCGCCGCCGCATGCAGGGCTTCAACACCGTCTGGGTCCCCGGCACCGACCACGCCGGCATCGCCACCCAGAACGTCGTCGAACGCAAGCTCAAGAAGGAGGGCAAGACCCGCTGGGACATGTCCCGCGAGGATTTCCTCAAGGAGGTCTGGGCCTGGAAGGAGCAGTACGGCGGCACCATCCTCAACCAGCTCCGCAAGCTCGGCAATTCCTGCGACTGGGACCGCACCCGCTTCACCATGGACGAGGGCCTCAGCCGCGCCGTCGCCGAGGTCTTCTGCCGCCTCTACGACAAGAAGCTCATCTACCGCGGCAACTACATCATCAACTGGTGCCCCCGCTGCTGCACCGCCCTCTCCGACGAGGAGAGCGAGCACGAGGACGAGGCGGGCCACCTCTGGCACATCCGGTACCCCGTCAAGGACGGCCGCAAGAACGAGTGCGTGGTCGTCGCCACGACCCGCCCCGAGACGCTGCTCGGCGACACGGCCGTCGCCGTCAACTCCCGCGACGAGCGCTACGCCAAGCTCAAGGGCAAGACCCTCGTCCTGCCGCTCGTCGGCCGCGAAATCCCCGTCATCGAGGACGACTACGTCGACCCGCAGTTCGGCACCGGCGCCGTCAAGGTCACCCCCGCGCACGACCCCAACGACTTCGAGATGGGCCGCCGCCACGACCTGCCGTCGATCAACGTCATGACCGACGACGCCAAAATGAACGAGAACGCCGGCCCCTACGCCGGCCTCGACCGCTTCGCCTGCCGCGACAAGATCGTCGCCGACCTCCAGGCCGCCGGCCTGCTCGTGAAGGTCGAGCCGCACCAGCACGCGGTCGGCCACTGCTACCGGTGCCACACCGTCGTGGAGCCGCGCCTCTCGCCGCAGTGGTTCGTCCGGATGAAGCCCCTCGCCCGCCCCGCCATCGAGGCGCTCAAGGAAGGCCGCTTCAAGTTCGTCCCCGAGCGCTGGAACAAGGTCTACCTCGAATGGATGGAGAACATCCGCGACTGGTGCATCTCCCGCCAGATCTGGTGGGGCCACCGCATCCCCGTCTACACCTGCGAGGCCGAAGGCTGCGGCCACGAGTGGGCCGCCCGCACCGCCCCCGACCGCTGCCCCAAGTGCGGGTCGGAGAAATTCCGCCAGGACCCCGACGTGCTGGACACGTGGTTCAGCTCCTGGCTGTGGCCGTTCAGCACCCTCGGGTGGCCCGAGCAGACCGAGTCGCTCAAGTTCTACTACCCGACGAGCGACCTGGTCACGGCGCCGGACATCATCTTCTTCTGGGTTTCGCGCATGATCATGGCGGGGCTCGAGTTCATGGGCGACGTCCCCTTCCGGCGCATCTACCTGCACGGGACCGTCCGCGACAACCAGGGCCGCAAGATGTCCAAGTCCCTCGGAAACTCCATCGACCCGCTGGACATCATCCGCGACTTCTCCGCCGACGCGCTGCGCTTCAGCCTCATCGCGCTGACGGCGACCGGCCAGGACGTGTACATCTCCAAGGAAAAGTTCGAGCTCGGGCGCAACTTCGGCACCAAGATCTGGAACGCCGCCCGCTTCCTCCAGATGAACACCCCCGGCGAGGCCCCCGACGTGCGCGACCCCCAGTTCGACCCCGCCCTGCTCACCGCCGACGACCAGCACATCATCGCGCGGCTGCACCGGCTCATCGCCGCGTGCGACGAACACATCGAGCGCTGCCGCTTCAACGACTACGCCAAGGCCATCCTCGAATTCTTCTGGCACGAATACTGCGACTGGTACGTCGAATACGCCAAGCAGCCTTTCTACGGCAACGACCCCGCGCGCAAGGCCGAAGTCCTCAAGGTCATGCACTACATCCTCTCGCGCGCCCTCTGCCTCCTGCACCCCATCATGCCGTTCCTCACCGAAGAACTCTGGCAGGACATGGGCTACACGCAGATCGCCGAGTCCATCGTCGTCGCCCCCTGGCCCAAGGCCCTCGACGAAGAAGAACTCCTCGCGCAGGGCATCTCCCCCGACGCCGTCGCCTACGTCGACGCCAAGCACGCCACCATCGGGCTCGCGCGGAACCTGCGGGCCGACTACGGCCTCGCGCCCGCGCAGACCGCCGACTTCATCCTCCGCCCGGCCGACGCCGCGACCGCCTCGCGCGTCTCCGCCGACCGCGCCGCGTACCTCCCGCACCTGCGGGCCGAGAAATTCGAAGTCGAGATGGACTATGCCCCCGCGAAAGCCATGCCGAGCGTCATCACCCCCCTGGGGACCCTCTTCATGTCGCTGGCGGGCCACATCGACGTCGACGCCGAAAAGAAGCGCCTTTCCGAGCAGCTCGCCAAGACCTCCCAGGAACTCGAGAACACCTCCAAGCGCCTGGAGAACGTCAACTTCATCTCCCGCGCCAAGCCCGAGGTGGTGGAACAAGCCCGCGCCCGCCGCAAGGAACTCCAGGAAAAGCGCGACAAACTCGCCACCCTCCTCGAAAGCCTGTAAGCGCCCGCCCCCGCCCCCCGAGAGCATTCGATTGCAATCGATTGCAGTCGACTGCTCTCGATTGCCCCCGCGCGACCGCCGCAACCGTTGCCCCGCAATTTTTCCAATGATTGGAAAAAAGTTTTCCAATGGTTGGAAAACTCGATTTCCGCCTTGCCGCGCCGCCATGGATTGCGTAAAAGGCGGGCATGAATGACGGACTGATAACGGCCATCATGCAAGGCGGCAGGACTACGGTAGGGGGCGTCGCGGCATGCTGGGCGGGGCTCACGTGGGCGTATGCCATCGCAACGGGGCAGTGGCCGTGGGAGTTTTCGCTCGCGGCATGGGGCGGTGGATGGATAGGGGTGATGTGGCTGGCACAGCTCGCGGCGATGGCCCGGCCGTTGTGGTTGTGGCCCGGGTTTCTGGTCCTGCCGTTCGTGCTGGCGATGCTGTATGGGGCGGTCGCGCGGGAGTGGAACAGGTGGATCGTGGCGGGAATTCTTGCGTCCTTGGCGGGATTGCCGGGTTTATTTGTTGTGAAGGGTTCGTACGACTACGGGGAGTTTCCCGCGACGCTGACGTTGCTGTCCCTGGCCGCCGCGTCGGTGCTGTTTGGCCTCGCGCAGGAGCGCGGGTGGTTCGTGCGGGCGTGGCGGCGGGCGGTGGCGCGGTCAAGGTCCGGCGGCGGGGGAGCCGGCGGCGTCGGCGAGCCGGCGGAGGAAGCGGTCGCGGAGGGCGGCGAGCTTCGGCGGTAGGTCTTTTTCGCGGAGGAAGCGGGCAAAGGCGCGTGCCGTCGCGTCCAGTCGGGTCGGGTCCGTGTTCACCGTGTAGTCGCCGAGGACCACCGACCGGCAGTGGATTGGCTTTTGTTTCGCCAGCCAGCGGCGGGACCGGGCCGCTTCCTTCGCGCGGCGGGCGTTGCGGCGTACGGTCAGCAGCTCGGGGATGCCCAGCTTCGCCTCGACGTGCTTGCGCAGTCGGTCGAAGTTCCGGTGCTCGCGCAGGAGGCGGGCGAGGCGGCGGCGCGCGGCGGCGCAGGGGGCTTGTAGGTCGGCGGGGAGCGGGCGGTCGGGGGATGCGCCGGGCATGAGCCATTCGAGGGGGAGGCGGTCGTCGAGGGCGAGGAGCTGGCGGAGGCGCTGGGCGAGCTTTTTGTAGCGGACGAGGGTGGAGTAGTTGAGGGTGACGCGGCGGTCGGCGAGCCATCCTTTGAGCCCGGGGGCGCGGGCGGCGAGGCGCTTTTGGCCGTTGGGGAGCTTTTTGTGGCGGTAGATGCGGGCCAGCGTGGGTTCGAGGTCGGCCAGGCGGGAGCCGATGCGCAGGCGGATGGCCAGGGTGCGGGGAAAGAGGGCGCCGTCGGCTTCGAGTTCTTCCGGGGTAGGGGAGCCGCGCAGGGAGGGGGAGGCGGGGAGTTTTTCGCGGAGGCGACGGCGGCGCTTGATTTCGGAGAGGATGGCGCGGCCGGTCTCGGTGGCGAGGCAGGCGGTGAATACGCCGGTGCCGAGGGCGAGGAGGACGGGGGCAGTGACGGGGAAGGCGTAGATGGGGGCGATGGCGGGGGCGTCGGCGAGTTCCTGGAAGATGGAGGAGGTTTTCTTGGAGGCGGAGGTGAGGATGTTCATGGGGGGAGAATGGAGGGGTTTCGGAGGGATGTCAAGGGTTTTCTTGTGATTGCAAAAGTTGGATGGACTGTGCGGGGGAGAGGGGCGGGGGGATGTTGCGGGAGGGCGGGGGGGTGCTTCCGCCTTGCCTTTCGGGGGGGCGGTGGTAGATTGGCGGACGGTTGCCCTGCGCGGGAGCGCCTGGCGTCCAACCTGGCGGCGGGTTTCCGCCGCAACGCGGGTTTGGGCCGGTGCGGCGCGCGGGACGTTCTTTGGGGGCGGGAGAAGCGGCGGGATGCCGCATCCCGCCGCGGATTTGCGAATTGCCAGAAAGGAAAGGTCGAAACATGCTGAACGTCAAGGTGGTCGGGTGCGGGGGATATGGCGGGGTCGGGATCGTGGAGCTGCTGCTGCGGCATCCGGGGGTGAAGATCCGGACGCTCGTCGCGGCGACGGAGACGGGCATGCCGATGAGCCAGCTGTATCCGCATTTGCAGGGCTTCTGCGATTTGCCCATCCTCGCGCCGGACGACCCGGCGGCGCAGGAGCCGGCGGACGTCGTGTTCTTCTCGACCCCCGACGGCGTGGGGCAGCGGCAGGCGCCCGCCGAGCTGGCGAAGGGCGCGAAGGTCATCGACTACAGCGGCGACTTCCGCTTCGACAACGCGGAGGACTACGCGGAATACGCACGCCGCATCGGCAAGGACCCCGTCCACAAGGCGCCGGAGCTGCTCGCCGAGACGGTGTACGGCCTGCCCGAGCTCAACCGCGCGGCCTACCGCGAGAACCAGCGTCTCGTCGGCAATCCCGGCTGCTTCGCGATGAGCTGCCTGCTGGGGCTGGCGCCGGCGGCGGCGGCGAAGCTGGTCGATCCGGCGAGCGTCATCTGCGACTGCAAGACCGGCATCAGCGGCGCGGGCAAGAAGCCGAGCGCGGGGCACCACTTCCCGGCCCGCTACGAGAACATGGGCGCCTACCGCCTGAAGGGCCACCAGCACGTGATGGAGGTCGAGCGCCTGCTGGGCAAGCTGGCGGGCGAGGAGATGCGGGTGACGTTCACGGCGCAGGTGGTGCCGGTCTGCCGCGGCATCATGAGCTGCCTCTACGGGACGCTCCGCGACGGCGTGACCCCGGCGCAGGTGCGGGAAGCCTACGCGGAGTTCCACAGGAACAACCGCTTTGTCCGCCTCTACGACGAGAACGCGGCGATCGGCACGGTCCACGTCCGCGGCACCAACTACTGCAACCTGACGGTGACGGTGGACGAGCGGACGCGCCGCCTGCGCGTGGTGTCGCACATCGACAACCTGGTGAAGGGCCAGGCGGGCAACGCCCTGCAGAACATGAACATCCTGTGCGGATTCCCCGAAGACACGGCGCTGGACCGTCCGGGGTGCTATCCCTAGAGCGGGTCAAGTTTTTACTGCAACTTCCCGGAAGTTTTCCATCCACAGGTCGCGCGGAAGGGCGCATCTCCGGTTTGTGCCCCCTCCTCCCTTCCGCCTCGACTTTTGGTGCCCCTTGATTGGATGGCAAGGCCCCTGGTGGGGCGAGCCGTCCCCGGCGAGCCGGTGTGGAAGGGGGCAGGAGATCTGGAAAACCGGCAAGAACGGCTCGGCGGGGACGCCTCGCCCCACCATGCGCCTCGCGCGGGAATATGCAAGCGTGGATTTGGTCCGCCCCGTGCACAAACCGGAGATGCGCCCCGGTGGAAAAAGGGGCGCGATAGGGGCTTGCGGGGGAGGGGGAAAAGGGCTATAAAAACCGAGTTTTACCGAAAGAGACTACACGATGAAAAGCCATTGGAGAGGTGCCGGAACCGGAAGGACGACGCGGGGGGGACTGCGGGGTGCGGCCGCGGTGGCGCTTCTGGCGCTGTGGGCGGCGGCGGGGGCGGTGCGCGCCGAGACGGTGTCGGTGGCGGACTGCGAGCGGAATTCGGAGGTCGACGTGTGGGCGGCGCCGGACGTGGAGTTCTGCCGGAGGGTCATGGGGGAGGTGTTCCAACGGGCCGGGCTGGAACCGGTGAGGGCGGAGTTCGACGGGGAGGGGATGCTCGTGGTCTCGAACGCGGAGGTGGTGTGCTCGGCGTTCCGCACGCCGAAGCTGCTCGAGGATTACGATTTCCCGCACCAGCCGCTCGGCCGGATGCATTATGCGCTGTACGCGACGCCGGACCGGGCCGAGCTCATGCTTTCGATGAAAATCACCGACTGGCCGCGCATGAAGGTGGCCTATTCGCCGGTGTCCCAGGGGATGAACCCCGACCGGGAGGGGTATTTCGCCCACGCGAACCTGGAGCCGGAATACGTGGAGTACCCGACGAGCGCCGGCGCCGTCGAGGCGCTCAAGGCCGGGGAGGTGGATGCGCTGTTCCTCTACACGCCGTACGGGAAGCGTCCGGAAGGGCTCGTGGAAATCGTGCCCATCGGGATGCGCAACGTGTATTTCGCGGTGCGCAAGGACCGCCCGGAGCTGATGGCGCGGCTCGCGGCGGCCTACCGGGAGTGGTACATCGACAACATCGAGTGCTATGACGGCTGGCGCGAGGAGCTGCTGGGCATCGCGCGGCCCGCGAAACGCGTGCGCATCGCGGCCTACAGCCGCGGCGATCTGTTCAAGGTGACGCCGGACGGGGCGCGGTCGGGGCTGATCGAGGACTGGATCCGGTCGCTCTGCGCCATCACGCACTGGACGCCGGACTACGTGTACGGCGACTACGACCAGAGCGTCGGCGACGTGAAGGCCGGACGCCTGGACCTGGTGGGCGGGCTGGGGTTCAGTCCGGCGCGCGGCGCGGCGATGGAGTTCCCGCACACGCCGATCGGAATGCTGCGGATCTACCTCTGGGCGCGCCCGGGCAGCCCCTACCAGGCGGGGCGGCCGGAGACGTGGAAGGGGATGAAGATCGGCCTGCTGGCGGGGTCCCTCAGCGCGCAGCGGGTGAAGCAGCGCGTGGAGGAGCGGCACTACGAGGTGGAGCTCCGGGAGTTCGCGTCGAACCGGGAGCTGCTGGACGCGTACTTCTCTGGGGCGGTGGACGGATGCGTCAACATCGAGATGCAGGAGCTGGACGGGGAGCGGGCGCTGCGGCTCTACGCGTCGCACCCGATGTACCTGGTGTGCGCGAAGGGCAAGCCGGAGCTGTTCCGCGAACTGGAGGAGGCGCTGGACGTGGTGTGCGACGACTCGCCGAAGTACATGCGCCTCATCAGCGAGAAGCACTACGGCGCCCACAGCGGCCTGAGCGAGCTGACCGTCCAGGAGTCCGAATGGCTCGAACGCCGCCTGGAGGACCCGGCGCCGATCGTGATCGATTTCTCGCCGTGGCCCTTCCCCGTGCGCGACGAAAAGGGCCGCCCCATGGGCCTGCCCAAGGCGCTGCTGGAAGAGCTCGCGCGCCACACGGGGCTCAAGTTCGAGGTCGCCCCGCAGACCGGCATCCAGACGGCCGAGGCGAAGTTCATGCGCGGGGACACGGATTTCTGGATCCCCTACCCGGAGCGGCCGGACGCGGCGGCGTACGGGGCGCTGGACGTCTTCTCGCTGCCCGTGCCGCAGAGCTGCAACGAGCTCTACGGGGCCGAGGATTTCCGCACCGAGTTCGTGATGTACACGCACGCCTCCACGCCCAACGAGCTCACCGGCATCCTGCGCAAGACCATGGAAAGCATCCCCTCGCAGCAGTGGCAGGAGATGTTCATGGCCGCGGCGGCGGGGCGGCTCGCCGAGCGGACGTTCTTCGGGTTGACCGACGAGCAGCTCAAGGAGTACGCGACGAGCGCGGCGGTGGTGTTCGCGGCGCTGCTGCTGGTGTACGCGGTTTCGCTCATCGTCCTGCTCAAGCGGCAGGCGCAGCTCGCCCAGGCGTCCGCCCACCAGGCGCACGAGCTCGCCATGGCCAAGTCCCGCTTCCTCGCCATGATGTCCCACGAGCTGCGCACGCCGCTCAACGCCGTCATCGGCTTCGCCGAGTTCCTCGCCCACGAGGGCGGCGTCGAGTCCAAGCGCCGCGAGTGGGTGCAGGGCATCCTCTCCAGCGCGACCGCGCTGCTCGACCTGATCAACGACATCCTCGACCTCTCCAAGCTCGAAACCGGCGCGATGAACATGCGCGACGGGACGTGCAACGTCCCCGAACTGGCGGGCGAACTGCCGGCGATCTTCGGCCATCTGCTGGAGCGCAACGGCGTGGGCCTGACCGTCCACCAGACGAGCGAGGGCGAGATTCCGCTCCTCCGCCTCTCCCGCCAGGGCTTCCGCCAGATCCTCATCAACCTCGTCGGCAACTCCGCGAAGTTCACCCGGGACGGGAAGATTTCCGTCCAGTACGGGTGGAAGCCGGCGGAAGGGTTGCTCCGCATCGAGGTGGGCGACACGGGATGCGGCATCTCCGACGAAAAGATGTCCAAGCTCTTCGACCCCTTCGTGCAGGACATCTCCTCGCGCATGCACGACCAGGCCGCCGGCAACAAGGGCACCGGGCTCGGGCTCCCCATCGTCAAGCGGCTGGTGGACAGCGCTGGCGGCACGGTGTCCGTCCAGAGCCGCCTCGGGCACGGCACCACGTTCACCATCGAAATCCCCGGACTGGAGACCGCCGGCGGCGAAGCCCCCGCGCCGGCCCCGGTGGCGCCGCCCGCCGCCCCCGCGAAGGCGCGCGGCATCCCGCAGTCGGTGCTGGTGGTCGACGACATCGCGATCAACCGCAAGGTCCTCGGCATCCACCTCGGCAAGCTGGGCGTCGGCGAAATCCGCTACGCGGAAAACGGCGTCAAGGCCCTGGAAGCGCTCGCGGACTGGACCCCGGACATCGTGCTCACCGACATGTGGATGCCCGAAATGGACGGCCAGCAGTTCTCCGAGGAAATGCAGCGCGACGCGCGCCTGGCGGCGATCCCGCTGGTCGCCATCACCGCCGACGTCGAAGTCGAATCGACGCACGACACGCGCCATTTCGCGAAGGTCCTCGCCAAGCCGGTCACGGGCGCCAAGCTCGCGGACCTCTTCGCGGAGCTCGCCGGGAAAGGCGCGGCATGAGGCTGCTGGTCGATTGCATTCCCTGGGACGGCGGGAAGAGCGGCATCTCCGCGTACACGCGCGGGCTCGTCGCCGAACTGCGCCGCCAGGGGCACGACCTGACGCTGTTGCGCGAGCCGTGGGCGCGGATCGACGTCGGCCGCGGGCTGCCGTCGGTGCGGGCGCCGCGGGCGACCGCGAAGCCGCTCGTCAGCATGCTCTGGCACTTGTTCCTGCTGCCGCGCTGGCTGCGGCGCCACCGGGGGGAGTTCGACGGGATGGTCATCTGCGCGGCGAACCGGCGCGTGTGCGCCAGCTACCCGTTGCCGACGGTGGCCGTGGTGCACGACTTGGCGAATTTCAGGATTCCGGGCAAGTATTCGCCCTCGCGGATGGTGTACCTGGCGCACGTGCTGCCGCGCTTCGCGAAGAAGGCGCGGCACCTGGTCGCGGTGAGCGGCGCGACCGCGGCCGACATGGTGCGCTTCTGGGGCTGCCGCGAAGGGGACGTCGCGGTGCTCCACGAGGGTTTCCCGCAGCCGCCGGCAGGCTGGCGGCGGGACGACGGCGCGCGGAACCTCCTCTACATCTCGCGCATCGAGCACCCCGGCAAGAACCACGCGCGGCTCATCGAGGCGTACGGAAAGCTGCCGCGCGCGATGGCCGAGGCCCATCCGCTCGTGCTCGCCGGCGCCGACTGGAAGGACGCCGAAGCCGTCAAGGCCGCCGCGGCGGCCAGCCCGCACGCGGACTGCATCCGGTTCACCGGGTTCGTCCCCGCCGGGGAGCCGATGGAACGGCTGTGGGCGGAGACCGGGTATTATGTGTTCCCGAGCCTGTTCGAGGGATTCGGGATTTCGCTGGCCGAGGCGATGTCGCGCGGCATCCCCTGCGCGTGCTCCGGCAACGGCGCTCTCGCGGAAGTTGCCGGCGACGCCGCCGAGACGTTCGACCCGGAAGACCCCGCCGACATCGCGCGGGCGCTGGAAGTCTTGCTGGGCGAGGGGGAAGAGGCGCGGAAGGCCCGCGCGGAGCGGGGCCGGGCGCGCGCGGCCGCCTTTTCGTGGGAAGCCCACGCGAAGGGGATGGTGGCGCTGCTCGGAGGCGCGCGATGAGCGGCGTCGCCTGGCTGTTCGGCATCCCCCTCGCGAAGGTCACGCAGGCGGAAGCCGTCGAGAAGATCATCGAGCTGGCGAAGGTGCGGCGGCGCCCGGCGCACTTCGTCGCGACGCTGAACGTCGATTTCGTGTCCAACGCCGTGCCGGCGTGGCCGTTCAAGGGGAACAAGGAACTGTGGCTGTACCTGCGGCGGTCGGACTTCGTGGTCGCCGACGGGATGCCCATCGTGTGGCTGTCGCGGCTGGCGCGCGACCCGCTGCCGGAGCGCGTGACGGGGTCCGACTCGGTGCCGCTCCTCTGCAAGCGGTGCGCGGAGGAGGGGATGAGCGTCTACGTGCTGGGTGGGACCGAATCCGCCAACAAGGCGGCGTTCGAATACATCCTGAAGATGGCGCCCGGCCTGAAAATCGCCGGCATGAACACGTCCTTGGTGCGGCTGGAGGAGAACCAGGGCCCGCTGCTGGCGGAAATCAACGCGGCGAAGCCGGACATCCTCTTCGTGGCGCTGGGGAACCCCAAGGAGGAGCTCTGGATGGGGCGGTACGTGCCGGAGCTGGAGGCGGGCGTCGTCATCGGGGTGGGCGGGAGCTTCAACTTCCTGGCGGGCCTGGTCAAGCGGGCGCCGAAGTGGATGCAGGACAACGGGCTGGAATGGGTGTACCGCATCTGGCAGGAGCCGCGGCGGCTGTGGAAGCGCTACGCCTACGGGCTGGTCAAATTTTCGTGGCTGTCGCTGCGGCTGCTGTTCGGGAGATACCACCGGTGAAGATCGCGCACGTGCTCCGGCGGATCTCGTTCGCCGACTGGGGGGGGACGGAGCAGGTCGTCTGGAATCTCGCGAAAGCCCAGGCGCGGGCGGGGCACGCAGTGCGGATTTTCGCGACGGACGCCCTCTGCAAGGTCCCGCGCGAGGAGCGGGAGGGGCTGGAAATCGTCCGCTTCCCCTGCATCTACCCGTGGTGGCCCATGCCGCGGCGCGTGGCGGACGCCCTGGACCGCAAGGGCGGGAACCCCTTCGTGCCGGGCCTTGGGAAGGCCTTGCGCGGGTGGAAGCCCGACGTCATCCACTGCCACGCGATGGGGCGCATCGCCGAGCTCTGCATCCGCACCGCGGAAGCCACGGGCGCGAAGAGCGTGATTTCCCTCCATGGCGGCGCCGCGAACGTGCCGGTGGCGGAGGCCACGGAGCTGCGCGCCCCGACGCGCCACCGCCTGCCGTGGGGCAAACTCGCCGAAACGGCGCTCCGCTGGAAGCGCCGCGTGCCGGAAGGCGCCGACGGCATCGTGTGCGTCGGCGAAGACGAGGCGGAGCACTGGAAGAAGCGCCATCCGCGCGTGCTGTGGCTGCCGAACGGGGTCGATGTCGTGCGGTTCGGGGGGCAATCGAGTGCAGTCGATTGCAGTCGGTTGCAGTCGAATGGAAAGCCGTTTCGCGTCCTGTGCGTCGCCCGCATCGACCGGCAGAAGGACCAGATGGCGCTGGTGGAGGCGCTGGGGCGGAACCCCAGCATGCACCTGTGCCTCGTGGGCCCCGTGACCCAGCCGGACTACAAGGCGGAACTGGAAGCGCGGGCGCGCGACCTGGGCGCCGCGGAGCGCCTGGCCTTCGCGGGCCCGTACCCGGCGGACAGCGCGGAGCTTGCGGCGGAATACCGGGCTGCGGACGCGTTCGCGCTGGCGAGCCGGCACGAACCCTTCGGCATCGCGGTGCTGGAAGCGTGGGCGGCGGGGGTTCCGGTGGCGGCGAGCACGGCGGGGGGATTGGGCCGGTTGCTGGAAGCGCATCCGGGCGCGGCGTTGCCGTTCGCGCCGGGCGACGCGGCGGGGCTGGACGCGGCGCTGCTGCGCATCGCGACGGACGCGGAATGGCGGGCGTCGGCCGTCGCGGCGGGGCAGGCGGCGGCGCGGGAGTACGGATGGGGGTCGCTGGCGGAGAAGCTCGGAGCGTTTTACGGGAGTTTGCGGAAATGAAGGTCGCGGTGGGTCTGTCGGGCGGTGTGGATTCCTCGCTGGCGGCGGCGCTGCTGGCGGAGGCGGGACACGAGGTCGTCGGCGTCACGATGAAGCTCTGGAAGGAGGGCCGCCATGCCCCCGCCGGGGACGGGCCGGTCCGCGACGCGTGCTTCGGCCCCGGCGAGGCGGAGGACATCGCCCGGGCGGAGGAGCTCTGCGCGCGGCTGGGAATCGGCTACCGCGTGTTCGACTGCGCCGATGCGTACGAGCGCGCGATCCTGGACCACTTCCGGAGCGAGTACCTGGCCGGGCGGACCCCCAATCCGTGCGTGCGCTGCAACGCCGCGATGAAGTTCGGCCTGCTGCCGCGGCTGGCGCGGGAGGCGGGGCTGGAGTTCGACAAGTTCGCGACCGGCCACTACGCGCGGATCGATCGCGGAGCGGACGGGGCGTGGCGCCTGCTGCGCGGCGCGGACCGCCGGAAGGACCAGTCCTATTTCCTCTACCGCCTCGACCAGGCGCAGCTCGCCATGGCGATGTTCCCCCTCGGCGGCATGACCAAGGAGGCGGTGCGCGCGGAGGCGCGCCGCCGCGGCCTGGAGGCGGCCGACCGGGCCGACAGCCAGGATTTCTACGGCGGCGAGTACGCCGAACTGCTGGGGCAGAAGGCGCGTCCGGGCCGGATCGTGGACACGTCGGGGAAGGTCCTCGGCACGCACCAGGGCTTCTGGAACTACACCGTCGGCCAGCGCCGCGGCTTGGGCGTGGGCGGCGGGCGCAAGCTCTACGTCGTGGAAACCAACGCCTGCCGGAACGAAGTCGTGGTGGGCGACGCCGACGACATCGTCTGCCGCGGAATCCGCCTCGAGGGCGAATCGTGGATCTCCGGCCACCGCCCGCCCGACGGCCCCCTCGCCTGCAAAATCCGCTCCACCGGCGAGCCCGTGGACGCCTTGTGGAGCGCCGACGCCGCCCTCGTCCGCTTCCCCGGCGGCGGCGTGCGCGGCGCCGCCCCCGGCCAGTCCGCCGTCCTCTACCGCGGCGACGAAATCCTCGGCGGCGGAACCATCGCCCCGCGGCCCGCGGAGTGACGGCGGCGGGGTGGGGGAGGAATCTTTCCCGCCCGCGCGCGAACCGCGAAAACTCGTTGATTTTTATGGGGTAGCGTGTCAAGATGGAGGGTTGAGGAACATGAGCGACGAACTGTCAGCCGAAGAACTGGAACGATTGCGGAAAATGGCCGCACTCGGCAAGGTGTCGCTGGGCATCGTGCTGAAATGGACGTGGTTGTTCGCGGTCGTTTTCCTGGGGCTTTTCGCGGGGGCGTCGTGGTATCTGGTGCGACGGTCGGCGCGGAGCGACTGGCGCTTCACGGCGATGACCCGGCTGATGTACATGCCGTTCCAGGGCACGAAAGTCCCGGCGATGGGAGACAAGCAGGTGTTCCGCCTGCTGGACCGCCGGTCGCTCAAGGTGCGCGTGAAGGAGGGACTCCCGCTGCCGGCGGGGGAGGAGAACACGTTGGGCGGCAGCCTGGAAATCTTCCAGGAACGGCAGCCGAGCAACCTCTACACGCTGCAGGCGCACAGCGGAAGCAGCGAGGCGGCAGTGCGGAAGGTCAACGCGTACGCGGCCATCCTGATCGCGGAATACGGGGAGTGGCGGGTGAAGGACCTGAACCGGTGGAACGGGGACGCCGCCGACCGCCGGACGAGGATGATGACGGAACGGACGCGGATCGAGAGCGAAATCGCCGATCTCAAGGTCCAGGCGGGGACGGACACGCCGGTGGAGACGCAGACGGCGCTGAACACGCTGATCGGCGAGGAGCGGCGGAACCTGCTGATGCTGGACGTGGAAATCGAGACGGCGGAGAAGACGCGCGACACGCTGAAGGGGGACGAACACTCGGTGACGGCGGAATTGATCGCGCGGGCCCCGGAGCTGCGCAAGCTGAAGGCGTCGATGGAGGAACTGGACGACGAAATCGCGAAGCTGCGCCAGGTCTACACGGACTTGAACCCGCGGGTGCAGGGGAAGCTGGACGACCGGGCGGCCGTGGAAAAGCGGTACCTGGAACTGGTGGCGGAGTGCGGCGGGGAGGATCCCGGGGAGGAGTGGATTCGGCAGGCGGAGCGGGATCAGACTTCGGCCCTGGACATCACGTCGAAGCTGGAGGCGCTGAAAGAGGCGCGGAAGAACCTCGAGCAAAGCCTGAGGGGGAACGAGGAGCGGGCGCGGGTGCTGCTGGAAGTGACGCCGAAGGTGATGATGCTGACGCACCGGCGCCGGGATCTGAACCTCGAGCTGGAGGAGCTGGAAGAGCAGATCAGCAACGCGGCGCACATGCTGGAAAACGCGCAAAGCGAGCTGCAGCAGCTCGAACCGGCGGTGGGGGCGGTGGACCGCGGTCCGTACCGTACGGAAAACTTCGTCTTCGCGGCGACGGGGGCCGGTGGGTGCACGGGGGCGCTGGCGCTGGCGGTGGTGGTGGCGGGATTGCTGTTCGGGCGGGTGCGCGGGGCGCAGGAGCTGGCGGCGGCGGGGGACGTCCGGGTGCTGGGATCGATTCCGGGACGCTGGGCGATCCGCCGCCACCGGGAGGAGGCGAAGGAAGCGATGGGGGTGGTGGCCAACCATTTCATGGAAGCGCCGGAATCGAAGGGGGTGGTGCTGGTGTGCCGGCTGGGAGGGGCGAATCCGGTCCCGATGTTCGAGGAGGAACTGGACTGGGCGCTTTCGATGTCGGGGGTGCGTTCGTTCACGCTGACGGTGGTGCGGGAGGGGAGCCGCGACGTGCCCCAGGAGGAGGCGGAGACGATGCTGAACACGGTGCGGAAGGGTCCGAAGGGATGGTTTCCCGTGGTGAACCGCTACTCGCTGGCGCCGACGGAGCTGCAGATGCTGGCGGCGGACATCGCGGCGTTGCGGTCGGAGTTCGATTGCATCTTCCTGGCGGTGCACGGCGGGTTGCGGCGCGGAGGGGACTTCACGGGGCAGTTGCTGGGATTGTGCGATTCGGCGCTGCTGCTGGCGGGGACGAACCGGACGCGGCGGTCGGAATTGACGTACGCGCGGCGCCTGGCGAAGGCGGCGGGCAAGCCGGTGATGGGGCTGGTGACCGGCGCGCGCGCCCGGGTGGTGCGGAAAGAACTGGAGGAAAGCCGATGGTAGGGTGCGGCAAGCGGTTTCCCCGTGCGGTCCCGGCTTCGCTGGCGGCGGCCCTGCTGGCGCTGGCGCTCGCGGGATGCTATCCGGGGCGGTGGACGACCAACTACAGCAAGGCCCTGAACTGGGACCTCGAGTCGAGCAACGCGGTGCTGGAGACGAACGGCCGCGACGCGGAATCGGAGCGGAAGCGGGTGGAGTTCCTGCAGGCGCTGTGGAACGAGGAGCAACCGCCGTACCGGGTGAACCCGGGCGACGAGATCGAAATCCGGGTCTACGGGCACAATGAATTGGACGTGAGGACGAAGGTGAGTCCCGACGGGTGCGTGGGGATGCTGTTCCTGGGGCAGGTGAGCGTGGGGGGGCGGACCATCGTCGAGGCGCGGGACGCGATCGAAAAGGGGCTGGGAATGTACATCAAGCATCCCGTCGTCGGGGTGACGGTCCTGCAAGTGGACAGCGAGACGGCCACCGTTTCCGGGGCGTGCGCAACCCCCGGGCTGTATCCGATTTCCGCGTCGACCCGGTTGTCGGACGTCTACGCGCAGGCGGGGGGGACGGCGGTCCGGCTGTTCCACGGCATCAGCATCGACGTGGCCGACCTGGAGCATTCGCTGCTGATCCGCGACGGAAAAATCCTGCCGGTGGACTTCCAGCGGGCCATCGAGCACGGCGATGCCCTGGACAACGTGCTGATCCGCAAGGGCGACTACATTTTCATCGCCCAGCGCATGGAATCGAGCGTGACGGTGTGCGGGGAGATCCTCAACCCGCAGAAGCGGCTCTACCAGGCGCCGATGGGGCTGATCGAGACGCTGACCGACTGCGGGTGGATGCTGGACAGCCACTGGAGCCACGTGATCATCATCCGGGACGGTCTGGTGGACCCGAAGATGTACAAGGTGGACGTGGACGGCATCCTCACGGGCAAGTGCAAGAACGTGTACCTGAAGCCGAACGACATCGTGTACGTGCCGAAGGACACCCTTGGCGAGTACAACGTGTTCGTCCGGAAGCTGTTCCCGACGGCGCAGTTGGTCAACCTGCTCCATGCGAACGTCACTGCGTTCACGGAGGAGTAGGATGGGCGGCGGGATGGGTGGCAGGGCGAAAGAACGGGTCCGTGCGGCGGCGGTCGGCCACCTCTCCGGTACCTTGGCCCGGCGCTTGCCCGGACGGAGTTGCGGCTTGAAGCGGGGCTTCCCGTGAAATACGCGGTTTTCTGGGCAGCGTTCGCGGCGGTTCCGCTTCTGGCCGCGGTCCTCGCGATCAACAAGCGGTGGATGGGCTGGGCGTTCTGCGGAATGCTGGCGGGGTTGTACCTGTACGAATCGACGAGCATCAGTTTCGTGTCGTACCAGTACTACCGCGGCACCGCGCTGGGGATGGAAATCAGCATCCTCCACCTGCTGGCCCTGGCGGTGGTCCTCGCTCTGGCCATCCGGGGAAAATGGCATTCGCCGCTCCCGGAGGGAGGGATCCGGCTGTTCTTCCTGTATCTTCTTCTCTGCCTTCCGAGCTTCCGGAATGCGGACAGCGTGATCATCGGGTGGTTCGAAATATGGAAATTGCTGATGCTGTTCTTGTTCTGGCACGCCGTATACGGGTTTCTCACCGGAACGGGGCAGGTCGAGACGGTTGTCAAGGCACTGGCGGTTTTCGTGATTGCAAACGCATTCAAAGTGATCCAGCAGCACTATTCTTTCAGGCTGACGCAGGGGGTGTTCTCGCACAGGAACACCATGGCAATGGCCATGAACATGCTCGGGCCCATGTTCCTCGCGGGGTACCTGCAATTGGGATTGCGGGACAAATTGGGGCGCCTGTGCGTGGCGGCCTTCGCGTGCACGGGACTCTGCACGATGTGGTCGTATTCGCGCGGGGCAATCGCGGTGCTGCCCATCGGCTACGGCCTCGCGACGGGATGCTGCCTGGTCGGTGGGCGGGTCCGTTTCCATTCCCTGGCGAAGCGGCTGGCACCCTTTGCCGTGATTGGATCGATCGGGCTTGCCGCCATCTGGCCGCATTTTGTGGAACGGTTCACGGGTGCCCCGGAGGCTTCGAAGAACACGCGCGTTGCCTTGGCCCACTGCGCGTGGGAAATGATGAAAGCGCATCCATGGGCGGGCGTGGGGGTCAACAACTGGAGCCTGAACCTGGGGGAGGACCACGAGTATCTCTCCCTTGTTGAAGAGAAGATGGGCGCCGACGTGGGCTCTTTCACGGGGATTGTGGAAACGGTGTATCTCCTGACGGGGGCGGAATGCGGGATTCCGGCCCTTCTCGCCATGCTGGCATGGTTCGGGTGGCACTGGCTGGCATGCCTGCGCGGGGTCTGGCGCCTGCGTGGGGCGAGATACCATTTCATCGCCGCGGGCTTCTTTGGGGGGTTGACGGCCAATTACCTCCAGAGTTCCCTCGAATGGGTCCTGCGGCAGCGGATGAGCATGTTCCTGCTGATGATTTGTTTCGCACTGGTTGCCTGGTTGCGGACATTGCCGCGCGAAAAGGAGAGTGCAGCGTGAAAAACGGTTCGGTTGAGTCCATGGAATCGCTCGTGGAAAAGCGGATGGCGTGCGTGCTGTGCGCCCGGCCCGGCGTGGTCGTGGCGTACGAGTCGGATTTCATCAAGCGCCGGGAGGTCTTCGAGGCGTTCGCGCGGGCCAATCCGGGCGGATGCGTGCTGGTCCAGCTGGGGTGGGAGTGCGAGACGCCGGAGTCCGTCGGGCGGCTCGCGGCGGCGGCGGCGGCGTTCCGGGAGGGGACGGGAGGGGCGCGGCTGGTCACGATGTGCAACTCGGCCGCCGAGATGGAGGCGCTGGGGAAGGCGGGGATGGAGACGCGGTGGATCCACCAGAACGCCTTGATGGACGAGCGCCGGTTCCGTCCGATGGGAGGGGGAAACCGGCCGTTCGATGCGGCGTACATCGCGCGCCTCACGCCGTTCAAGCGGCACGGGCTGGTGCCGGCGGAACTGGCCCCGCGCCTGCTGTTCCTCGGTGCGGGGGTGCGGGCGTCGGAGCGCGGATACGCGGACGAAATGCATGCAAAATACCCGGCGGCCCGGTGGGTGGAGGCTTTTTCCGGCTCCAAGATTTCGTGCCTCCTGGCGCGGGCGAAATGCGGGTTGGCGCTTTCCGCCGTGGAAGGAGCTTGCTTCGCTTCCGCGGAGTACCTCCTGAGCGGCCTGCCCGTGGTGGACACCCCGTCCATCGGCGGGCGGGACGTGGTCATGCCGGACGAATACGTCCGGCGCGTCGAACCCGAACCGAACGCCATCGCGGCGGGCATCGCCCACTGGGTGGCGCACAGGCCCGACCCGTGGAAAGTCCGCGCGGCGTTTCTCGCCAAGGCGGCTCCGCACAGGGAGAAGTACAGGCAGCTCATGAAAGAACTCACGGGACACGACTGCCGACGCCCGCCGCACAAACTTGGATTGCGGACTCCCCATCCCGGCGTGGCTTGCACGCTGGCCATCCAGGCGTATCTTTTCGCGAAGGGACTTGCGGCACGATGAACGAAGCAAAGGAAAACACGATTGTGACCATTGGGGACGCAGCCTACCTTTGGGGCATTTTCCTGTTGGCGGCGTCGGCCCGTAAGGCGGGGATGGAGGAGCCGTTCCTGGTGGGTTGCAAGGGTTTCGGCGAGAAGGAAAAGCGGGTGCTGCGGCAGCTGGGCGGGGTGGAGTTCCTGCCGTTGGACGGGGAAAAACGGTCGCTGACGTGCCTCAAGGCCAAGACGATGCTGGAGGCGGGGACGGAGTGGACAACGTGGGCGGACTCGGACGGGTTCTTTTCGGGGAACGTTTCGGACATCCTCCTGCCGGAGAAGCCGGACGAAATCCATTTCCGGATGCGGAAGCCGGAGGAATTGCCGGGGCGGGTGTGGCGGTGGGCCCGCGGCCTGGACGGGCGCTCGGTGCCGGGGGAGGTGCTGGAGGCGTGGCGCCGCGACGTGGAAGCCGTGGCGGGAAGGGCGGAGAAAGAAGCGCGGTTCACGACGACGGGATCGGCCTGCTTCTTTTCGCTGTCGCTCCGGCGGTACCGGGGATTTCTCGAAACGTACGCGGCCTTGCAGGAGCGGGTGCTGCCGGAGCGGGACGTGGGGGTCGTGGACCGGGGGCTGAAGTACTATCCGCAACTGGACGAAAGCACGCTCAATGCCTGCCTGGCGTTCGCGCCGGGGGCGCCGGCGGTGCAGGAGACCTACCGGATGGACAAGGACCGGAAGCGGCTGTTCGTGCATTTCATCGGGCAGCCGAAACCGTGGCAGGGGTGGACGAAGCGGGCGTTCCGGTTTTTCGGCGAAACCGTGGACGTCGTGGAGTGGGCATCCTCCCGGGGGCTTGAACTGCCCTCCCCGGCGCCTTGGACGCTCCGGGCGGGGAACAAGGCGCTGTGCCGGATGTCGATTTCGTGGATGGCGTTTTCCGCGAAGGCGAAGCGGGTGGCCCGGAGTGTTTTCGCATGAAGCTCGACTTCGCGCGGCACGCGCGGCGGAACATGCTGGCGGGATTGCTGTTCAGCGGCATCCGCCTGGTGTTCCCGTTCCTGAACCGGACGCTGTTCCTGTGGCTGCTGGGACCGGAGTTCCTGGGCCTGAACGGACTGTTCGCATCGGTTCTGGGCGTGATGTCGCTGGCGGAGCTGGGGTTCGGGACGGCGGTCATCTGTTCGATGTACAAGCCGGTGGCCGACGGGGACCGGGCGCTGCTCCGCGCGTACCTGAACTTCTTCCGCACGCTCTACCGGTGGGTGGGGACGGCGGTGTTCGTCTTCGGCCTGTGCCTCGCGCCCTTCCTGCGGCGGCTGATCCACGGGGACGTGCCGGCGGGCGTCGACCTGTACGTCCTGTATTTCGCGCACCTGTTCAACACGGCGGCGAGCTACTTCTTCTTCGCCTACCGCGGGTCGATTTTGTCGGCGCACGCCCGGCGGGACGTCATTTCGAACATTTCCTCGTTCGTCGAGGTGCTCAAGTACGTCAGCGTGTTCCTCGTGCTGTTCCTGACGAGGAACTACTACGGCTACGTGGCGGTGACGGTGGCCTTCACGCTGCTCTACAACCTCCTGCTGCTGCGCGAGTCGCGCCGGCTGTTCCCCGACCTCTTCCCCGAAGGAAATCTGGATGCGGAACGGAAGCGGAGCGTGATCTCCGACGCCAAGTCGATCTTCCTGCACAAGGTGGGCGGCACGGTGACGAATTCGTCGGACAACCTGGTGATTTCGGGCGCGCTGGGACTGGTGGCGGTGGCGGCCTACGGCAATTACTACTATGTCGTGACGTCGGTGGCAGGATTGGTGGGGACGGTCGCCACCTCGATGACGGGCGGTTTCGGCAACAAGATCCACACTGAATCGCGGGAGACGAACTTCCGCCTGTTCCTGAAGGCGAACCGGGTGGTGATGCTCGTGGCGCTGTGGTGCACGGCGGTGATGGCCGCGGTTTTCCAGCCGTTCATCGGAGTGTGGACGCGCGAGGACCCGACGCTGGTGCGGCACGTCGTGACGCCGTTGCTGATGGTCCTGTACTTCTTCGTGAACCAGTCCCGCCAGACGGTCCTGACCTTCAAGACCGCGGCGGGGCTGTGGAAAGGCGACCGCTGGAAACCCCTCGTCGCGGGCGCGGTCAATCTCGCAATCAGTCTCGGGCTCGTGGTTTTCCTGCCGGAGGGATGGAAGCTCGACGGCGTGATTTTCGGAACCATCGCCTCGGTGCTGTTCATCCAGGTCCCGTGGGAAACGCACGTGCTGTTCACCAAGTATTTCACGAAGGCGCAGAAACACCGCTACTGGATGGAACAGGTCAACTTCACGGTGCTGGCGGTGTGGCTGTTCTTCGGGGCGTGGCTGGCCGCATTCACCGTCATGGAGAGCGGCGTCATGGGGTTCCTGTGCAAGTCCGTTGCGGCCGCGGGCGCCGTGTCGGCCGCGCTGCTGTTGCTGTTCCGCCACGATTGCCTGGAGTTGCTGGACACGCTGCGGCGGAAGTGAGGGCGCGGCCCGGCGGATGCGGACGATTGCATCCGGGCGTTTGAAAAGGGAGGAGGGGAAAATCAGCGGTTTTGCGCGCCGTCGAGGATGCCGCGGAGGAGGCGTCGCTGCCGCTCGAGATAGGCATCGCGGGAAAAGAGCCGTGCCCGTCCGTCGCAATGGCGGCGGCAGCGGTCGCGGAACTCCGTGTCGGTGGCGAGGCGCGCAAGTATGGCCGCGGCCCCGTCGATTGTCCTGTAGGCGAGGTCCGGGGTGCCGACGATTTCGTTCGAGCCGCCTTCTCCGGGAACGACGGGCAGGAGACCGGCGACAAGGTATTCGCTGACGGCGATTCCGAATTCTTCGTCGCGGCGGGCATGGATGGCGAAGGTCGAGGAAAGCAGGAGTTCTTCCTTGGCGTCGCCAAACACGCCGTCGCGGATTTCCAGCCAGGGATTGGCCGAGGCCGCGCGATCCAGGAAAGCCGCTTCGCGGGAACCCGGTGCGATGGGGCCGGCGATGACGAGGCGGAGGTCGGCATGGGAGATACGCCGGGCCCGGTCCACGATTTCGATGATGTCGGGGATGCGTTTGGATGGGGAAATGCGGCCCAGGCAGAGGCATCGGAGCGGTTGGCGGGGGATGTCCGCGCGATGCGGGGAAAACAGGGTGGGCGGATAGAAAACGGAAGCGTCAAAGGGGCCGTAGAAACGGAAAAGGACGTCGCGGACGTAACAGGAATTCGGGTAGACGCGTTCCCCCGGGTCGAGAACCAGGGAACGCTTGGCGCGGCACCCCGAAAGGGGGCGGCCGACGGATTCGACGAATTGGCGGCGCATTTTCTTCCAGAAAGGGAGAGAGGGGTTGCACCCGGAGGCGGCTTGGGGGAGGAGGGGGTCGATGCCCGCGAGCAGATTGACAAAGTGGTGGGCCGGCCTTCCGAAGTCGGTGATATTGGCGGCCGAAATGCAGACATCGGCTTTTCGCGCAAGGCGTTTCAGGCGGACATTCCTGAGGAAGGAATGCCAACGGGTGTGGCCTTTGCCGGAGTAGCCGTCCGAAAACAGGGGGACTACGGATACCCTTGCCGGATCGAGCCGGATACCGAAAGCGTCGGCTGCCCGCCGGAATCCGGGAAGCGAGTCCACGGCCATGGTCACGCGGCTGACATCCTGCAGTTCCGCGGCAAAGGAAAGCGGCAACAGGTCGCCGCCTCCCAACGGGTAGGAAAAATTGTAATAAAGCAAGACGTCTTTCATTCGGAGCCTTGCCGCTGCCTTCTTTGGGAAAGGGCGAAATAAAGACGGAAAAACCATTCGGCCAGGGGGCGGAGAAGCGGGTGCCCGACGAAGGCCCGCATCCATGCCGCGGCAACGCGCCGGACAAGGGGAGAGCCGGCCATCAAACCATCGAAGTCGCCGAAGCCGCCGGAAAAGAGTTCGCGCAGGGTTTCCAGACGCCGGGCGCGGGGGATGAGGGCGACGTTCCGCGGCGAGAACCAGACATGGAACACCCAGCTGGTCCAGCATCGCGCCCAGCAAAGCGTCAGGCGGGAATCGAATCCCGGAAGACGCCGGACGGAGGCATGGAAGGCGAAGAGAGACTTGTGAATGATGGCCTGGTCGGTCAGGAGCCGGGCGTTGCCCGTCGATACCGTGACGGCACCCAGCCGCTTCCGGTAGATGTAGAACGTTTCATGCAGCGGAACGACGCGGCGGGCCGCAAAAAGGGCCCGGGGCGAGAATTCGCGGTCCTGTCCGCGAAGGCCCGGAATGCACGCAAGACGGTTTTCCAGCAGGAAACCGCGCCGGAAAATCTCCATCTGCATCATGGGGTTGGGATGGCGCCGGAATGATTCCGCCAAAAGCGTGGCCTCGGTGCCGCTGAGTTCGGGGGGGGCGTCGGGGGGATAGTTGTCGCGGAGTTCCGTGTCGAGGCCGGTCCTGTCGTCGTGGACTTGGACGGCGCAGGGGTAGATGTCGGCGCCGGGACGGGCGGCAATGGCGTCGGCGAGGCGCGCGAGGGCGCCGGGGACGAGCGAGTCGTCGCCGTCGAGGAACACGACGTATTCCCCGCGCGCCTCCTCGATGCAGCGGTTGCGCGGGACGGAGCAGGACCCGCTGCGCGGCCCTTCGAACACCCGGAACCGCGGATCCTCCGCCGCGTACCCTTTCGCGATCTCCAGGGTGGCGTCGCGCGATTCCTCGACGTACAGCAGGCATTCCCAGTCCCCGAAAGCCTGGGACAGCAACGACGCGATGCACTCGTCCAGGTACGCCGCGACATTGCAACATGGAACGGCCATGGAGAACAACGGCGTCCCCGGGGTTCTCTCTTTCGTGGTTGAATCTGCAAGTCCGGAAGTCATCGTCCAAACAAAGTAGAATCCACAGCCGTTTTGTCAAGGGATTGGTGGGGCGGGGTCCCCGGGCGCGCCGTTCTAGAGCGGTTTACGAAATACTGTAGCCTATCCGTTGCCCCTCATTCGCACGGCCGCGACGGAGCGCGGCCCTCCCAGAGCCACTTCCCGTGCGCCGTTTTTCCAGTAGGGGTTCCAAGCGGGAGGGCCGGGCTCCGTCCCGGCCGTGGTGGAAGGATGGTGCATGCAAAGTGGCTTTTTCCCATCGGTAGAGCCACATTATTTCGCAAACCGCTCCAGGCGTCTGCGCGGCGGCAACACGGTTGCGCACCCCGCGCCACGTGCACGGGCAAGCTGCCCGTGCTCCCAGGGGGGGAGGGCGCGGTCGGTGGCGCTTCAGTGCGGAAGGATCGGGCGGAGGGCGTCGGGAGTGACGGGTTTGAGGAGGAGGGAGTCGAAGCCTTTGGAAACGTATTCGGCCTGGAGTTCGATGTCGGCGGTGATGACGTGGACGGGGATGGATGCGAGGTGCGGGTCGGAACGGATGGCGGCGGCCAGGCCGGCGCCGTCGAGGTTCGGCATCCAGTAGTCGGTCAGGACCAGCGAAAAGGGGCGGTCGCCGGCGTGGCGGAGCATCTCCAGGGCTTCGTTGCCGTCGGAGGCCAGGGCGAGGTCGTAGCTGCCCAGTCGCTTGAGGAGGGCTTTGAGGACCATGAGGTTCATCTTGGAGTCGTCGACGAGGAGGATGCGGGGAAGGGGATGGGCGGGGGCGGCGGGAGCGGCGGCGGTGGCCAGGGCGGGTGCGGCGGGGGCCGGGGCCGTGGGCGCGGGGGAAGGTGGAGGCGTCGCCGTCGTGGCGGACGGGGCGGGCGGGGCGGGCGTTTCGGGCGTGGCGGGCGGGAAGGGGGCGTCCGTGAAGTCTTCCGGGGGTGGGAGCCAGTCGGGGGGAGCGGGCGGGTCGCCGGCCGTCGCGGGAGAGGAGGAGGAGGAGGGGGAGGAGGCGGGGGCGTCTTCGTCGGCGGTCTTGAGGCGGGGGAGGAGGACGGTGAAGGTGGTGCCTTTGCCGACGGTGGAGCGGACGGAGAAGGTTCCGCCCATGGCGGTGGCGAGCTGGCGGCAGACGGCCAGTCCGAGTCCGGTGCCGCCGTTGCGGGCGAGTTTGGCGCCGAGTTGGACGTAGGCGGTGGTGATGCGGGGGAGGTCTTCGGCGGCGATGCCGACGCCGGTGTCTTCGACTTCGATGCGCAGGTCGCCGACGTGGGTGTCGATGACGGGGGTGTAGGCGACGCGGATTTCGACGTGGCCTTTTTCGGTGAATTTGATGGCGTTGCCGACCAGGTGGAAGACGATCTGGCGCATCCGGATGGCGTCGACGAGGAGGCGCGGCATCGGGTCGACGGTGGTGCGCAGGTCGAGGCCGGCCTTGCGGGCGGGGTCTTCGAAGGCGCGCAGGACGTTCCGGACGAGGGCGGCGCAGTCGGTGGGTTCGGGCTCGATGACGGCGTTGCCGGATTCGAGGCGGGAGAGTTCGAGGATGTCGTCGACGATCCGCAGGAGGGTGCGGGAGGAGGAGAGGATGGCGGAGAGGGCTTCGCCGCGGTCGGCGGCGTCGCCTGCGGGCGCGAGGCGGAGGGTCTCGGTGTAGCCGACGATGGCGTTGATGGGGGTGCGGATGTCGTGGGAGATGGTCGAGAAGAAGTAGTCCTTGGCCTTGGCGGCGTCGCGCTCGCGGCGGGAGATGGCGGTGTAGATGCCGACCATGACGCCGAGGGCGAGGACCACGATCACCATCTGCGCGAGGTGGTAGCGGGTGAGGGCGTCCCCGATGATGGCTTCTTTGCCGCGCAGGTAGGGGTCGTCCGGGGCCGGGGCTTCGCGGGATTCGCCCCCGGCGTAGTGGGCGCCGACTTCGGTGACGACGTCGGCGGCGACGCGGTAGGTGGCCTGGCGGACCCAGATGTGGGTGGTGAAGAAGACGAGGAAGAGCAGGGCGAGCCAGACGACGGTGGATTTGCCGAGGCGCCCCGTGGCGTCGTGCACCAGCAGGCGGCGGAAGCGGAGGGCGCCGAGGACGCTCCATACGGCGAGGATGAGGTAGGATTCGGTGGAAAAGGTTCCCACGGCCAGGAGGTCCGGCACCAGGCAGAAGGCGGCGAAGGCCACCGACGCGACAAGGCCCGCAAGGCCCGTGGCTTCGTAGAGGCGGCTCCGGGTGCGGCGCGCGGAGAGGCAGGTGCACAGCGAGACGTAGCCGTAGGCGACGGAGGCGCCGACGGTCGTTACGTCCACGATCCAGCTGATGGCCGTACGCCCCGCGAAGGGCACCAGGCACGACACCGCCACGAGCGCCCAGACGGCCCGCGCCGGGCTCTCCGAGCGCGTCAGCGCCGCGAGGGGCGCCGGGAACATCCCGTCGCGCGCCATCGCCACCAGCAGGCGGCTCGCCGCCGTCAGCATCCCCAGCAGCCCCGTGAACACCGCCGAAAGCGTCGCCACCCCGAGGAACCACGCGCCGGGCCGGCCGAGGGCGTTCTCGACGGCGTTGAACACCGGCATGGACTCGATGCCCGGCAGGTCGCCCAGCGCCCCGACGTGCGCCGGCCAGTCCGCGATCCCTTCCGGCCGCGCCGCCGCCGAGGCGGCCACCGCCGCGAAGGCCGCGTAGGCGAAGGCCGCCGCCGCGAGGGCCGCCGCCATCACCCAGATGGCGCGCCGGCGGGGGAAGCGGAAGCCCTCCGCCGAGTGCGACACCGACTCGAAGCCCACGTACGCCCACGGCGCCAGCGCCACGATCCCCAGCATCTGCACCAACCCGCCCCCGCCGCCCGGCGCGAAGGCCGGCGCCAGCGTCCGGAACCCGCCGCCCGACTTCCACAGCGCCGCCGCCAGCGCCAGCGCGGACGAACCCGCCAGCACGCACGCCAGGACCGTCTGCACGCGCGCCGCCCAGCGCTTCGCGTGCGCCAGCAGCGCCCCGCCCGCCGCCAGCATCGCCGCCGAAAGCAGCAGCTCGCCGCCCCAGACCTCCCAGCCCGCGAAGCCGTAGTGGAAGCCGAAGCGGAACACGCCGCGGAAGAGCGTGCGCTCCACCAGCGCCAGCGCGGTGGCGTTCGCCCAGACGATCGCCGCGTAGGTCAGCAGCAGGAACCAGCCGCAGAGGAAGGCGTGGTCATGGTTGCACAGCTCCTTGACACAGGCGTAGGCGCCGCCGGCGTCGGGATGGCGCTGCATCAGGTAGTGGTAGTTGAGCGCGATGATCCCCATCACCAGCGCGCCGACGACGATCCCCAGCACCGTGCCCAGGGGCCCCGCCATCGGCAGGAACGTCGTCCCCGGCATGATGAACGCGCCCCAGCCGACGGCGCAGCCGAACGCGAGCGCCCACGCCGACAGGATGGAGAGGTAGCCGCCATGGGGCGCGTGGCCAACGGAATCCGGGATGTCGCTTTTCACGATCGTTCCTTTCTTTTCGCGCCGCCGATTGTAAGCCCCCGCGCCAAGGACGCAAGCGGGAAAAACGAGCGGCGGGCGACGGGTGACGGACGACGGGTTTGCGGTGCGGCCTGTCGGCAGCGCCATTCCCTTAAACAAACCGGCCGGAACCCGGAAACCCCGAGGCCGTGCACCTCCGGCGCATTCCCGCGGCATGACTGGCTCCGGCGGGCAGGGACTGCCCGCCCTACCCATCCCGGCCATGGGGAACCACAAGGGATGCGGCTGGCGAAGTCCTTGGACTCGGCCCGGACGAAGCCGGGCCCTCCCGGGAAGCCACGGGAACCAACGTCCCGGGCAAAGGACAATGCGGAGTGCAATCGCCATGGGACGGACAGGATACCAAGGGAAACCCGCAGGAATGCCTTGATATCGCGAGCATCTCGCGCCGGGGGGGAGAGGGGCGTCATGTTCATGGGGGAGAAGATGGGTAAAAATGGGGCTGAATAGGGGAGTTTTCCTTGATATCGCGAGTTGATGGAGATTGGGGCGGTGTGTGTGTGGTGAGTGTGTGGGGGCGGGGGGGGGCGTCCGCTCGTGGTTGGAAAGCCCATGGATTGTCCCATCCGTACCCCCCTTGCATGAAGACGGGCGAGGGCGCCGTCCCCCCGGTGCTTGGGGGGGCAACGAGTGACGAGAGACGAGAGACGAGTTTGCGGATGCAAGGAGGGCAAGGGATTCTTGACGGGTGGGGTAGGGGGGCATAGTATGCGGCAGGTTGGTTATGCGAGGATGCCCATGAAAAAGAGATTCGCCCGTTTTTCCGCCATGTTGGTTGCCGTCCTGTCCGCCATGTGGGGCGGGGGGTGCGTTACGCCGCCGCCCGTGCCCGCGCCGGAAATCCAGACCCTGCGCGTGGGATTTTCGCCGAACTATCCGCCGATTTGCATGGAATCCGAAGGGGAGCCGCGGGGGCTGGAGGCGGACTTCGCCGCGGCGCTGGCGAAGGAACTCGGTTGCGGGGTGGAAATCGTGCAGATGGGGTTCGAGGAGCTGATTCCCGCGCTGCTCGACGGGCGCGTGGACATCCTGATGTCGGGGCTGACGGTGACGCCGGCGCGGGCGTACAAAATCCGCTTCTGCAAGCCCTACCTGAACAATCCGCTCGTCGCGGTCACCCGCAAGGGTTGGGCGCGGTCGTACGCCTCCGCGTCGCAGATTCTCTCCGTCAACGCGTCCGTCGGCGTGCTCCGCCACACCTACGGCGAGACGTTCGTGCGGCAACACTGCCCGCGGGCGCGGGTGGTGCCCATCACCGACTACGACGCGGTTCCCCAGGACCTGGAGCACAACCGCTACTCGATCTACGTCGACGACCTGGCGGCGGTGCTGGACCTGTCGGCCAAGCATCCGGGCGTGCTGGAGGTCATCCCGTACCCGCTCCAGCAGCAGGACATCGCGTGGGCGATCCATCCCGGCAACGCCGCGCTGCTCTCCGCCGCGAACGCCGCCCTCGACAAGTGGAAGGCCAACGGGAAGCTCGACGAGATGCTCGACCAGTGGTTGCCGGACCGTTTCAGGTGACAAGGGGGCCGTGTCGGTCAGGCGGCCGCCTTCTTCCGGCGGGAGCGGGCGCGGAGGGCGAAGGCGAGCCAGGCGGCGGACGAGAGGAGGGAGCAGGCCTGGGAGGCGCGCTGGATGCGGGTGGCTTCGTAGCGGACGGACACGGTGCCGGAGGGGCAGTCGGCGGGGATTTTCACGGAGAGGAACTTGTTCGGCCCCTGGCCGATGGCGAGTTCGCGTTCCGCGCCGCCGGGCGCGGTGAGGCGCGCGCGGTAGCCCCAGTATGGCAGGAGCGGGAGCTCGACTTCGTTGTCGGCGGCGTTGCCGGAGAAGGCGAGCTCGAGCACGTTGATCTGCGGGCGGGTGACCGTGCAATCGAGGGGGTGGGAGGGGGTGGCGACATCGCCGCGTTCGCGGATTTCGAGATCGAGGATCGAGCCGAGGGGCAGGTAGTGGATGCCGCTGGCTTCCTGCGGGCGGCCGGGCGCGTAGCCGCGGACGAGGCCCCCGGCGCGGAGGGACGAGCCGTAGGTGTAGCCGACGTTGGCGAACCACATGCTGGCGGAGCCCATGACGACGACCACCAGCCAGTAGCGCTCCCGTTTCCAGTCCGACCCCACGTGCGTTGAAAGCACCAGGCCGCCGCCGAAGGCGAGGAACGCCGTGGCCGGGGCGAAGAACCGCCAGGGGAACTGGACGATGATGAGCGGCTGGAGGACCTCCTTCCACGGCGGCATGCTGGTGGACAGGGCGAGGCAGGAGACGCCGGCGATCAGGAGGATGTCGCGGTAGCGTTCGGCGGGGGTGCGCTTGGAGACCAGCTTCCCGCGCAGGAGGAGCAGGATCAGGAAAATCGTGCCGACGCCGGAGGGATGCCAGATCTCGAGTTCGCAGGTCGGGATTTCGAGGAAGAGCTTGAGGGCGGGCATGCAGCGGGCGAGGAAGTCGGCGTTCTTTTCCCCCTTGATCAGGAATTCGAAGTGGGCGAACTGCTCCGCGGATGGCGCGAGGACGGCGGCGCCGACGAGCAGGACGGGGAGGGGCGAGAGGGCCAGGTACAGCAGCCGGCGCGGCTCGCGCAGCAGGCGGAGGAAGTTGAACGCGACGATGGCGCCGCACAGGAACGAGAGGATGATCAGCGAAAGCCCGTGGGAACAGACCACGCCGGCGAACCCGAAGGAGAACCACCAGAAGCGGCGCGGGTCGCCGAAGAGGATTTCGTGGAGGCCCCAGAGGATCCAGGGCATGAAGGCGAAGACGAGGAACTCGCCCAGCGCGGCGCGGGGGAACAGGTCCGTCGCGAGGTAGCTGCTCCACGAGTAGAGGAGGGCGGCGGCGAAGGCGCCGAAGTGCGTCGCGGACAGTTTCCTCGCGCAGAAGTAGGCGCTGAAGGCGGTCAGGAGCATCCAGGCGGCGACGAAGCATTTGTAGGCGGCGACGATGCCCATGCCGCAGAGCACGAGGAAGGCCCAGGGGTAGAGGAAGACGTCCGGGTAGAAGAGGCCGGTGGCGTAGCCGTAGTTGGAGATGGCCCCGTGGTTGACCATGGCGGGGATTTCGCCGAGCCGGAAGTCCTGGCACATGGTGTGGATGCGGGTGAAATGGTAGTACATGTCGTTGCCGGAGGCGATGCCCGGCAGCAGGAACACGGCCAGGCCGGCGAGCACGAGCGCCGCGAGCAGCAGCGGGTAGAAGCGTCCGGGTGTCAGGCGGGCGCGGACGGCGGCGACGCGGGCCTCGAGGAAATCGACAGGGTTCATGGTCATGCCTTTCGCTGGAAACCCCGCCACCATACCCGACCCGCGGCGCGCTGGCAAAGCAAACTTGCAAACTTGCATTCGGGGGTGGATGGGCTAGACTCGCCGGCATGAACCGCCCCTCCCAACCGCCGTCCACGGCCATCGGCCCGCGCCTCAGCGAAAAGCTCGTCGGCGTGTCGTTCCTCAGCGCGTGCTGCATCGTGATGCTCCACGCCTACCAGAATTCCATGGTGGAGGCGGGGGGCGCGACGGCGTGGCTCGCGTTGCTGGCGGGATGGACCCTGCCGACGTTCGGCGTGCCGATCTTCTTCGTGATTTCGGGGTACCTGCTGGCGGTCAAATCGGGTTGCGGGACGGCGCCCGGCTGGTACGGGAAGGGCGTGAAGAAGCGGGTGCGCACGCTGCTGGTCCCCTATCTCCTTTGGTGCACCCTTTTCGCCGTGACGGTGATTCCGTTCACGGTTTTGGGCAACCACCTGGCGGGGCGGCCGCCGACGTCCAACACCTGCCTGCGGGAACCGCTGGCGTCGGCGTGGAACCTGGTCCTCGTCTACGGCGGGGATTTGCGGTACGCGCCGGCCAACGGCCCGATGTGGTACGTCCGCGAACTGTTCCTGCTGGTCCTGGCGGCGCCGGTGTTCATGAAGATCGCGTCCAGCCGCTTCTGGGGGGCGGTGTACCTCTTGGCGGCCGGGACGGCGTTCTTCCTGCACGACTGGATGCCGCGTTCCTGCTGGCAGCTGTTCGAGACGGGGCTGAGCCTGCGCGGGTTCCTCTTCTTCCCGCTGGGGCTGTACCTGGCGCGGCACCCCGTTCCGCGGGACGGGATCGGGCGGCTGCGCGCGGCGCTGCCGGCGGTGTGGCTGGCGGCGTGCGTCGGGTACGTTTTCCTGCGGCTCCACGGCGGGGAGGACTGCATGACGGCGAAAATCCTGCTCTCCAAGGCCACCAACGTGCTCGGCGTGGGGGCGGTGTGGGTTTTGTACGATTTCCTGCCCGGGGCCGGCCGCCTCGCCCGCCTTCCGGTGGCGAAGGATTCCTTTTTCGTGTACGCGGCCCACATGGGGGTCATGTTCACCTTGATGTGCGACCGCTCGCAGCAGTTGCTGACGACGCGGTTGCACGTGCCGGCGGCGGGGATTTTCCTGCTGCGGATTGCCGTCCCCCTGGGCGTGTCGCTGGCCCTGGCCGAAGGAACGAAGCGGTGGCTGCCACGCATGTACGCCTTGCTGACGGGAGGGCGTTGACGAAAGCATGGAGCCAGGCGATGGTTCGCCGATGGAAGGAAAGATGAAATGAAAAACAGGTTTTTGTATTGGTGCATTGCCATTCCGCTTTTTCTTGTTCCCTTGTTGCGGATTCTCATGCTGATCCACCAAGGGATGTGGCTGGTCGACCTCGCGGGATACAGTGCCATATCCAAAACACTTTTCCAGGGAATCAATCCTTTCCCCGACAACGTCGACGCACTCAACCAGGACGGGATTTTCCATTTCGCCGCCAAGGGTCTTGTCCCGATCACCTATCCCGGGCAAATGCCGTTTTTTTCACTGCCCGGATATCTGTGGAGCGATGCCCTGCAAATTGGATTCATTCTGCTCAACGTCGTGCTTTCGTACCTCCTGATTGGATTGACATTGGTCAGGGCATGCGGCTACCAGTGGCGTGATTTGTTTTCACGCGGCGGAAGGCAGCTTGTTTTCGGGGTCTGCTGCCTTTGCTTTTTTTCGTCCTCCAGCGTGATGAATTCCATGCGCGCCGGCCAGATCACCATCATCCTGGCGCTCTGCCTGTATGGCATGTTCTGGTGTGCGGGGGGGGCGAAGCCGTCCCCCGGCCCTTCCCGCGCATCCCGACTGCTTGTCAATGCAACGTGCGTTTTTTTGTTTGCTTTCATGGCCGTCACCAAATACAGCGTGCTCACGGTTTTCGCACCGTTGCTGTTTTTCAAGGGATACAGGAAATTGTGCGTTGCGGCATTCCTGCTTTTCCTCCTTTTTTCGCTGTCGCCCGCTTTCCGGGGAAACAACTTGGCCGATGTCTACGCAGGCTATTCCAAGGCCGTGGAAATTTTCATGCAGCCAGGGCAATCGAACCATTTCGATTCCAACCCGATGATGTGCCATCTCGGTTTTTTCAGGCTTTCCGCCGCCAACCATGTTTTGAAGGCCCTTGTTTGCGGCATGATGATTTGGCTGGTCGCGCGGGAATGCAAAAACCGGTACATGACGGACACGGTGTTGCTGTTGGCTTTCTGCTTGACCATGTTGGTTTCGTACCATGGATTGCATGATTTGCTCCTGGTCTTCCCCCTGCTGATGGCAAGACTTTTCGATTTTGCCAGGACTAGGCGGTGGAAGCTCTTCGGAATCACCCTTCTCTTCCCGCTGTTTCTGGACATTCCGGGAAGGGTCATTCTCCAAGTGTCCTCCTGGCTCGGAAAAATCCCCCGCGTCGGCTCCATCGTGTATTTGAGCGACAATCCGTTCCACTTCGATTATCTCCATGTATTTCCCCTGACCCCCATTTTCATGCTTGCCCTGACCGCATGGAGTTTTTACCTCTACTTGACGGTCGAGAAGCCGTACAAGTTCGAACTGCCTGCGGGATGAGAAACGGGCTAGGCGGGTTTGACGGGCACACGATTCCGGAACGCGCATTCCCCGAAACAGGAAACCTCGGGAAGCGGAGACGTTGAAATCCATCACATTCGGGCATTGGACATGAAAGAAAGACAAGAAAACACGGCAACGGGTTCGAAGGCTTGCCAATGGGGCTTCCCTTTGGCGGTGATTGCGTGCTGGCTGGTTTTGGGCCTGTGGGTCACGGGGCAGTCGTTTTGGCTGGACGAAGGGATGGCGGTGTCGAAATCCATGAAACCGGCGTTCGGGGATTTTTGGAAGGGCTTTTCCGCGACCCGCGGTTCGGATTTGCAACAGCCGCTTTTCATGCTCTCCCAGTGGGTGTGGGCGAAGGTGGCGGGCCGTTCCGAGTGGGGCTTGCGCGCGCTGAACGGGGTCTGGATGGCCGTGGCGTTCGGATACGTGGCCACGCGGCGGCGGTGGAGCCGGCGCGTCAGGGCGTTGTGGTGCCTCCTGGCGGCGGTGTCGCCCTTCGTCGCCATGTACATGGACGAAGCGAAGGGGTACATCCTGCATTTCGCGGGAGGGACGTTGATGTTCCTTTCCATTGCGGAGGGAAGCGGAAAACCGTTGGAGAAGTTCGGTTTCGGGGCGTTTTCGGCGGGGGTGCTGATGACGTGCGGTGCGGCCCTGACGGGGGTGGTGTACGCCTTTTGGGCGTGCCTGTGGCTGCTGGTGCGGATTGTCCGGGAAAAGTGGTTCAAGCGCTTCCTGGCGGCCCATTGGGCGTGGCTGGCGGTCGACGCCGCGGGGCTGGCGCTGCTGGGCGGCTGGTATCTCCACACCCTGATGGTAGGCGCGCGGGGAACGAACTTGGGACCGCCCACGCCGGCGACGATGGCGTTCTTCGCCTATGAATGGCTGGGCTTTTCCGGACTTGGGCCGGCGCGGCTGGTGATGCGGGTGGGGGGCGTGCGCGCGGCGGTGCCGTACGCGCTGCCGCTGGCGCTTTTCGGGGCGGCGAACGCGTTTTTCGCCGTGGAAGGCTGGCGGGAGTGGCGGAGCCGCGCCCGCGCCCGCGCGGCGGAGGGGGGCCGTTCCCGCGGGTTCCGCGTGCCGCCCCATGCCGTGCCGCTCCTGCTGGGCGTGCTGGGCGTGCTCTCGATGCACGCCGTCGGGTTCGCCGACGACATGGCCGTGCGCGCACGGCACGCGATGCCCGTATTCCCCGCCGCGCTCCTGGCCGTGGCCGTGTGGGCGGACCGGATGCTGGCGTCCCGCAGGGCCGCCCCCCGCGCGGCGGTGGCGGTGCTGCTGGCGGCGTTGGCCGCGTCGTCGCTGGCGCTCCGTTTCGGGGACCGGCACGGCAAGGAAGACTACCGGCGCGCGGTATCCATCGCCACGGAGGCGTTGCGGGAGGGCCAATGCGTGTGGATGTCCTGCAACTCCCTGACTGCCTTGATCTACAATCCGGCCTTGGAGGAAACCGACCGCTTCGTCCACTGCTCCTCCCCCGGCATCGAAGAACTGCGGGACGCGCCGGCCCCGGACCTGGTGCTGGTCAACCGTCCCGACACGTGGGACACCCATGGCACGCTGACCGATTACATCGCCGGGCGTGGATGGCCGCTGGTGGACGAATTCCACGGCTTCCGCGTCTACCGCCCGATGGAGTAGAAAGGAAAGCATGAGCTGGACGAACGCAATGGTGGCGGCGGTGCTGCTGCGGTTCCTCGATCCGTACACGGCCGTCGAACAGACGGACGACCCGGGGATCGGGGCGTCGTGGGCGTCGGACCCGAACCACTGGCCGGTTCCGGTGGGGTTGGCCGACCCGCTGGAGGGGCCGCCGCGGAAGTGGCTGGCCATGCGGGCCGTCGGGCGGTTGGGACGGTACGTGCCGGGCCAGGCGGGGCGGTGGATGCAGGGCTTCGGCAACACGTTCTGGCAACCCGAACCCCGGATCGTCCACGCGCGTTTCCGCACCTGGGAGGAGCCGCCGGAGGAGTACGATCCGGACGCGCCGAGCCCTCTGTTCAAGGTCAACCAGGTGGGATACCTGCCGTGGGCGCCGAAGTACGCCTACATGGGGGCGTGGCTCGGACCGGAGCTGGGCGCGTGGAAGCCGCACGCCGGGCTGGCGGGCTGGCAGCTGGTGGACGCGGCGACGGGGGAGGTCGCAAAGGACAGCCCGGAGCCGCCGCGCGTGCGGGTGGAGGACTCGCTGACGCAGGAGGGGGCGCAGTGGTCGGGCGAGGACACGTACGAGATGGATTTCTCGGACGTGGAGCGCGAAGGGGAGTACTACGTGCGGGTGCCGGGGGTGGGGCGGAGCCGGACGTTCCGGATTTGGCGCGGCGCGGCGGAGGCGGCGTTCCGCGTCCACATGGGCGGCCTCTACCAGAAACGCTGCGGCATCGCCAAGGAGGAGCCCTACACGCACTGGATCGCGGAGGCCTGCCACACGAACGTCGTGCGCGGGGTGTTCCCGCCCGAGGAGGGCAAGGTGTCGCCGAAGGTGTTGTGGACAACCCTCGTGCAGGAGACCACCGACTGGGCGCACGGCGAGCGGCTGCACCTGTCGGGGGGATGGCACGACGCGGCGGACTACGACCGGCGGCCGCAGCACCTGAAGATCGTCAACGACCTGTGCGCGGTCTACCTGATGCGGCCGGGGAATTTCGCGGACCACCAGCTGCGGATCCCGGAGCGGTCGAACGGCATCCCGGACATCCTGGACGAGGCGGAGTGGGGGCTGCGCCACCTGCTCCAGGGGCAGCAGAAGGACGGCGGGGTGGGGACGTGGGTGGAGAGCACGGGGCACCCCGTGCCGGGGAACGTGGCGGAACGCGATCCGATGCCGTACGCCCTGTCGCGGGCGACGCGGGCCAGTTCGCTGGCGTACGCGGCGCACGCGTCGCTGCTGGTCCGGTGCGACGCGCGCTTCCGCGGGAAGTACCTGGTGAGCGCGGAACGGGCGTGGGAGTTCGCGGTGGGCCGGAAGCCCGAAACGGTGATGTTCGGCATCCAACGCGAGGACGGGCGGTGGATCGATTCGACCGAAGCCGTCTACTGGGACGAACCGGACGAGCTGCCCGAGCCCGAGTTCGTGAAGGCCGCGGTGAACCTGCACGCGCTGACGGGCGACCAGCGCTATCTCGACGCGCTGGAAGCGGAAACCACGCGCCTGGAAGAGGCGCAGGGCCGCCAGGGCTGGAACTGGGACCCGATGCTGTTTTCGGGCGAAATGGCCGCGGGGCCGACGCCGGCGGCGCTGGACGGATTCTTCAACGGATGGAAAAAACGCGTGCTGGACCGGGCCGGCGCGATGCTCCGCCAGCAGCGGGCCTGGGCGTACCGGCTGCCGTGGAACGCGCCGGGGGAGGCGTGGGTCCACACCATCGGCCTGGGCCACGCCCATCCGCTGCAGCGGGCGCGCTGGCTGGTGGCCGCGCACGGGATTTCCGGCGAGGCCCGTTTCCTGGAGGGGGCGTCGCTCGCGAACGACTTCCACAACGGATGCAACCCGATGGGGACGACGATGACGAGCGGGCTCGGCGAGGCGTATCCGGTGGCGTTCCTGGACCTGCCGTCGTACGTGGACGGAATCGCCGAATACGTGCCGGGCATCACGCCCTACCGCTGGGTCTGGGCGCTGCCGTCGCAGGCGGTTTCCATGCTGTGGCAGGGGAACCGGGCGGCGGCGCGGCAGTGGCCCGTGTGGCGGCGTTGGTGGAACCTCGAAATCAAGACCGTCGCCGCGAGCGAGTACACGGTGTGGGAGACCATCGCCCCGGCCGCGGCCGTGACGGGGTACCTGACGGAGCCGTCGGGCGAGCCTCCCCCGGCGCAGCGGATGCCCGCCAAGTCGCTGCGCGACCTCGAAGGGTACTGGGCGCTGCCCTGACGGAGGGCGCCAGCGTTTGCGCACGGGCAGGGCGGCCATGCCGACCAAGGGCGCAATACGCAGCGCAAATCAGGGGAAAGTGCAGCCGCATCATGGGAGGGCCCGGCTTCGTCCGGGCCGTCTCCTCAGGGCGCTTCAGGGACATGCTCGAAACATCCCGTTCGCGCGGCCGCGACAAAGCGCGGCCCTCCCCGCGGGGAGCGCAAGGGGCGCGTTTCCGTGCGACCTACATGGACAATCGCACGGGGGGCGCGTGTTCCCGCGCGCCGTCGCTTGGAAGAAAATGCCATCTCTGCGATTGGAAACAAAAAAGACAAATTGGGATGGACAAAGAGGCCTCAACAAAAAGAGTCCTTCGGGCTTTCCGGCCGCGGGTCTCCGCTTGGAAGGAAAGAATGCAAATGGGATGTGGGCTGGGTGACTGGAAGACATTGTTGTTTGCCCGATTTGTCGATTTTCAGGGTTTTGTTGTCTTTGTTTCCTTTGGTTTTCAGTTGTCCTCGGTGCGGTTGGCGCGGAATTCGACGCGGGAGAGGATGCGGAGTTGGAGGAGGGTGAAGCCGATGAGGAGGGTGGCCAGCATCCAGGCGGCCGCCGTCGCGGGGCCGGGGCGCAGGAAGAGGAAGGCCTGGTAGAAGATGCGCAGGCCCGCGACTTCGGT
>JAFYAC010000083.1 GCA_017540905.1 Kiritimatiellia bacterium | reverse complement strand
CTCCTCCCCGAAATCCTCCCCCACCTCCCACCTCCATCCTCCTCCGGGGGTGCGGGGGCAGAGCCCCCGCCCGCCCACTCGTCACTCGTCACTCGTCACTCGTCACTCCATCTCACCCGCCCCATCACCAACTCCCACCGCTCCATCGGTGCCTCCCTCTCCGGCGAGATTGCCTCCCGCTTCGGCCCCTCCGGCCTCCCCGACGGCGCCCTCACCATCGACTTCGAAGGCACCGCCGGCCAATCCTTCGGCGCCTTCCTTGCGCACGGCATCACCTTCAACCTCCGCGGCGCCGCCAACGACTACCTGGGCAAATCCCTTTCCGGCGGCACCATCACCGTCGCGCCGCCACCCGGCGCCACCTACCCGCCCGAAACCAACACCATCGCCGGCAACGTCGTCGCCTACGGCGCCACGAGCGGCGCCATCTACCTCAACGGCCGCGCCGGCGAACGCTTCGGCGTCCGCAACTCCGGCGCCACATTGGTGGCCGAAGGCGTCGGCGACCACGCCCTCGAATACATGACGGGCGGCGAAGCCCTGATCCTGGGCCCGACCGGCATCAACTTCGGCGCCGGCATGACGGGCGGCGCCGCCTACGTCCTCGACCTCGACGGCGACTTCGACCTCCGCTGCAACCTCGACTCCGTCGATCTCCACCCCATCCTCCCCGGCACTCCCGAAGAATCGACCCTCCTCCGCCTCCTCCGCGCCCATCTTGCCGCCACCTCCTCCCCCCTCGCCCACCGCCTCCTCGCCGACTGGCCCTCCACGCTCCCCCTCTTCCTCCAAGTCCTCCCCGCCTCCCCCTGAGCCCCTCTCCCGCCCTCCCCCCCGTCCTCCCGCGGGCACCCCGCCGCCCGCCGGGGGTTCGGGGGCATCGCCCCCGTCCTTCCCCACCCCGTCCCCTGCACGCCCCCCTCCCCGCCCCCCGTCCCGCGCCCCGCCGGAAACGGCGGGGCCCTCCTTCCCCCATCTCGCGAGATTACAGAAAATCCGCTAATTTTCCACCTTTTCCCCCTCTCCTCCCCCCCAACAAAAAACAAGCCCGGCACCGACCAACCGCCGGCACCGGGCATTCCCCCCCACGTTCCAATCAGCGTCTTATTCCTCCCCCTCCGCCTTCTCCTCCCCTCCGTCGAACGGATTCAGGAACCGCCCGACACTCTTCGCCCCATCCGCGACCGCCCCTCCGACGGCACTTGCTCCGTCCACGACCGCACCGCCCACGGCACTGGCCCCATCTGCGACCGCACCGCCAACGGCACTGGCCCCGTCCACGACCGCACCGCCCACGGCACTGGCCCCGTCAGCCACCGCCCCGCCGACCGCACTGGCGCCATCCGCAACCGCCCCCACCGTCGCGGTCGCCCCGTCCGCCACGGCACCCACGGCCACGCCGGCCCCGTCTGCGACCGCGCTGGCCGCCGCGCCCGCCCCCTGCGCCACGGCCTTCGCGCCATCCCCGACCAATCCGACCGCCCCGCCCAGCAAATCCCCGGCGCCGGCCACGGCCGCCTGGACCGCCTGGAACACGCCGCCGATGATGGCGCGCACCGCCTCGATCGGCGACGCCCCGCCCGACTCCTCGCCGATGCCTTCCAGATGGATAGGCGGCATGGGAACGGGCACGACCGCCCCCATCATCGCCGTCAGCGCCACGTTCAGCCGCGTGCCTTCCACGTCCAGCTTCTTGATGATGACCTTCTTCGCCGGCTTCTTCTCGCCCTCCTCCTTCTCCTCCTCCTCGGCTTCCTCCTCCTCGATTTCCTCTTCCTTGGAGAGCTGGTCGAGCAGAGCCCCGATGTTGTTCCCGGTCAGCCCCTGCTCGTACGTGACCTCGGCGCCGGCCACCTTGATGCTGTCAATCACGATCGTGTCCGACCCCAGCGAAGCCATGTCGACATCGACCGTCACCTCGCCCAAATCGAAGATCCCGTCCGTCTTGAACCCTTCCGGATTGCCGATGTGGAGCTCCTTCAGCGACGCATACCCCTTTAGCGCATGGATTCTCGCGCCGCCCAGCGACGCATCCACGCCCAGCACCTTGGGCACCACGGTATTGAACCCGTGCAGCACCACCCGGTCCAGGAACACCACCGTCGCCACCGCCAGCACCGCCAGCACGACGACAAACCACACAATTCCTTTGAGAAACTTTTTCATGAACCTTCCTTTCATTTTCCCGCCTTATACAGTTCCCTCCCGCTTTCCACAAGCAAAACCCTCCCCCCCGCGCAAAAACTCCCCGCCCCCCTCGCATTCCCGCTTGCCTTGCCCCGCGCGGGCGGCTATGCTCGCGACATGCTGTGCTACGGACATCATTCGCCCGCCGCCCCCCTTCCCGGGCCCGGCCTTTCCACAAGGAGCCAACCTTGACTTCCAACGACGACTACATCCTTGAAATCCTCGAGAACGTCGGCCTCGTTACCCGCGAACAGGCCATCGCCGCCCGCAACTCCGCCACGGAGTCCGGCGAGCCCGTCATGGACATCCTCGTGAGCATGGGCGTCTGCTCCAAGGCCGACATGCTCAAGACCCTCGCCGGCCAGTTCGGCATGGAGGTCATCACCCTCCAGGGCCTCGACATCCCGCGCGAGATCCTCGACATGGTCCCCGGCGACGTCGCCCAGCGCTACAAGATCGTCCCCGTCTTCTTCAACGACAACGTCCTGACCGTCGCCATCGGCGACCCCCTCGACGTGGACACCATCGACGGCCTCCGCTACGTCCTCAAGTGCAACGTCGAAGGCGTCGTCGCGCCCCCCAACGAGATCGACCAGGCCATCGCCCACTACTACGGCCGCGCCACCGGCGCCGTCGACCAGATGCTCAACGAGATCACCGAGGGCACCCTCGCCCTCCCCGACGAGGTCCAGGAGCAGCTCATCTCCGACTCCGACGTCTCCGAATCCGACGCGCCGATCATCAAGCTCGTCAGCCTGATCATCATGGAAGCCTTCCGCTCCCGCGCGTCCGATATCCACCTCGAACCGATGCCGAAGAAATTCCGCGTCCGCTACCGCATCGACGGCGTCCTCCACGAAGTCGAGTCCCCGCCCAAGCGCCTCCAGTCCGCCATCATCTCGCGCGTGAAAATCATGGCGAACATGTCCATCGCCGAAAAGCGCATCCCGCAGGACGGCCGCATCCAGATCAACGTCATGGGCAAGGACCTGGACCTGCGCGTCTCCTCCATCCCGACGAACCACGGCGAATCCATCGTCATGCGTATCCTGGACAAGGGCTCCATCGCCCTCGGCCTCCCGCAGCTCGGCTTCTTCGCCGACGACCAGCAGGTCTTCGAGCGCCTCATCGGCCTCTCCGACGGCATCATCCTCGTGACCGGCCCGACCGGTTCCGGCAAGACCACCACCCTCTACGCCTGCCTCAACACCATCAACAAGCCCGACCGGAAAATCATCACCGTCGAAGACCCGGTCGAATACCAGATGAGCGGCATCAACCAGGTCCAGGTCCGCGCCGACATCGGCATGACCTTCGCGGCCGCCCTGCGCGCCATCCTGCGCCAGGCGCCGAACATCATCATGATCGGTGAAATCCGCGACCTCGAGACCGCCGAAATCGCCATCAACGCCTCCCTCACCGGCCACCTCGTCTTCTCGACCCTGCACACCAACGACGCACCGGGCGCCGTCACCCGTCTCATCGACATGGGCGTCAAACCCTTCCTCGTCGCGAGCTCCACGCGCGCCATCATGGCCCAGCGCCTCGTCCGCAAGATCTGCGAAAAGTGCAAGGAACCCTACACCCCGCCCGAGTCCGAACTCCGCCTCCTCGGCCCCGCCGCCCAGCAGCTGGCCAACGCCACCATCTACCACGGCGCCGGCTGCGCCGACTGCAAGGGCACCGGCTACCGCGGCCGAATCGGCATCTTCGAAATCTTCCTCATCGACGACCAGGTACGGAACCTCATCTTCGACCAGGTCCCCGCGACCGAGCTGCGCATCAAGGCCCGCGAACTCGGCATGCGCACCCTGCGCGAAGACGGCCTCCGCAAAGTCGCCGCCGGCCTCACCACCCTCTCCGAAGTCCTCCGCGTCACCATGGGGGACAGCAACTGATGAGCGACATCCTCCAATCCTCCGACATCTCCATGGACGACCTCCTCGACCTGGCCGTCCGCGAGAACGCCTCCGACCTGCACCTCGCCGTCGGCCTCCCCCCCGTCATGCGCATCAGCGGCGCCCTCGTCCCCATCGACGCCTCGCCCCTGACGCCGGACGACACCGAGCGCCTCATGCTCGCCATCACCCCCGAAGAACACCAGCGCGGCCTCCGCGAACACTGCGGCGCCGACTTCGGCTTCCCCTATAAAGACCTCGCCCGCTTCCGCGTCAGCATCTTCCGCCAGAAAGGCCACGTCGGCCTCGTCCTCCGCCAGATCCCCTCCAAGATGCTCACCCTCGAGCAGATCGGCCTCCCCGCGCAGGTCCACGACCTCCTCTTCAAGCCCCGCGGCCTCATCCTCGTCACCGGCCCCACCGGCAGCGGCAAGACCACCACCCTGGCCAGCATGCTCAACATCATCAACCAGGAACGCGACTGCCACATCATCACCATCGAAGACCCCATCGAATACTACCACACCCACAAAAAATCCGTCGTCACCCAGCGCGAAATCGGCACCGACGTCCCCACCTTCTCCGAAGCCCTCCGCCGCGCCCTCCGCCAGGACCCCGACGTCATCCTCGTCGGCGAAATGCGCGACCTCGAAACCATGGAAGCCGCCATCACCGCCGCCGAAACCGGCCACCTCGTCTTCGCGACCCTCCACACCACCGGCGCCGCCCGCACCGTCGACCGCATCGTCGACGCCTTCCCCACCAACCAGCAGGAACAGATCCGCACCCAGCTTTCCACCTCCATCGTCGCCGTCATCTCCCAGATCCTCCTCCCCCGCAAGGACGGCCCCGGCCGCATCGCCGCCTTCGAACTCATGATCGCCACCCCGTCCATCCGCTCCCTCATCCGCGACAACAAGACCTTCCGCATCACCTCCGACATCCAGACCGGCGGCAAATGGGGCATGCAGACCCTCGACTCCCACCTCATCGACCTCTGGCGCTCCGGCAAGATCGCCTACGAAGACCTCGTCACCAAGGCGCAGGACACCGAAGAAGTCATGCAAACCATCCGCAACAACCCGTAACCTCAGGACCCCCACCATGGCCGAATACACCGACATGTTTCTCGAAGAACTCGTCCGCAACGGCATCATCGACGAAGCCCAGGCCGCCGAGATCACCGACGAACACGAGCGCACCGGCAAGCCCGTCAAGGACATCGCCGTCGAACTCGGGCTGCTCACCTCCGACCAGGTCCTCGACATCATCGCCCAGCTCATGGGCGCCGAGCGCGTCGACCTCGAGCACATGAGCATCTCCCCCGACGTCCTCCAGACCGTCCCCGGCTCCGTCGCCCGCATGTACACCGTCATCCCCGTCGCGGCCGACGGCAATACCATCACCCTCGCCTGCGGCGACCTCCTCTCCCCCGAGACCACCGACGAAATCCACTTCGTCCTCTCCAAGGACGTCCTCTTCGCCGTCGACTCCACCGACGCCATCAACGCCGCCATCGCCCGCTACTACGGCACCGAAGACGCCTCCATGGAAGAAGTCTTCAAGGGCCTCGAAAACGAACTCGGCGACGCCGGCGAACTCCTCGAATCCGGCGCGCGCGGCGACGACATCGCCTCCATGGAAGCCGCGGCCAACTCCCGTCCCGTCGTCCGCTTCGTCAACCTCGTCCTCCTCCAGGCCGTGCAGGACCGCGCCTCCGACATCCACTTCGAACCCTTCGAAGACGAATTCAAGATCCGCTACCGCGTCGACGGCGCCCTCTACGAAATGGCGCCTCCCCCCCGCCACCTCGCCCTGCCCGTCATCTCCCGCGTCAAAGTCATCTCCGGCCTCAACATCGCCGAGCGCCGCGTCCCCCAGGACGGCCGCATCCAGCTCCCCGTCGCCGGCCGCATGATCGACTTCCGTGTCTCCACCCTCCCCACCCAGTTCGGCGAATCCGTCGTGCTCCGCGTCCTCGACCGCTCCGTCGTCTCCCTCGACCTCGAAAACATCGGCATGCCCGACGACATCTACCAATACTTCACCGAAGACATCTCCAAGCCCAACGGCATCGTCGTCGTCACCGGCCCCACCGGCTCCGGCAAAACCACCACCCTCTACTCCGCCCTCCGCCGCCTCAACACCGTCGAACACAAACTCCTCACCGCCGAAGAGCCTGTCGAATACGACATCGACGGCATCGTCCAGGTCCCCATCAACGAAGCCATCGGCGTCACCTTCGGCAAAGTCCTCCGCGCCTTCCTCCGCCAGGACCCCGACATCATCATGGTCGGCGAAATCCGCGACATCGAGACCTCCGAAATCGCCATCCAGGCCTCCCTCACCGGCCACCTGGTCTTCTCCACCCTGCACACCAACGACGCCGCCGGCGCCGTCACCCGCCTCATCGACATGGGCGTCGAACCCTTCCTCATCGCCTCCACCCTCGAAGCCGTCCTCGGCCAGCGCCTCGTCCGCACCATCTGCACCAACTGCAAGACCGAGTACCAACCCACCCCCGAAATCCTCCAGCAGCTCGGCCTCACCGAAAAACAGGTCGGCGGCCGCCCCTTCTACTACGGCGCCGGCTGCTCCTACTGCAACCAGACCGGCTACAAAGGCCGCCGCGGCATCTACGAATACCTCCGCGTCACCGACCCCATCCGCGAACTCATCAACCAGCGCCGTCCCACCCTCGTCATCCGCGACAAAGCCGTCGAGATGGGCATGCGCACCCTCCGCGAAGACGGCATCCGCTGCATCCTCGACGGCTACACCACCGTCGAAGAAGTCCTCAAGTACACCTGAGACATTGGGGAAACAAAAAAGACAAATTTTGAAAATGAAACAAATCGGGCAAACAAAAAATCCCTTCGGCCCCCCTGCCCGCCTTTCATTTTCTTTTCCAGTCATGGAAGAGAATTTGGGAAAGCGGAGTTCAGCGGCCGTCTCGTCCAACGGGCTTCATTTGTTTGGCCCCTTTGTCCATCCAAATTTGTCTTTTTTGTTTCCCCCAACCCAATCCGAAAGACCTTCCGGCCCCTCCCCCCCGCATCCCATTTTCTTTTCTTTCAAAAGAGAACATGGGAAAGCGGAGGACAGCGGCCGTCTCGCCCAACGGGCTTCATTTGTTTGGCCTCTTTGTCCATCCAAATTTGTCTTTTTTGTTTCCAAATAATTTGAACTAACCCAAAGGAGACCCCCCATGGCACGCTTCACCTTCACCGCCCTCGATTCCAAGGGCAAACAAGTCCAGGGCGAAATCGAGGCCGAGAACCAGTCCGCCGCCATCGCCCGCATCCGCGAAAAATCCCTCTTCCCGTCCAAGGTCGAAGCCGTCTCCGGCTCCGGCTCCGCCGCCTCCGCCAAGAAGCCCAAGTCCGGCGGCATGAACATGGAGATCAAACTCCCCAAATTCCTCCGCGGCCGCGTCAAGACCAAGGACCTCACCGTCTTCACCCGCCAGATGTCCACCCTCGTCAACGCCGGCCTCCCCCTCATGCGGGCCATCCGCGTCCTCCAGCGCCAGGAAAAGAACGCCGCCCTCAAGGACGCCCTTTCCCAGATGGCCGACTCCATCGAATCCGGCTCCACCTTCGCCGAAGCCCTCGCCGCCCATCCCAAGATCTTCGACCGCCTCTTTGTCAACATGGTCAAGGCCGGCGAAGTCGGCGGCGTCCTCGACGTCGTCCTCGCCCGCCTCTCCGAATTCCAGGAAAAGGCCGAGAAAATCAAGGGCAAGGTCAAATCCGCCATGACCTACCCCCTCGTCGTCCTCGTAATGGCCGTCGGCATCCTCATGTTCCTGATGACCTACATCGTCCCCAAATTCAGCGAAATCTTCGGCGACCTCATGGGCGGCAAGGGCATGCCCGCCATCACCCAGTTCGTCATGAACGTCTCCGAAGTCCTCAAGACCAAATTCCCCTTCGTCCTCATCGGCATCGCCGTCCTCGTCGGCGTCCTCAAACTCGTGGCCATGACCAAGAAAGGCCGCTACGGCCTCGACTACTTCAAACTCCACGCCCCCGTCTTCGGCAACCTCGTCACCAAGAACTCCATCTCCCGCTTCACCCGCACCCTCGGCACCCTGATGGGCGCCGGCGTCCCCGTCCTGCAAGCCCTGAACATCGTCAAGGAAACCGTCGGCAACGAAGTCATCTCCAAAGCCGTCACCACCATCCACGACGCCGTCAAGGAAGGCGAAAACATGGCCCCGCCCATCGCTTCCAGCAAAGTCTTCCCCCCCATGGTCATCTCCATGGTCGAAGTCGGCGAAGAAACCGGCGCCCTCCCCGACATGCTCATGAAGGTCGCCGACTCCTACGACGAAGACGTCGACAACGCCGTCGCCTCCATGACCTCCATCATCGAGCCTCTCCTCATCATCTTCCTGGCCGTCGTCGTCGGCTCCATCGTCATCGCCCTCTTCATGCCCCTCGTCTCCATCATGGGCTCCCTCGCCGGCTGACCCCCGCCCCCAAGGCTCCCCCCCAGGCCGCCCCTCCCCGGGCGGCCTTTTTCGTCCCCTTCCCCCTCCCGGGGCTCGGGGCGCAGCCCCGTCCTTTGCCCACTCTCTCCCCGTCCCCATCTGCCACTTTCCGCTTTTCACCGCCGCCGCGAAAAACGCGCGTTCCGCACTTTTTTCTTGCGCCATGAACCCGGGTTCAGTATTGTTCCCCCGCAACCACAAAACAGGAGAAACACCATGCCCCGCAAACTGATCCTCGAAGACAAGATCCTCAAGCTCCGCGCCTTCTGGCGTTCCGAACACCGTCCGCCTTCCTACTCCGAAATGCTCGACCTGTTCGGCTACAAATCCAAGAACTCCGTCTTCGGCCTCGTCCGCCACCTCGAACAGCGCGGATACCTCGTCAAGGAAGGCGGCAAGCTGTCCTTCCTCCCCAAGATGACCGGCGGGGTCCGCAACCTCGGCGCCATCGCGGCCGGCTTCCCCACGCAGGAAGAGGAACAGAAGTCGGAAGCCATCTCCCTCGACGAATACCTCGTCCGCGACCCCGACCACACCTACATGCTCACCGTCCGCGGCGATTCGATGATCGATGCCGGCATCCAGCCCGGCGACCTCGTGCTCGTCGAGAAGGGCCCCGCGCCCCAGCAGCGCGACATCGTCGTGGCCTGCGTCGACAACGAATGGACCCTCAAGTACTACATGAAGGACCAGGCCGGCGTCCGCCTCGAACCCGCCAACCCCAAGTACCACTTCATCCGCCCCCAGCGCTCCCTCGAGATCGGCGGCGTCGTCCGCGCCGTCATCCGCAAGTACTGAGGCCGATTCCGTCCTCCCGCCGCCGGCGCCCCGTTCCCGCGGGACGCCGGCGCGTCGCACGCACCCCTCCCTTCCAGACCCGCCCCGTGAAATCCCTTCCCCGCGAACTCGCCGCCCTCCTCCTCGCCCGCCATCTCACCCTGGCCACGGCAGAATCCTGCACCGGCGGCCTGCTTGGCGGCGCCCTGACTTCCGTGCCCGGCAGCTCCGCCTGGTACTTGGGCGGCGTCGTGGCCTACGACAACCGCATCAAGACCGCGCTGCTCGGCGTACCGCCCGCGACCCTGGCCCGCCACGGGGCCGTCAGTCCGCAGACCGCCCGCGCCATGACCCAAGGCATCCTCGACCGCACCGGAGCCGACCTGGCCGTCTCAGTCACCGGCATCGCCGGCCCTACCGGCGGAACGCCCGCGAAACCCGTGGGGCTGGTCTACATCGGCCTTGCCCGCCGCGGAAAACGCCCCGTTGCCATCCGATACCTATCCCCGGCCAAAACCCGCCGCGCCATCCGGTCCGCCACCGTCGACGAGGCCATCCGCGCGCTCCTCGGAATTCTCCGCGGCTGACGCAACCGCGCCTGCCGTCCCTGCCCTCCCGCGCGCACGCCGCGCGGCCAGCTTCGGCAGTAGGCACAGCGCGAGGAACAGCAGCGCCGCCCCGCCCATCATCGCCGCCGCGCGGGCGTTGAACCCGCCCGCCGCCACGTCCCCCGCCGCGCGCGACGCCATCAGCAGGAACAGGATGTTCGGCACCACGCCCGCCAGCGAGGCCAACATGTAGGCGCGGAAGCGGATCGGACTCAGCCCGAACAAATAGTTCAGCAGCGGATACGGGTTCACCGGCAGCATCCGCATGAAGAACACCACCTTCCACCCCTCGCGCTCCAGCGGGCCGCGGAGGCGGAGATAGAGCGGATGCCCCGCGTAGCGCCGCTCCAGCCGCTCCCGCAGCAGGGTCCGCGACAGCCAGAACGCCAGCGCCATCCCCGTCCCCAGCCCCGCCCAGCAGATGGCCAGCGCCGCCGGCAGCCCGTAGAGCAGCCCCGCCAGCACGACCACCGGCGTCGTGGCGAGGAACGCCACCGTGCACACCGCCAGCAGCGCGATGCAGATTCCCGGCCCCCACGCGCCCGCCCCCCGCACCGCCTCCTGCACGTCCGCCCAGCGCAGGCCGCCCAGCCACTCCCCGAGCCCGTGCTTCCACGCCAGCGCGGCGACGGCGGCGACGGCCACCGCCGCCACCGCCAGCACCGCCACCCGGCGCCGACGCGGGTCAGTCTTCCCCATCCCCGTCGTCCCCGAGGTCCCCATCGTCCCCCTCGTCCCCGTCCGCCTCCGCGTCCGCCGACGGCTTGACCACCACGGTCAACGACGGCTTCTCGCCCATCAGCTCCCGCGCCGCGTCCCGCACGCTCTCCACGGTCAGTTCCGAGAGGCGCCCCTCCACGTCCAGCGGATGCCGGTACCCCAGCCCCAGCAGTTCGTCGACCGCGCACGCGCGCGCCAGCCCCGGAAGGTCCTGCATCGCGCGGGCCGCATCGACGCGCATCTGGGCGACGGCGCGGTCCACTTCGTCCTGCCGCGGCCCCTCGCCGGCCAGCCGCCGGATCTGGGCGTCGACCTGCCGCTCCACCTCCGCGAGCCCCTGCTCGGTGGTCCCCGCGTAGGCCAGCAGGAGCCCGCCGACGGGGCCGGTGAACTGCCGCGCCCCGGTGTAGTAGGCGAGGCCGCGCTTGTCGCGCACTTCCTTGAAGAGGTCCGAGGACAGCCCGCTCAGCGTGTCCAGCAGCACCGACACGTCGTCGTCGCGCGGGTCGCACGTCGCGATGCCCGGCCACGCCCGGACGAGGACGGTCTGGTTGAACGGCAGCTCCGCCTCGATGCGCCGGTCGCCCCCGGGCACCTCCGGCAGCGCCGGCCACGACGGCGCCCCGCCGCCCGCCGGCAGCCCCCCGAACGTCTCCTCCAGCCACGCGAACTCCTCGTCCGCCCGGATGTCGCCGAACACGGAAATCACGGTGTTTTCCGGCACGAAGAGCCGCTTGTGGAACGCCGCCAGGTCCTCCGGGGCCATCGCCGCGAGCGACTCGGGGGTGCCTTTCGGGCTCGGCCGGTACGGGTGCCCCGGGAACATCGCGTCGCGCATGCGCTGGCTCGCCTGGGCCATCGGCGACTCGTTCTCCTGGCGCAGCGCCACCAGCTGGCGGTCGCGCTGCCGGGCGAATTCGTCCGCCGGGAACGTCGATTCCAGCAGGCATTCCGCGAACGCCTCGCGCAGGACGCCGAGCCGGTCCGACAGCCCCTGCACGGTGAGCCCGTGGGTGTTGCGCCCCGCGTACCCCTCCACGCCCACGCCTTGCGGCTCCAGCCAGTCCGCCAGCTCCGCCGCCGTGTGTTTCGACGTGCCGCGCGCCAGCAGGTCCGCCGCCAGCGCCGCGACGCCCGCCTGGCCCTCCGGCTCGGCCAGCTGGCCGCCGCCGACCACCGCGGCGTACGTCGCCGTCGGCAACCGCGGGTTCTCCATCAGCACCACCCGCAGCCCGTTCGAGAGCGTGCGCATCCGCGCCTCCGGCGCCGCGGCGGCCGCCGCCGGGGCCGCCGCCGCCTCGCCGTCGCCCTCCGGCGCCAGGATGCTCCACGACCCGTTTTCCTCCCGCAGGTACTTGCGCGCGACCCGCGTGAGGTCCTCCGGCGTCACCTTCGCCACGCGGTCGAAGTAGCTCTCGATGCGCCGCGGGTCCCCCGCGTAGAACTCGCCCGACGCCATCGACGAGGCCAGCCCCTCCACGCTGGCCAGCTGCTGCACCGCCGCCACCAGCAGGCCACGGCGCGCCCGCTCGATCTGCGCCTCCCCGAACGGCTCCGTCTTCCAGCGCTCCACCTCTTCGCGGAGCGCCGCGACCGCCTTTCCCTCGTCCTCCGGCCGGCAGTCGCCGTAGATGGCGAAGAAGCCCGGATGCTGCGGCGTCCAGCTCCACGTCCCCGCGTCCGTGAACAGCGCGTTCTCCTCCACCCACCGCTTCACCAGCAGCGAGCCGCGGCCCGCGCCGGTCACCGAGGCCAGCACGTCCAGCGCGGGCGCGTCTTCGTGCGCGAGCTCCACCGTGTGGAAGCCCCACGACAGGCGCGCCACCTCGTACCGCCCCGTCTTCCGCAGCATCCGCTCCCCCGACTGCTCCGGCTCCTCCGGGATGTACACCGGCTCGTTCGGCGTCCGCGGGATCTTCGCCATCGCCGCCCGCACCGCCGCCTCCATCCGGTCGGGGTCGAAATCCCCCGCGATGGCGAGGATCATGTTGTCCGGCGAGTAGTGCGCCGCGTGGTACGCCGCGAGCTCGGCCCGCCCCATCTTCCGCAGGATGTCCTTCCAGCCGATGACCGGCACCCGGTACGGATGCACCCGGTACACGCTCTCGAACAGCAGGCGCGACGACACCCGGTCCGGGTCGTCCTCCCCCATCGCCCATTCCCGGAACACCACCTCCCGCTCCCGCTCCCACTCCTCCTCGGGGAACGACGGATGGAACACCGCGTCCGTCAGCACGTCCAGCCCCAGCTCCGCCTTGTCCGACGGCATCACCACGTGGAAGACCGTCCGGTCCACCGACGTGTACGCGTTGATTTCACCGCCCGCGTCGGCGATGGTCGTCGAAATCACGCCCGGGGCGCGGGTCGGCGTGCCCTTGAACACCATGTGTTCGAGGTAGTGCGAGAGCCCGCCGCCGAGGTGCTCCGCCTCGTGGATGGCCCCGGCCCGCACCCAGTACTGGATGGCGACCAGCGGGGCCGACGCGTCCGGCTTGAGCAGCAGGGTCAGCCCGTTGTCCATGGGGATGCGGCGTATGGCGCGGTTCGAGGCCCGCAGCACTTCGATCGGTTCGTTCGGCATGGCAGTCTCCGTCAGGCAGCACAACAAAACGGCGGCGCAGACACCGCCCAGCATCGTCTTCTTCATGCCCCCCATACTCCCACACCCCCCGCCCTCCCCGCAAGCCCCCATTTCCGCCGCCCCCCGCCCCCGCACACTCCCGCCCCGTCCCGCCCCCCCGCCCGCCCCGCCCGCCCCGCTTCCGCCCCCTCCCCCCCCCCCCCCGCTTCCGCCCCCTCCCGCCCACTTTTGCAATTACGGGAAACACAATGTTTTTCCCATCTTTTCTACCATTTCATCCCCCCCCTCCCTCCCTGAACGCCGACCGCTCCCCCCCCCCACGCCCCCCACACCTCACCTCACCTCCCCCGGCCCCATGAAGCCGGCCCCCCCCCGCCCTTCCCCGCTATTTTCCAGGGGCGAGCCCACTCGCGTTCCTTTCTCCTCAGCCTGCGGCGCAAAACACGGAGCGCGCGGAGAACGGAGACGCGGAGTGTTCGCAGGGAGGCGCTTCACGCTTCCAAAACCGTCCCATTCAAGCGTTTGTCCGGCGTTTTCCGGGTGCGAAAGCTCCTCCAACAAACACCCCACCCAAAAGCGCTCCGTTGCTCCGTGCCTCCGTTCCCTCCGTGTTTCGCGCCGCAGCCCCCTTCCTTCTGGTGCAATCCTTGTCTGACCAGCATTCCCCCCTTGCCCCCTCCCCCATTATTCACCCCCGACCGCCCCTCGCCCTTCCGGTGCAACCGTCCGCAGCCAATGCACCACCTTGTTTCTCAAGTGGCGCAGTGGCCCCGGCAAATCCCCCGCCTGCAAAAACCGGAGCAACTCCCTCTTTGTCGCTTCCACTCTCTCGTGCGGGAGGCTCACCGAAAACTCGCCGTTGGCCGCGCGCGCATGGCGGGCCGCAACCTTGTTGGACCTGGCAATCTTCTTCAACCGCCTGGCCACCCATGCATCCTCGCGCGCCCTCCGTTTGGCCCGCCTCACGCTCAGCAACTTCGGAATCCCCAACTTCGCTTCCACGTGGCGGCTCAGCCGGCTGAAATTCCGGTGTTCCCCGATCAGGCGGGCCAGCCGCCGCCTCGCACTGGCATGCTGCCCCCTCAAATCCTGCGGGATTTCCCTGTCCGGAACGGCCCCCGGCAACAGCCATTCCAGAGGCAACCGCTCGTCCAAACCCAACACCTGGCGCAACCGCTGCGCCAGTTTCCTGTACCGGACCAGCGTGCTGTAATTGACGTCGAGCCGACGGTCGTTCAACCACCCCTTCAATCCGGGGGCGCGCGACTTGATCCGCTTCTGCCCGTTCCGCAGTTCCTTGTAGTGCAAGCGCGTGTCCAGCGTGGGCTCCAGATCGGCCAGACGGGAACCCAGACGCAACCGAACCATCAAAGTCCGCGGAGCCCGGGCCCAATCCTCCTCGATTTCCTCCGGCGTCGGGGTCCCGCGCAGGGATGGAGCCTCAGGCCTCTTTTCCCGCAACCGCTGGCGCCGCTTGAGTTCGCGCACCAGCGCCAGCCCGGTTTCGCTGGCGAGATAGGCCCCGAAGGCGCCCGCCGTGAGCGCCAGGACCGCGGCCGCCGCCACGGGGAAGGCGCTGAACGGCACGTATCCCGGTCCGTCGGTGAGTTCACTGACAAGGGAGGCGGTTTTCTTCGCGGCGTTCTTGAGGATGCTCATGGCATGGAGGATGGCACTGGAACATGTGGAATGTCAAGGATCTTCCAGTAATTGCAGAAGTAGCTCCGGACTTGGGCGGGGAAGCGATCGGCGGATGTTGCGCAAAGGCGGAGGGATGTGCGGGAGAGCGGCATGGAGGGGCATAGACCATTGGTCGCGGATTGCGCGCGGGGGAAACAGGGAAACCTGCGCGACGGTGCGCGGGGCATGTGCGCTGAGCCGCAGGTCGTGCGCGATGGGGCACGGCGGGGGCCGCGAGGGCGCGGGGGATGGGGCTACGGGGTTCCCCGGACGTCGGGGTCGGCGGCGACGATGGCTTCGCCGGTGGAGTAGGCGAGCTGGGCCCGGGAGGCGGCGCTCAGGCCGTTGTCCGTGACGGCGTCGGCGCGTTCGCAGGTGGAGAGGGCGTCGAGTTCGGCGGCGGTGACCTGGCCGTCGCGGAGGGCGCGGACGGCGGGGAGTTCGTACATGCTGTAGGGCTTGAGGCCGAGGAGGGCGCGGAGTTTGTGGCGCAGCACCCACCAGGCGGGGCGCGGAAGGTATTTGCGGATCGCCGGGGAGGCGGAGCCGATCATCCAGCAGTTGCGGGTGCAGCGGCGGACCTTGCGGCGGACGGCGTCGGCTTCGGGGCTGTTCCAGAGTTCATCCCATGTCTGGCGGTTGAGGTTGCCCATGACTTCCTTGTCCTTGGTGCCGTTGCAGGGCATGACGTCGCCGTAGGGGTCGATGAAGAAGGTGTCGAAGCTCATGTCGCACGGCAACAGCCGCTTCTGCCCGTAGATGTAGTTGATCAGGCCGTGGTTGAAGTAGGCGCGGAACCATTTCTTGGGGGAGTTGGACTTGAGGAGGGCGCAGACGAGTTTCTCGAAATGGGCGGCGACGGCCGCGCGGTCGTGGATGATGTTGTGGTTCTCGACGAAATAGAAGCTGTTGTGGAGGGTGGCGGTTGCGAACTCCATGCCCCATTCGTTGGAGATGTCATACAAAGGGACGAGGTCGGGGGCGTTGCAGTCCTGGACGGTCATGCCGAAGCCGACGTCCTTCATGCCCATCTTGCGGAGGGTCTTGAGGGTTTCGTAGCCGCGCCGGTAGCCGTCGGGGAGGCCGCGGATGGCGTTGTTGGTTGCTTCGAGGCCCTCGATGGAGATGCGGATGCCGACGTTCGGGAATTCCTTGCAGAGGTCGACGATGCGGTCGGTGAAGAAGCCGTTGGTGGAGATGACGATGCGGTCGGAGTGCCGGAAGAGTTCGCGCACGACGTCCTTGAGGTCGGTGCGGATGAAGGGTTCGCCGCCGGTGACGTTGGTGAAGTACATGGGCGGCAGCTTGCGCAGGGTCTCGACGGTGAGCTCCTCCTCGGGACGCGACGGCGCCTTGTAGCGGTTACACATGGAGCAGCGCGCGTTGCAGCGGTAGGTGACGATGACGGTTCCGTTGAGTTTCTTGGGCGTGGGCATGGCGTGAATTTGAAATCCGAGATTTGAAATTTAAAATAAAAAATCAGTCTGAGGGGGGCGGTTCGTCGGGCTTGCCCTCGTAGGCGAGGAGGGTGCGGCGGACGACGTCGTCCCAGTCGAAGCGCTTGCGGACGCGTTCGGGCGCGGCGGCGCGGAGGGGGTCGAGCGAGGCGGGACGGTCGCAGGCGTTCTGGAGGGCGCGGCGGAGTCCGTCGGGATCGTCGAGGTGGAAGACGAGGGCGGCGTCGCCGGCGACGTCGGTGCATTCGGGGATGTCGGAGACGAGGCAGGCATTGCCGTAGGCCATGGCTTCGAGGAGGGCCAGGGGCATGCCTTCGAGGTCGGAGGGCAGGACGAAAAGGTAGGCGTTGGAGAACAGCTCTTCGAGGAGCGCGCCCTGGACGAACCCCGTGAAAAGGATGCGCGGGTCGTCCGCGGCGAGCTCCTGCATCTCGCGGTAGAAAGCTTCGCTGCCGCTGGGGCCGCCGGCGAGGACGAGGCGTTTGTCGGTCTTGACCTTCTTGAAGGCTTCGATGAGGCGGCGCAGGCCTTTCTCGGGAACCATGCGGGCGAGGAAGAGGATGTAGGAATGGCGGGCGAGGCCCCAGCGGCGCGCGATTTCGTCGGCGGCGCGCGGCGTCGCGGGCGACACCCCGTTCGGGATGAGGCGCGTTTCGCGGCCGTAGGTTTTCCGGAAATACTCCTGCACCGGCTTGCTGAGCACGATGATCTCGTCGGCGCGCCTGGCGGCCATGCGCTCCCCGCACATGATGTACCAGCGCGCGAAGGCCCCCCACTTGGCGCGCTGGTGGTCGAGCCCGTGGATGGTGGCGATGCAGCGCTTGCCGAAGAGCTTGGGCAGCCAGAGCATCGCGCACGGCCCCTCCGCATGGAAGTGCACGACTTCGCTGCCGGAGAGCGCCGCCCACACGGCTCCGGAGACGGAGGAGGTCATCGCGGCGAGCCCGGCGCGGTCGAGGGTCCAGACGTCGTGGATCCATACCCCGGCGGCGCCCATGCACTTGCGGCGGTCGTCGTATTCCTTGCCGGCGACGTGGTGTCCGTGGCGGTTGAGGCAGATGACGGTATGCCCGAGCTTGACCATCCGCGTGGCGAGTTCGGTGACGACCACCTCGATGCCGCCCTCCCGCGAGGGGAAGCGCTTGTGCCCCAGCATGGTGATTTTCACGCGGAAGCCCTTTCGGGCCCCCCCGTGGGGCGACGGGTCGGGATGGATGTTGCACGGCTCATGGCATTCGGCTAATTTGCCATACAATGGCTTTACTCGCCCGAAGTGTCCACAAGAAAATCCGTGTCCCCGGCGGAGATTGAAGAAATGCCACACCTGGGAACCGCGACCGCGCGGATGCGCCTCCCTCGCCTTTTGATTCGCATCGGAACGGAAAGACGTGTATGCTGTTTCGGAAAAGGTGGACATTCCCCTTTCGACCATTTGAACCAAATGAAAGGCATTCCATGAACAGCATGCAGAAAACCCGCGAATTCCTCAAGAGCATCGGCCAGCCCGGCGGCGACGCCTACGGGCTCCCGGACTCGTCCAAGCGCTTCGCGGACGGCGGGCAGTACCGCTTCGAGGTGCCCGGCATCCAGGGGCCCAAGGTCATGAAGGCGCTGCTGGAGGCCATCGATTCCTACGGGCTCTACCTGCACCGCGTCACCCAGACGCAGGGCATCATGCGCCTCACCGACGAGGAAATCGCCAAGATGGTCGCCCTCGCGCACGAATGGAAGACCGACCTCATCCTCGCCATCGGCCCCCGCGCCACCACCGACACCTCGGCCTCGGTCCACACCGAGGAAGGCGTCCGCATGGGCTACCGCCTGCGCGGCCAGGAGCAGATCGTGCGCGCCCTCGAAGACGTCAAGCGCGCCGCGCGCCTGGGCTGCCGCGGATTCCTCGTCTACGACGAGGGTTGCCTCTGGGCGCTCGGCAAGATGCGCCAGGCGGGGGAGATTCCGGCGGACTGCCACTTCAAGGTGTCGGCCCACGCGGGGCACGGCAACCCGTGTTCGGCGAAGATGCTGGAGGAGATCGGCGCCGACTCCATCAACCCGGTGCGCGACATCCAGCTCCAGATGCTGGCCGCGATGCGCCAGGCGGTGGACGTGCCCATCGACATCCACACCGAGAACCCGAAGTCCACCGGCGGTTTCATCCGCCACTACGAGGTCCCCGAGATGATCCGCATCGCCGCCCCCATCTACCTCAAGACCGGCGGCTCCGTCGCGGCCACCCACAGCTGGGACAGCACCGAGGACGACGCCCGCAAGCGCGCGAAGCAGTGCAGCCTGGTCAAGCGGATGATCGACGAGTACTACCCCGAGGCCGTCTGGAGCCCGCGGGGCAGCCTGGTTTGACGCGGCGACGGACGGCCGCAAAGGAGAGTTTGCCATGAGACACCACCAGTACAACCCCGGGTTCCCCTTCGTGGTTCCCCCGGAGGACTTCGACAAGCACACCGACCGCGAGCTGCTGCAGTACTGCCTCGGCGCCGCGATGTACATGCCCGGCTACAAGGACTTCCTGCCGAAAATCCTCGGCAACGCCATGCCCGGGCTGACCACCATCGTGCTCTGCTTCGAGGACGCCTGCCCCGAGGAGCGCGTGCCCGAGGCCATGGCCAACGTCCACCGCCTCCTCGCCCGCGTCACCCAGGCGACGGAAAGCGGCGAGATGGATCCCGGCAAGGTGCCGCTGATCTTCGTTCGCATCCGGAACCTGGCGCAGTTCAAGGCCTTCGCGGCGGAGCTGACGCCGGAGGAGGCGCGGTCGCTCTGCGGCATCAACTTCCCGAAGTTCAACGCCGAGAACGGCCACGAATACTACGCCTACCTCCAGGACCTCAACGAGCGCCTGGGCGAGATCGTCTACGGCATGCCCATCATCGAGGACCCCGAGGTCGCCTACAAGGAAACCCGGATGGCCGAGCTGACCGAAATCAAGAAAATCCTCGACAAGTACCACGACCTCGTCCTCCAGGTCCGCGTCGGCGGCACCGACTTCAGCTCCGTCTTCGGCGTGCGCCGCGGCGTCGACTACTCGCTCTACGACATCATGGTCGTGCGCGAATGCCTCTCCGACATCATCAACGTCTGCGGCCGCAACAACGACTACGTCATCTCCGGCCCCGTCTGGGAATACTTCCGCGCGCCCAAGGAAATGATGTTCGAGGAACTGCCCAAGCACGGCCTCGAAGACTACCTCATGCGCCGCAAGCCCCTCGTCAACAACGAGATCGACGGCCTTCTCCGCGAAGTCATCCTCGACAAGGCCAACGGCTTCGTCGGCCGCACCGTCATCCATCCCACCCACGTCAAGTTCGTCAACGCCCTCATGGCCGTCACCAAGGAAGAATACGACGACGCCCGCCAGATCCTCGGCACCGGCGGCGGCGTCGTCAAGGGAGCCGGCGGCAACAAGATGAACGAAATCCGCCCCCACACCAACTGGGCCAAGAAAACCTACAACCGCGCGCGCGCCTTCGGCGTCATCGAGAACGAAGGCGCCTACGTCAAGCTCTTCGCCGTCAACGGATAGCCCCCATGCAGCACCTCGCCACCCCCATCCCCGAAGACGCCATCGCCGCCCTGCACGTCGGCGACACCATCGAAATCAGCGGCTGGATCCTCTGCGGCCGCGACGCCGTCCTCCCCAAGGTCGTCGCCATGGTCCGCGACGGCACCGCCGGCCAGCTGGGCGTGGACCTGCACGGGCAGGTCGTCTTCCACACCGCCGTCAGCCCCGCCGGCGTCGGCCCCACCTCCAGCAACAAACTCGAAATCGAGAGCAGCATCGCCCCCCTCTCCGCCGCCGGAATCAAAATCCACCTCGGCAAGGGCGCCCTCCATCCCGAAACCGTCGCCGCCCTCGACGAACACAACGCCATCTACGCCGTCATCCCGCCCGTCACCGCGCTGCTCGAGGCCAAGACCGCCGAGCGCAAAGTCCTCGCCTTCCCCGAACTCGGCATGGAGGCCCTGCACCTGATCAAGGTGGACCGCTACCCCGCCATCGTCGGCGCCGCCCACGGGAGGAGCATCTATGAGTGACAACCTTGACCTGACCGCCCTCGCCGCGAAAGTCCGCGACGCCCTCGTCGCCGCCGGCTCCACCTTCCGCGCCGACAAAAAAGACGCCTACCGCCGCGCCATCCGCGAAGAAACCGACCCCAAGGCCCGCTGGGTCCTGGAGACCATCCTCGAAAACGCCGAAGCCGCCGAAACGAACCGCAGCCCCCTCTGCGACGACAGCGGCATCCCGCACCTGCTGCTCGAAATCGGCGACGACGCCCCCGTCACCGGCCGCCTGCTCGACGCCATCCGCGCCGGCGTCGCCGACGGCCTGCGCGCGCTGCCCGGCCGCCCCATGGGCATCATGGGCGGCGACCGCGAACGCATCGACCAATCCGGCGGCCTCGATCCCGACAGCGCCGGCGTCGCCCCCGCCCCCCTCCTCGTCCGCCGCCTTCCGGGCCCCGGGCTGCGCCTCCACGTCCTGATGTTCGGCGGCGGCCCCGCCATCCGGGCCAAGACCTACCGCGTCTTCCACAAACACGACGCCCAGGTCGTCCTCGACGAAATCGTCGCCTGGGCCACCGACTCCGTCCGCCAGCTCGGCTGCTCCCCCTGCACCCTGGCGGTGGGCATCGGCCGCTCCCACTTCGAAGCCGCCTCCATGATGCTCCAGGCGCAGGCCGACGGCGACTACGCCGTCCAGTCCGACATGGAGAAAGAAATCACCCGCCGCGTCAACGCCGCCGACATCGGCCCCATGGGCCTCCACGGCAAGACGAGCGTCCTGGCGACCTTCCTGAAAGTCGGCCCCCAGCGCGCCAGCGGCGTCCGCATCGTCTGCCTCCGCCCCGCCTGCTGCTTCGAACCCCGCATCGCCACCGCCGAGCTCCTGCCCTGACGCACCGTTTCCCGCGCTCCCGCGTTTTGGAATCGCTTTCGGGCCGTGATTGCGCTGGAATGTCCCCCATGAGCAAACCATGGGCAGAGACCTCCGGCCTCCACGTCCGCCTGCGCGGCCGCGTGCAGGGCGTGGGATTCCGACCCGCCGCCTGGCGCCTGGCGCAGAAGCTCGGTCTGGGCGGATGGGTCCGCAACGACGCCACCGGCGCCGAGCTCCTCCTGCTCGGCCCGCGTCCCCTCTGCGAACGCTTCCTCGCGGACCTCCCGGACGCCCTTCCGCCCGCCGCCCGCATCGAATCCGCCGACCGCTCCTGGCCGCCCCCTCCCGACGCCCCCCCCGCCGACCCCAACGCCCCCTTCGCGATCCTCCCCAGTCCCGAGCCCCCTCCCGGACTCCGCCCCGCCGGCATCCTTCCCGACCTCGCCACCTGCCCCGACTGCCTGCGCGAGATGCTCGACCCGCACGACCGCCGCCACCTCTATCCCTTCACCAACTGCACCGCCTGCGGCCCCCGCGCCTCCATCCTCCTGCGCCTCCCCTACGACCGCGCCAACACCACCATGCGCACCTTCCGCATGTGTCCCGACTGCGAAGCCGAGTACCGCTCCCCCTCCTCCCGCCGCTTCCACGCCCAGCCCAACGCCTGTCCCCGCTGCGGACCCCAACTCGTCTGGCTCGACCCCGACGCCCCGCCCGGCGCCCCCCGCCGCGCCGACCGCGCCGAAGCCCTCTCCGCCGCCGCCGCCGCCCTCCGCGCGGGCCGCATCGTCGCCGTAAAAGGCATCGGCGGATTCCACCTCGTGGTCGACGCCCGCGACCCCGCCGCCGTCCGCCGCCTACGCCTCCGCAAGCACCGCGAAACCAAACCCCTGGCCGTCATGTTCCCTTCCCCCGACGCCATCGCCCGCGAGTGCGAAGTCTCCCCCGCCGAACGCGCCGCCCTCCTCTCCCCCGCCGCCCCCATCGTCCTCCTCTTCCGCCGCGACGCCCCCTCCGCGCTGGCGGCCGACGCCCTCGCCCCCGGACTCCCTTGGCTCGGCGCCTTCCTCCCCTACACCCCCCTCCACCACCTCCTCCTGCGCGCCCTCGGCTTCCCGGTCGTCGCCACCAGCGGCAACCTCACCGACGAACCCATCTGCACCGGCAACGACGAAGCCCTCGCCCGCCTGTCCGGCATCGCCGACGCCTTTCTCCTGCACGACCGTCCCATCGCACGCCCCCTCGACGACTCCGTCGTCGCCTACCTCGGCGCCACCCGCATCCCCATCCGCCGCGGCCGCGGCATGGCCCCCTACACCATCCCCCTCCCCGGCGCCCCTGACGCCGCCCTCGCCGCCGGCGCCGACCTCAAGAACACCCTCGCCCTATGCACCGGCGGCCGCGCCATGGTCGGCCCCCACGTCGGCGACCTCGAACACGACACCGCGCTGCGCCTCTGGGAGCGCACCGCCGCCGACTGGCTCTCCCTGCGCGGCCTTTCCGCCCCCACCGTGTGGGCAGCCGACGCCCATCCCGCCTACGCCTCCGCCCAAGCCGCAACCCGCGCCGCAGCCGCCGCCCGCGTACCCCTCGTCCGCATCCCGCACCACCAAGCCCACATCGCCGCCTGCATGGCCGACAACGCCCTCGACGGCCCCGTCCTCGGCATCGCCTGGGACGGCACCGGATGGGACGCCGACGACCGCACCATCCGCGGCGGCGAATTCTACCATTGCGCCACCCACCGCGACATGCACCCCGTCGCCTCCCTACGCCCCTTCCCGCTGCCCGGCGGCGACGCCGCCGCCCGCGACCCGCGCCGCGCCCACCTCGGCATCCTCCACGAACTCGGCCTGACGACGCCCCCCGACCTCTTCCCCTCCCCCGAAGCCGCCCTCCTCCAATCCCAACTCCACTCCGGCCTCAACACCTGGCGCACCACCAGCGCCGGACGCCTCTTCGATGCCTTCTCCTCCCTCCTCGACCTCTGCCGCGCCTCCCGCCACGAAGGCGAAGCCGCGATGCTCCTCGAATCCGCCGCCTGGCGCGCCCTCCGCGCCGGCGCCCCCGTCCCCCCCCCATACCCCTTCACCCTCGACGGCCCCACCCTCGACTGGTCCCCCGCCTGGCACGCCGCCGCCGCCGACCTCGCCTCCGCCATCCCGCCCCCCGCCATCGCCCTCCGCATCCACGCCACCTTCGCCGCCATGATGCACTCCGTCGCCCGCCGCGAAGCCCTCCCCGACGTCTGCCTCTCCGGCGGCTGCTTCCAGAACCGCCTCCTTCTCCGCCTCGCCACCGCCGCCCTCTCCCCCACCCACCGCGTCCACCCCCACCTCCACACCCCTCCCAACGACGCCTCCATCTCCCTCGGCCAACTCGCATCCCTTCCCGCTCCCTGACCCCCTCCCTCCCCCCCGGGGGCTCGGGGGCAACGCCCCCGCCGCACACTCGTCTCCCGTCTCTCGTCTCTCGTCACTTTTCTCTTTCCCTTTTCCCCCCACCCGCTAGAATCGGCTCCATTCACCACAAGGAGACACCCATGGCAGGCATTTTCAAGGCATACGACATCCGCGGCATCTACGGCGACACCCTCACCGACGACATCGCCCACAAGATCGGGCGCGCCATCCAGACCTTCCTCGGCTGCAAGCGCGTCGTCATCGGCCGCGACATGCGCCCGCACTCCCAGCCCCTCTTCGACGCCCTTTCCCGCGGCCTGCTCGAGCAGGGTGCCGACGTCATCGACTTGGGCCTCTGCTCCACCCCGATGTCCTATTACGCGAACAAACTCCTCAACGCCGACGCCTCCGTCATGATCACGGCCTCGCACAACCCGGGCCCGTGGAACGGCTTCAAGATTTGCCGCGCCGGCGCCGTGCCGCTTTCCGGCGCGACGGGCATCCTCGACATCGAGCGCATCGTCAACGAAGGCGCCTACGGCCCCACCCCCGCCGCGCCCGGCACCCTGACCGCCTACGACATCCGCCCCGACTACATCGCCCACTTCCGCGCCTTTGCCGACATCCAGTCCCCGCTGCACATCCTCTGCGACTACGCCAACGCGATGGGCATCTACGAAGCCGGCGTCTTCCTCGGCCTGCCCAACCTGACCGTCACGCCGCTCTTCGACACCCTCGACGGCACCTTCCCCAACCACGAAGCCAACCCCCTGAACACCCCGACCCTGGCCTCCGCGCAGGCCGCCGTCCGCGCCGGCAAGTACGACTTCGCCGCCTGCTTCGACGGCGACGCCGACCGCGTGGGCTTCCTCGACGAAACGGGCGCCATCATCCCCATGGACATGATCACGGCCCTCATCGCCCAGACCATCCTCCGGAAGAACCCGGGCGCCCACATCTTCTACGACCTGCGCTCCTCGTGGGCCGTGCGCGAAACCATCGAAGAAGCGGGCGGCATCCCGCACAAGAGCCGCGTCGGCCACGCCTTCATCAAGGCGCAGATGCGCGAAGTCGGGGCGCTTTTCGCGGGCGAACTCTCGGGCCACTACTACTTCCGCGAGAACTCCTTCGCCGAGTCCTCCGCGCTGGCGGTCCTGTACATCGCGAACCTCCTCTCCCAGTCCGGCAAGACGCTCTCCCAGCTGATCGCCCCGATCCGCCGCTACAGCGCCAGCGGCGAAATCAACTCCTCGGTGGCGGACGCCGACGCCGTCCTGGCGCGCCTCCGCGACCGCTATTCCGACGCCGACATCAGCGACCTCGACGGCCTCTCCTTCGAGTACCCCGACTGGTGGTTCAACGTCCGCCGTTCCAACACCGAACCCCTGATCCGCCTGAATCTCGAAGCCAAGACCCCCGCCGCCATGGCCGCCCGCCGCGACGAAGTCCTCGCCCTCATCCGCGGCTGACCCGCCCACCGTCCTCCGGCGTCCCAAGCAGGTCCAGCGAGTGGCCGCCCCGTCGGCCACTCTCCCCCGAGAGCCTCCCTCCCATGCCCCCCGCCCCACTTCCCTCCCCCCCCGCCCCTCCCCGCGAACGCCTTCTCTTCATCGACGGCCTCCGTTGCGTCGCCGTCCTCTGGGTCGTCCTCACCCACTTCATCCACCACTCCCCCTTCCAGGGCTTCTTTTCGGAATCCCTCCACCCGCTCCTCTACCGCACCTTCTGGAAGGGCTACCTCGGCGTCGAAATCTTCTTCGTCATCTCCGGCTTCGTCATCGCCCTCTCCCTGGCTCGCGACCGCGTGACCCCGCGCTTCGCCCTGGGCTTCGCCGTCCGCCGCTACGTCCGACTCTTTCCCCCCTACATCGCCGTGGTGTTCCTCTGGATTGCCACGACCGCCCTCGGCAAACTCGTTTTCCCCACCTACGACCTCCCGCAACCCTCCGGGGCCCAATTGGCCGCCCACTTCCTCTATCTCCAGAACCTCCTCGGGCTCGGCGACATCGTCGGCCCGACCTGGACCCTCTGCCTCGAATTCCAGTTCTACCTTTTCTACGCCCTCTGCGCCCTCCTCTTCCTCTCCTCCCGCCGCCCCGCCCGCATCGTTGGAGCCCTCCTGTTCGCCGCCGCCACCCTCGCCTCCATCTCCCTGACCGCCTTCGACATTCCCGGCGATGGCCTCCTGCTCCCCAACCGCCTTTTCATCTACCATTGGTACCTCTTCGCCCTCGGCACCTGCGGCACTCTCGCCTACCTCCGTCCCCGTGCCCGCCGCTGGATGCCCCTCCCCCTGCTCGCCGGCGCCCTGATCTGGGCCCATTGCCGCAGCGAAGCCCTCCTCGTCGGCCTCGCCGCCTTCGCCGCCATCCTCCTCGCCGCGGCCCTCGGGCGCATGGGGACCTGGCTATCCAACCCCGTCGTCCAGTACTTCGGCTCGCGCTCCTACTCCATCTACCTCGTCAACTGGGGCGTCGGCCTCCGCTTCATCGACATGATCCACCGCTTCGCCCCCCAGACCCTCCTCTCCGCCTGGCTCTGCACCCTCGCCGGCTTTGCCGTCACCCTCGCCGTCTCCGAACTCCTCTACCGCCTCCTCGAAAAACCCTCCCTCCGCCTCTCCCAACGCCTCAAACCTTTGTTCGCGTAAATCATTCCCTCTTCGGGCCCGTCCTCGTTCCACCCCGTCGCCCTCCCTGCCATCTCCTTCCCTGCCCCCTCCCTCCCCACTTCCCCACCGCCTCCCCCTCCAAGCAGGTTCCGCGCGTGGCCGCCCCGTCGGCCACTTTTCTTTCGCCCCCCTCCGTCTGCCCCCTTCCGTCTGCCCCCCTCCCGACCGCCCCCCCCTCGCCCCCCCCTACCGGTACACGATCTCGCACCCCGCCGGCCTCTCCGTCTTGAAGAGCATCGGCTTCCCCTTCCACTCCGCCGGCACGTACAGGGTCTTCAGGCTGCTGCACCCCCAGAACACGCTGCTGTCGATCCGCTCCACGCTCCGCGGGATGCTCATCGTCTCCAGCGCGCTGCACCCGGCGAACGCCCCGCTCCCGATGCGCGTCACCTTCTCCGGGATCCCCTGCTCCGCCAGCCCGCTGCACCCCTTGAAGGCCCATTCCCCGATGCGGTTGAGCGTGTACGGCAGATCGACCGCCTTCAACCCGGTGCACCCCTCGAACGACCCCCACCCGATGACCAGGACGCCCGTCGGGATGTCCAGGTACGTCAGCCCGGTGCACCCCTTGAACGCGTCCTCGCCGATCTTCCGCACGCTCGGCGGGATGGTCACCGACTTCAGCCCGCTGCACCCGTTGAACACGTACGGCTCGATGCTCGTCAAACTTTCCGGCAGCGCCACCGACTCCAGCGCGCGGCACCCGTCGAACGCGCCGCTCCCGATGTCCTCCACGCTTTCCGGGATGGACACCGACACCAGCCCGCTGCACCCCGCGAACGCGCCGCCGCCGATCGCCGACACCCCGTCCGGGATCTCCACCCGCGCCAGCCCCGTGCACCCCGAAAACGCCCAATCCCCGATGTTCGTCACCCCCGCCGGAATCTCCACCGCCGACAGCCCGTTGCATCCCTGGAACGCCTCTTCCCCGATCTCCGTCACACCCGCGGGGATCCCCACCGACGCCAGCCCCCCGCACCACCCGAACGCCCCCTTGCCGACCGACGCCACCCCCTCCGGGATCGCGTACGCCCCCGTCTTCCCGCCCGGACAGCGGAGCACGGCGTCCCCGGCCTTCGAAAACAGCACCCCGTCCCTGGCCGAATAGCGGGGATTGCCCTCCGCCACCGTGATCTCCCGCAACCCCGGACAGCACGCGAACGCCCCGTCCCCGATGTTCGTCACGCCGGCCGGAATGTGCACCGCCGCCAGCTTCTCGCAGAACGGGAACGCCTCCCCGCCGATGCACGACACGCTGTCCGGCAACTCCACCGCCTCCAGCCCGCGGCACAGGAAGAACGCCCGCCAGCCGATCTCCGCGACCCCTTCCGGAATGCGCACCCCCGCCAGCTCCCCGCACCCGTAGAACGCCTCTTCGCCGATGCCCGCGACCGGATTCCCGTCCAACGCCGCCGGAATCTCCAGCACGCCTGCCGCGGGGCTTGCCTTGAGCACGATGGCGCCCTCCGGCCCCAAGTCGTACGTCCACTCCACGTCCCCCACCACCGCGGTGTCCGCCAGCGCCCCGCCCCCCAACCCCCAGGCCGCGGCCAATGCCAGACTCAAAAACTTGCTATCCATGCGCGTTCCTCCTGTCGATTCCGCCGGCGGCCGGATCCCCGGCAACGCGGTCAACTCCCGCCTATCCTGCCCTCCCCCCGCCACGCCATCAAGCAAAAACCGCCCCCCGCAAAAAGCAAAAAGCGGCCCCCGGAGGGACCGCTTCGCCAATCGCTTCTCCGGCGATTACTTGCGGAGCTTGCGGCGCAGGACCATCGCCAGCGCGCCGAGGCCCAGCAGGCTCATCGTCGCCGGCTCGGGAACCGCGGAGGGGGTCGCGCTCTGGTACTGGAACGTGGCGTGGTAGTAGGCTTCCTCGTCGGAGCTGGGATACCAGACATCCTCCCCATAGGTCTTCACCTTGACATCCAAGGCATAGGTGCTGCCCGGCGTGAGGGAGGCCTGCCAGGTCGCATTCAAGTCCTTGGGCCCTTCCTCCGGACCAGTTGCCGTCCAGTCATTGCCATAGTCCCCGCCGACATAGGTGCCCCCGCCGACCCAGACAGACTGGAAAGACCCCAGCTGGGTATCATTCTCCCAGAGACGGAAAGCGATATCGGCACCGCCCGTGGAATAGCCGTTCTCGGTCCACCAGTTGACAGTCGCGCTGGTAACGGTCAAGTCCGAGAAAATGCCGAGCTCGGTGGGAGTGTCGGCACTGGTCGACAAACCGGCGATGTCGAAGGTGTTTCCACCAATCGTGAGGTCGCTGCCAGCGTTCAAGCCTTCCCCGGCGAAAGCCGCCGCCGCCACCAGGGCCGCAACCGCAAATACTGCGAGTTTCTTCATTTGTTTCATGTCCTTTTCGTTGTTGTTTTGTTGACTAGTCAAACGCGCCCGCGGCTGTACAAGGACCGCCGGCGGCAATGCACCGCATTGCGGACGCGAAGGCCGCGCCGCCGGCGATGCGTTGCAAGAGGCTCTCCGCGGGCCCGATGCGTCTTTGCCATGGACACCCCGCGCCCGCCCGGCGCACGTTTCCCGTCGGTTTTCCGCACGTTTCCGGGAAGGCCGCCCCGGCGGCGCCCCCTCCGCGGGCCCCGCGGCCGCCCGCGGATTTTCCAATGATTGGAAACTTTTTTCCAATGGTTGGAAAATTCCGGCCGGTTTTTCCAATGATTGGAAAAATTTTTCATCCGTTTTCCAATGATTGGAAAAAATATTCGCGCGCGGCCCCGGCGGCCGAAACAACGTCCGCGCGGCGCCGCGGGCCGCGGAAGGCCCGGAAAGGAGAACATGCCATGGATGCAGAGAAACGCGTGGGCAGGATGAAGATCGGCGAGTGGCATCCGACGCTCCGCGAGCGGGATGCCGGCCGCTGGGAAGTGCGCTGGTGGGAGAACGGCCGCTACATCCGGCGACTCGCCCCTTCCCGGGAAGCCGCCGAGACGATGGCCCTCGCCGTCGCGCGCCGCCGCGCCGCCCCCCCTTCCGCCGCCCCCGGCGGCTGGGACTCGCTGACGGCGGTGCAGCGCCAGTCCATCCTGCTCGCCGCCGCGCGCATCGAAGCCGCCGGGGGGCGAGCCGAAGACCTTCCCGAGGCCGCCGAGGAATGGATCGCGGCCCATTTGGCGGCGGGGCGCATCGCGCTTTCGGAGGCGGTGGCGGCGCACGTGGCGGAGCTGGAGGCGCTTGGGCGCTCGCCGCGCACCGTCGCGGACCGCCGTTGGCGGCTGGGACGCCTCGTGGGGGCGGTGGGGGACCGGCCGATTGCCCAACTGACGCGCGGACGCATCGCCGGCTGGGTGGCGTCGGGGCCGCCGCGGGGCCGCCGCGACATGTACGCGGCCGCTTCGGCCCTCTGCCGCTGGGCGTGGGAGCGCGGGCACCTGCGCCGCAATCCCATGGACAACCTCCGCAAGCCGCCGCGCGGCGCCGCCGGCCCCCCGGCCATCCTGGCGCCGGACGAGGCGTCGGCCCTGCTGCGCGCGGCGCGCCGGCACGCCCCGGAGATGGTGCTGTATTTCGCGGTCGGCCTCTTCGCCGGACTCCGCCCCGCGCGCGAGCTGGCCGGCCTGCGGTGGGAGGACGTGGACCTGCCCGGAAGGCGCCTGTACGTCCCCTGCGGTCGCGCCAAGACCGGACGCGCCCGCGCCGTACCCGTCTCCGGCAACCTCGCCGCCTGGCTGGAGACCGTCCCCGCGCCGCGCCGCCACGGTCCGGTCGTCCGTTGGTCGCGGACCTCGTTCCGCCGGTGCGTCGCGGCGGCGGGAATCGCGTGGATCCCGGACGTCATGCGCCACACGCGCGTCAGCTACCGCCTCGCGCTGGGCGTCTCCCCGGCCGTCGTCGCGGCCGAAGGCGGCCACTCCTCCGACGTCATGCGTCGCCACTACGCCAACCTCCGCATCCCGCCCGCCGACGTCGCCCGCTTCTGGGGCATCCTCCCCGACGGCATCCGGTGAGGCCGTCCCGGGCGAAATATCAAGGAAAATGCCCGGAAATCCCATGCGCTTTGCCCGAGGAGTGCTCCGCCCAGGCGCTCGCCATCCATGGGCTACGGGGCACTTACAGCCGGGCGCACCGCGGCAAAAAACACAGATGCGCCCTGCGGGGGCGCATCTCCGGTTTGTGCACGGGGCGGACCAAATCCACGCTTGCATATTCCCGCGCGAGGCGCATGGTGGGGCGAGGCGTCCCCGCCGAGCCGTTCTTGCCGGTTTTCCAGACCTCCTGCCCCCTTCCACACCGGCTC
>JAFYAC010000082.1 GCA_017540905.1 Kiritimatiellia bacterium | reverse complement strand
GAGCCGGTGTGGAAGGGGGCAGGAGGTCTGGAAAACCGGCAAGAACGGCTCGGCGGGGACGCCTCGCCCCACCATGCGCCTCGCGCGGGAATATGCAAGCGTGGATTTGGTCCGCCCCGTGCACAAACCGGAGATGCGCCCGCCGCGGCCGCGGGAGTGGGGCGGGAAGTGCGGGGAGGGGCGAAGGGGGAGCCCGTCTTTGGCGATTGGAGCGGGCGCAGCTCTTTCCGGTTCTTCGGAAATTATAGTGGACGGGGAGGCTTGCCGGGAGATCGTGGAGAGATATTCGGAGAATTGAGAGTGCGCGAACATTCGCCCCCCCTCCGAGAGGGGGGTGCCGCCCGGGGGAAGATGGCTTGTGGATTGCGAGTGCGGAGCGGAAGGAAAGTGCGGCGGGGATGTGCGTCCCCGGCGTTTTCCACCCTTTCCGCGGGCGGGCCGCCCGCGCCCCCAGTCTTGCGCTCCTCCGCCCACCGCAAAGGGGGTGAGTGTTTTCTTGGATGACAGAGGCATGGGAATTCTTTGAGAAATCGCTGTGTTTTCTGTAATTGCAAGAGTGGATGGGGAGCGGGTGGCGGGAGGGGAGGAGACGGAAAAGGCCGGCGGGGGCCCGGCCGGGTGTGTTTTTGGGGTGGGAGGGAAGCAGGGGGGGGAGAACGGCTCAAGAAATGATGTATCCGTTTGGGGAGGGCCGCGCTCTGTCGCGGCCGCGCGAACGGTGGGTCCCTATCATGTCCCTGAAGTGTCCTGTGGAGACGGCCCGGACGGAGCCGGGCCCTCCCCTAATGCGGCCCCACTATTTTTGAACCCGCCCTACCGGTCGAAGAAGGGGATGCGGAGGCGGTAGACGCGGGTGGAGGGGGTGCGGGGGGTGCGCCAGGTGGTGTTGCTGGAGGTCGCCTTGAGGGTCGCGGCACGGGTCCAGGCGGCCGGGTTGGTGGTGAGCAGGGCGGAGAGGTCCGCGGATTCGATGTAGTAGGTGCCGCCGGGGACGCTCCGGAAGGTGTAGGTGGCGTTGGTGCCGGCAAAGGTCTGGTCTTTCCAGCCGACGTAGTCGTCGCCGGAGGTGGGGTCGGTCCCCGCCACCCACTCGGAGTAGTTGTCGAAGCCGTCGCCGTCGGGGTCGTCGCCGGACTGGGATTTTTCCTTGTAGGCAGGGGATTTGCGGCGGGCGATGTAGTCCCAGTCGTCGCCCACGCCGTTGTTGTCGGCGTCCCACGGGACGGTGATGGCGATGTTGGTGGTTGCGGTGGAGGCGCCGTCGGTGGCGGTGAAGGTGGCGGTGAGGTGGAGGTCGTCGGTGCGGCTGCCGTCGGACGGGGCGCCCATGGTCCAGGTGAACATGCCGGAGGTGGGGTCCCAGACGGGGGTGCCGGACCAGTAGTTGCCCAGCGGCAGTTCGGTGGCTTCGACGGGCAGGGGCTTGCCTTGCCAGTCGGCGGCGGTGACGCGGAAGCTGGTGGTGGTGCCGACGGGGATGGTCTGGATGCCGGGAGGGGTGACGGAAATCGTCGGCGGGTCGTGGCGGGCGGTGCCGTTGGCGAAGGAGATGCCGTAGGCGAGGGAGCCGCTGCCGGTGACGTCGATCTGCCGGACCTGCGGGGCGTTGCGGAGGTTGACGGTGTTCCAGGCGGCGCCGTCGGGTTTGTCGGTGGCGGCGGTGTCGAGGGTGCCCTTGGTGACGCGGAGGGTGGCGGTGACGGTGGTGGCGCCGCCGGAGGTGGTGAGGGCGAGTTGGTTGTCGCCGGGTTTTTCGGAGAGGCGGGCCTGTCCGCCGAGCATGAGGGTGGCGAGGTCGGGGGAGAGGCCGTTGCGGACGCGCAGGGCCTTGCCGGCGGCGCTGTAGTTGACGGCGAGGGTGGCGGTGGCGGCGTCGGCGAGGGTGACGGTCTTGGTGAGGCCGCCGCTCTTGAAGGTGAGGCTGCCGGTGCCGGGGGTGACTTGGAAGATGTCGGCGACGGTGCTGGCGGTGCCGACGGCGAGGTCTTTCATGGCGGTGCCGCGGGTGGAGTCGGCGCCGGCGGACTGGGTTTCGTAGCCGGTCTCGGGCTGGGCGGCGAAGTTGCCGACCATCTGCCAGACGTTGGTGCCGTCTTTGTACCAGGCGCCGGTCATGAGGCCGCCTTCGGCCTCGAAGAGGGCCATGACGGTGTTGTTGCGGAGGATGTACTCGTCTTCGCCGTCGAGGTCGACGTCGCGGGCGAAGGCTTCGAGCCCGGTGTTGCGCCCGGCCCAGTCGTCGACGGCGGCGTAGGCGGCGGCGAGGCGGGTGCGGGACTGGGCGCGCCAGGCCATGGACATGAGGCCCATCTGGCGGAATTTCCATTCCTGCGCCCAGTCGTCCCAGTACCAGCCGGTGGCGGGGTTGATGTATTCGCCGTAGGACCAGCGGGAGAGGTCGGAGTTGATTTCTTCGTGGAAGGCGGTCTCGAAGGCGGAAGCGAAGATGGTGGCTTCGGCGAGGGCCTTGACCTGGGCGTTGCGGATGCCCGAGACGGCGGCCCAGGCGTCGTGGAGGATGCCGTTGGTGCGGGTGCCCCAGACGGCGGCCATGGGCTGGCCCTGGCGGATCTCGAATTGTTTGCCGGAGAGGGTTTCGTGGCGCTCGGAGCCGTGGAACCAGTTGTCGTAGGTGCCGTTGCAGGCGTGGTGGACCCAGTCCTGCATGGCCATGCCGTTGGTGGAGGCGAGGTTGTGGTCGGCGTGGTTGCCGGAGAGGACGGGGTCGTCGAGGGCGGCGTCGAGGGTCACGACCTGGATCCAGGGGTGGTTGGCGATCCAGCGGAGGTTGCGGTCGTAGGCGTCGGCGTTTTCGGAGCCGGCGAAGTCTTCCCACATGTAGAAGATGGAGGAGATGGCGGGTTCGCCGGTGCGGGCGCGGCGCAGGAAGAGGCGGCGGAGGTCGCTCGCGAGGCCGCCGTCGGTGTTGGCGTAGCGGAAGCTGCTGGCGGCGGTGGAGAGGGCGAAGGCTTCGGCGCTCTTCCACTGGCCGGGGGAGCTCTCGATCCAGTACTGCTGGATCTTGTAGGCGTCGTTGCCGAGGGCGGTCTGGCGGCCGAACCATTCGAGGAGGTGCGGGGTCTGGTCGACGAGGGTGGCGCGGTAGCCGAGGTTGCCGATGCGGAGGAACCAACCGGCGTCGGCGACGCGTTCGGGGGACCAGAGGACGGTTCTCGAGACGACGTTGGAGCCGCCGCCGTAGATTTCGTCGAGGACGTCGCGGGCGCGCTCGACGTTGGCGGTGTTGAAGTCGTCGGGGAAGTAGAGGGGGATGTGGTCGGAGTAGGTGGAGCCGAGGAGGGCGAGGGCGCCGGAGGCGACGCCTTTCCTGATGGCGGCGTTGAGGGCGGGGCCGCTGTACCAGGCGTTTTCGGTGCCGACTTCGGCCCACTGGAGGGCGATGGCGAGGGTCGGGGTGACGTGGAGGTTCAGGGGGCAGTTGGTGTAGATGTTGTGGATCTGGATGGGGCGGTCGTAGCCGGCGCCGGCGCCGTTGTTGACGAGGGCCTGGATGGCGTTGCCGGGCTCGACGGCCTGGTTGCCGTGGGAGACCATGGCGAGTTTGGCGTGCTGGTTGCGGTTGTTCCAGGCGTGTTCGTTGGCGGTGCGGGAGACGCAGGTGGAGTAGAGGCCGTGCTGGTTGATGTAGTTCCAGTCGTTCCAGTAGTCGGAGCAGAGCCAGTCGTCGCCGATGGTGTCGGCGAAGTCGTTGAGGCCGCCCTTGTCGCCGGAGCCGCCGTCGTCGCTGGTGAAGTCGCGGGTGGTGTAGACCTGGAACATGAGTTTGTCGGGGTCCTGGAGGCGCCAGCCGGCGTCGACGAGGACCTGGCGGTCGATGGCCCAGACGACGGTGTCGAGCTCGGCGTTGAACCAGGCGCCGCGGAAGCCGCCGGTGGGCTTGCAGGCGGTGCCGTCCTGGACGTAGAGGCAGCCGTTCTGGGAGTCGTAGACGCCGGAGACGGCGTTCCACTTCATGGCGGTCTTGCAGTTGACGTCGTCGGGGAGGTCGTCGAGGCCGTTGCCGTAGTTGCCGAAGTTGATGGCGACGTAGACGTTGAGGGCGTTGTCTTCGGCGAAGGCCTGGAGGTCGTCGAAGTCGACGCGGAAGTAGAGGTTGCCGTCCTCGGCGCCGCCGTCGCGGAAGTAGAAGGCGACGATGTCGCGGGAGGAGTCGAAGCCGTCGCCGAAGCGGTAGATGTCGGCGGAGTTGCCGCCCTGGTTGTAGTCGTCGAGGGCGACGAGGTCGTCGAGGGTCCACTGGGTGGCCTCGGTGTAGAAGGCGTTGCCGTTGACGGAGCCGATGGGGTCGCCGGGGCCGACGGTGATGGCGCCGGCGACAACGGGGCCTTCGCGGTTGTCGCTGGAGCGGGGGTTGGTGCCGCCGAGGTATTCGGCCGCGTTGTCGTAGGGAATCTTCAGGCTGCCCTGGAGGTAGGTGTCGCCGTCGGGGTTGCCGGAGGGGCCGTGGGTGGGGTCGTCGGTGAAGCGGCCGGTGCGGAAGTCGTAGACGCCGTTGTTGAGGGGGTCGAGCTGGTAGTTGGCTTCCCAGCCGTCGGGGAGGCCGTCGTGGTCGGTGTCGGCGCAGAGGGGGTCGGTCTCGGCGATGACGAGGCGCGGCCAGCCGTTGGTCTGCCTGGTGCCGGAGGCGCCGGCGGCGGGGTTGGTGACGTTGTAGGCGGCGAAGAGGGCGCCGTAGTCGATGGCGCGGGAGGTCAGGGGCTTGGCCGCCAGGGTGCAGGCGGAGTTGGCGCTGGAGTTGTTGTCGACGAGCGCGCCGATGGCGGCGAGGTCGGCGGGGCCGAGGGGGACGACGGTGGCGGGGTCGCTCTCGTAAACGAGGCCGATGTCGGTCCAGCCGTCGAGGTCGGTGTCTTCGCCGTAGCCGTCGGCGAGGCCGTCGGCGTCGGAGTCCCAGATGCAGGGGGAGGTTTCTTCCCAGGTTTCGCCGGCCATCTTGCCGTCGGGCCAGGCGCGGTCCCAGTAGGGGTCCCAGTCGCCGGGGAGGATGGCGCCGTCGCCGTCGGTCCAGCCGTTGCGGTTGGCGTCCTCGACGCCGTCGGGGAGGCCGTCGCCGTCGCTGTCGGGGTTGCGCGGGTCGGTGGTGGAGCCCTTGACGAGGGCGAGGCGGTCGCCGCCTTCGGTGGAGGAGGTGACGCCGGGGACCTTGCCGTAGAGGCTCTCGCAGGAGTTGTAGAAGGGCGGGTCGCGGTCCCAGACGAAGTTCGGCCAGCCGTCGCCGTTGGTGTCGGTGGCGGGGTCGGTGCCGTCGGGGGCGGTGCGGTAGCCGAGTTCGAGGCCGTCGGGGAGGCCGTCGCCGTCGGAGTCGGGGCAGTCGGGGTCGGACTTGCCGGTGGAGTGGTAGTCGAAGATCTTCTCCTGCGTCCAGTACTCGGATTCGCCGGCCGGGATGCCGAGGTTCTCCTGCTCGCGCTTGTTGCCGGCGCCGTCGTCGTCCCAGTCCACGTCGTTGGTGGAGGCGTTGTGGACGAGCTGGCGGAAGCGGATGGTGGCGGTGCGGAAGGCGCCGTTGGTGGGGACGGAGTACTTGCCGGAGGCGTTGTCGGCGGTGACGGTCGCCTGGATGCGGTAGGTGCCGGCGTTGGTCGCCTGCCAGGCGAAGGTCCAGGCCTTGCTCGTGCCGTTGCTCTCGATGGAGACGGTGCGCAGGCAGTCGTTGGTCGGGCGGCTGGTCCACGTCGCGGAGATGGCGGCGCCGTACTCGGGCGGGGAGACGAACTGGAGGTCGAGGCGCGTCGCCTCGGCGTCGGTCAGCACCACGATGGGCGTCTCGCGCAGGGCGCGGTTCTCCGGCTTGGCGGCCTCGACGGAGTCCTCCATGGTGATGACGTACTTGACGCCGTCGCTGTCGGTCTCGGGCGGGGTCGTGATGATGCACGTCGGGAGGAGCGGGCCCTTGTGGGTGATCATGCGGGTGACGGACTTGGAGTAGCCGCCGTTCTCGAACTCGACCGTCAGGGCGTAGCGCCAGCCGTCGATGCCGTTGTACACGTTGGGCATGTTGAAGGTGACCTGGTTGAAGGCGTCGCCGCTCCCCTCCCAGGGCTTCCAGTGGTGCGTGAGGTTGATGTCGCCGTTGGCCACCTGCTCGCCGCGGTTGGTGCTGCCGTTGGAGGTGGCGTTGACGTAGACGCGGAACTTCGACGCGGCTTCCTCGTCGTTCAGGCCGGAGACCATGCGCTGGGTGAAGTTCACGCGGACTTCCCAGCCGGCTTCGACCATCGTGCCGTCCTGGTCGGGCCAGTCGATGTACAGGATTTCGGCGGGGCCGCGCGTGTCGGCGACCTTCTTGAGCTCGGCGACGTGCAGGGCTTCCAGGTCGTCCTTCGCGGGGTCGGTCTTGGACCACGATTCGACGGGCGCGGACGAGACTTCGCGCAGGCGGACGCGGATGGTCGCGGTGCCGCTGCTCGGGATGCGGCTGTAGGTCCAGCGCCAGATCTTGGTCAGTTCGGTGTCCTGCGCGTCTTCCTTGGTCCAGGGCGAGATCTGGGTCGCACGGGCCCATTCGACGCCGTTGGTGGTGGAGCCGTTGCCGACCGTGTCGTTGGAGTCGTCGGAGTCGGTGACGTGCACCCAGACTTCGTCCACGGTGTTGTCGGTCTTGAAGACCATGCCGTACTCGGTCTCGGTGAAGGTCGGGCGCGTCTCGGCGGGGTACATGAACTTGCCTTCGGGCGTGTGGAGGTCGAGGTAGAACGTCTGCCGGAAGGTGTTGGCGATCTCGGCGCCGTCGGTGCGGTTGAGCAGCATGCGGGCGGTGACGAGGTGGAAGCCGTCCTTGAAGCCGTTGGTCCAGCTCGTGTAGTCGTTGTGCTTGTGGTACTGCTGGGTGGTGAAGTCGAGGCCGGGGACGGTCCAGAGGCTCATCATGACCTTCTTGTCGCGGATCGCGTCGGCGTTGCCGGGCCAGACGGTGCCCCAGCCGTTGCCGCCGTAGCCCATTTCGCGGAAGGCGGACACCTTGTAGCGGAGGGTCGCGCCGGGGGGCACGGAGCCTTCGGGGAGGTCGAAGCGCCACCAGCTGCCGGTGTCGGTGTCGCACTGCCAGCCGCCTTCGACCGCGCGGGTCGCGGAGTTCGCGGGGACGCCGCCGCCGCCTTCGGGCCAGTGCTCGCCGTCCACGGTGTAGTACAGGAACGCGCGGGCGCCCTGCGCGTGGGCGGTCTTGGCCCACACCGTCGCGGACGTGCCGTTGCGGGAGAACTGCGGCTGCACGCCGTAGTCGCGGTCGTCGCCGCCGCCACCGCCGCCGCCGCCTTCGCCGACGGTGAAGGTCGCGTTGTAGTTGGCGCCGCCGTTGTTGTCGTAGATGACGCAGCCGTCGCCATCCGCCTCGAACCAGACGGAGAGCGTGTACTGGCCGTCGGCGAGGCCGGAGACGTCGATGTCGATGGTCTTCCATTCGCCCGAGTTGCCGGTGCGGCTCTCGAACCAGTTGTTGTTGTCCTTGTAGTCGTACCAGTAGAGCGTGGAGTGGCCGTTCTGCACGACGGTGCCGCCGGAAAGGATGTTGTAGCAGGCGCGCGCAGGGTTGTTCTCGCCGTCACCCTCGCCGCAGGTCTGGCACTGGCCGCCGAAGGAAATGGACCCGGACACCTTGCCCAGGTTCGCGCCCTGGAAGGCCGCCGGGGACCACTCGTCGTGCGTCTGCCCGTCGCCCTTGTACCAGCCGTCCGCGAAGATGTACGTCGCGCCGACCCACGTCGCGGAGGCGCGGGGGACGGCCCGCGCCCGCGGGGCGGCCGCGCGCGCGGCGGCCTTCGCGGCCTTCGACTTCGGCACCGATTCGGTCTCCGCCGACGGGTTGTGCCAGACGAAGTCCGGCGCCTCGACGCTCGGCCCCTCGTACTTGCTCTCCGGCTGGTACACGTTGGTCGCGCCGGGCTTGATTTCGTAGGTCGTCGCGCCCTGCGTGCCGATCTTGCAGAAGTCGGAATCCGCGGCCGCGAACTTCTCGCTCCAGATGCGGCGGGTGAAGTAGTCCGCGCCCTCCTCGAAGCCGAGGAAGAAATCGTGCGCCGAGCCCGGCGGGTAGTCGCGCCAGTCGGGGCGGTCCACCGCGTCCTCCGTGTCCCAGCTCTGCTGCTCCCAGTAGTGGCCCCAGCCGTGGCCGCCGACGTTGTCCGGGTCGTGGTTGCCGAAGTCCATGCCGCCGTCCAGGCGGAGGAGCAGCCGTTCGGCCGAGCCGTCCGCCTTGACCGCCAGCGTCACGTTCGTGCCGCCCGTCACGCGCGGGAGGGCGATCGTGTAGGCGTAGTCCTCCGCGTTGGTGTCGGCCACGTTGTAGGGGTTGAAGTCCGGGTCACCGTCCGCGCCGTCCTTGCGGACCACCAGGACCGGATCGACCACCTTGCCGTCCTCCAGGATCGTGATCACGCGCGAATCCGGCGCGATGACCCGGTCATCCGCGTTCACGAAGCAGTCGGGATAGGGCGAGGGGAAGAGGCCCGAGGGGTCGGGATTCTTCCACGACCAGATCGCGTAGGCGTTGTTGGGGAGGTTGACGTTGCCGTCCTGGAGGTCGCCGCCCCAGGCGTAGTCGGCGGCGGGGCCCTCGTTGACGAAGTAGGGCATGTACATGTCCGAGGCGTAGTCGTAGAGCCAGGCGTCGCGCGGGAAGGACCCGAGGACGTGGGTCGGCTGCCACCAGTCCCACGACGAATTCAGCATGAACAGCATCGTGGCCCAGCTGTCGCCGCCGCCGCGCTGCCAGGCGATGAAATTGCCGTTCTCGTACGTCTCCATCGGGATCTGGTCGTAGCGGGCGAAATTCTCGTGCGCGTGCAGCAGCGTCGGGATCTGCTTCTGGCCCCACTGGCCCAGGAAGTCCGTCTGCGCCCAGCGCGGGAACGCGCCGCCGCTGCCCGTCAGCGTCGCCGCGTGGTTGTTGCCGTCCGAATAGACCAGGCCGAGGCCGCGGTGCATGAAGTAGAACGCGTGGTGGAGCGGCTTGCGGTCCACGTAGTCGTTGTCGTGGCTCTGCGCGTGCATCACGCCGCAGGCGCTGCCGAGGTCGCTGCCGGCGCCGTCGTGGTCGAAGCCCCAGAGGTCGTTCGCGCCGAAGCGCCAGTTCAGCTCGTTGCGCAGCCGGTCGTCCACCAGGCGCATCCCGGCGGCGACGTAGGGCCCCTGCGGCGGGGGCGAACCCAGGTGCTCGCCGAAGAGCATCGCGTCGTTGCGGCGGGCGTCGCTGTCGAACACGCTGTCGCGGTTGTTGCGGTCGGCGAAGCCGCGCGTGCGGTTGAACTGCAGCTGCACGTTCCCCACGTAGCCGTCGAAACTGCCGTCGTCGTTCTGCGCGCCGAAGAAATAGTACGGCACGTGCTTCACCGCGTCCAGGCGCAGGCCGTCCACGCGCGTGCGGTCGACCAGCCAGCGGACCGCGCGGCAGAGGTAGCCGCCGACGTCCTCGCTGTACTTGTCGGGGTTCGCGGCGATGTCGTCCACCGTCAGCCCGTTCTCCGGGCCGAAGCCGATGACGTTCCCGTCCGGGTCCCAGTCGTAGTACTCCGGATTCTTCGGATGCCGCACGAACCGCGGCTTGTCGTGCCAGTCGCCCTCGTGCGCGCCGAAATTCTGGTTGGGGGTCTCGTGCGCGATGTCGAGCAGGTCCGAGAGGCCGAGGAACATCACCTGCCACTCGTCGTCCCAGCTGCGGACGTTGTCCCACTTGCGGTAGAAGCCGTCCGACGTCGTGCGCAGATGGAAATCCTCCGCGCACATCCCCGGATACACGTCGATGGGCGTCGACTCGTTGTACCCCGGCACGTCGTACGACCGGTGGTTCATCACATTGTCGAAATACACCCGCATCCCGAACCGGTGGCACATCTCGATGAGGTTGTGCAGGTCCGCCTCCACCCCGTAGCGCGTGCTCCAGGTGCCGCGCAGGTCGCTGTTCCCGATGTCGAACGGATCGTTGAGGTCGTATCCCACGCTCATCCCGCCATTGGCCTTCGTCGGCGGCGGCACCCACAGCGCGGTGTACCCGGCCTCGGCGATTTCCGGCAGCCGCGCCGCGATCTCGTTGTGGCTCTGGTTGAACACCTGCAAAATGGCCTCCGCGCGGGCCGTCGAAGCCGCACCAGCCGCCAGCCAAAGTCCCGCCGCGAACGCCAGCGCCCGCGCCGCAATCCTCATGCCTTGCCGTGTCTTCATGCCACTGTCTCCTCGTTCCGGAGGCGGAAAACCCAATCCCGCCACGTTATCTTCATATATACCCCCTCCCCCGCCCTGCCTCAACCCCAAACCGCGACGCCCCACAACCGCCGGGGCGGGGCGAATCGCGCGCTTGCAAGGGCCCGGGGGAAGGGGTAATTTCCGCGGCCATGATCACGATGCTCAAAGTGCGCAACCTGGCGCTGGTGGAATCGGCGGACGTCGCGTTCGGCCCCGGGCTGAACATCGTCTCGGGCGAGACGGGCGCCGGCAAGTCGGTGCTGATCGGCGCGCTGTACCTGCTGCTCGGGGAACGGGCGGACACCGGCGCGGTGCGGTCGGGGGCCGCCCAATGCACCGTCGAGGCGTCGTTCTCCCTCGAACCCGGCGGGCCCCTGGAAGCCGTGGACGCGGTGCTCGCGGAGGCCGGCCTGGACCCTTGCGAGGACGGTCAGCTCGTCATCCGCCGCACGGTCAAGGCGGCTGGCGGCGGCCAGGCGTACGTGAACGATTCGGCGGCGACCGCGTCGCTGCTCCGGCGCATCGGGGCGGGGCTCGTGGACCTGCACGGGCCGCACGACCACCAGCTGCTGTTCCACCAGGCGGAGCAACTCGCCATCCTGGACGCCTTCGCGCGGGACGGCGCGGAACGGGCCGCCTACGGGGAGGTCTGGGCCCGCCGCCAGGGGCTGCTCGCCCGCAAGGCCGAACTGGAGGCCGCCGGCGGCCCCGACGCCGAGGCGCAGATCGACCTGCTTTCCTCGCGCGTCAAGGAAATCGAGGAAGCGGCGCTGGAAGAGGGCGAGGAGGAGTCGGTGCGCGACGAACAGCGCACCGCCGGCAACGCCCAGCGCATCCTCGAACTCGGGCAGCTCGTCACCCAGACCCTCAGCGAGGGCGAGGACTCCGTTCTCCAGCGCCTCGTTCCCGCCCGCAAGGCCCTCGAGGAACTCGCGCGCCTCATGCCCGCCGCCGCCGGATGGCCCGGCGACCTCAAGCCGCTCGCGGACGGATTGGCCGCGCTGTCGGTCGGCATCCAGCGCGAACTCTCGTCGGTGGAGGCCGACCCCGCGCGCCTGGAGTGGCTCGACCGGCGGCTGTGGGAGTACGAGAAGATCAAGCGCAAGTACGGGCCTGAACTCGCCGACGTCCGCCGCGTCCTGGAAACCACCAAGGCGCGCCTGGAAGACCTCGCCAACCGCGGGGCGAAGCTCGCCGACCTGGAACTCGACCTCGAACGCAACGCCGCCGAACTCCGCAAGGTCGGCGAAGCCCTCCGCGCGAAGCGCCGCGCCGCTGCCGCGAAGCTGGCCCCGGCCATCCGCAAGGAACTGCGGGACATCGGCTTCGCCAACGCCGCCTTCGAAATCCCCGTGACGCCCGCGGAGGAACCGCAGGCGGACGGACTCGACCGCACCGATTTCGGCTTCGCCCCCAACGAAGGCGAACCCATGCGCCCGCTGCGCTCCATCGCATCCTCCGGCGAAATCTCGCGCGTGATGCTGGCGGTGAAGGCGGTGCTGGCGGCCGTGGACCGCACCGGCACGCTGGTGTTCGACGAAATCGACGCCAACATCGGCGGCGAGACGGCCCCGGCCGTCGGCCGCAAGCTCGCGCTGGTGGCGAAGGGCCGGCAGGTCATCGCCATCACCCACCTGCCCGCCGTCGCGGCGTGCGGCGCCGTGCAGTTCGCGGTCCGCAAGGACGTCGAGGACGGCCGCACCCGCACGCACGTGCAACGGCTCGAAGGCGAAGCGCGGGTGGACGAAATCGCGCGGATGCTCGGCGGCCGGGACAGCACGAGCGTCGCGGTCCGCCACGCCCGGGAGCTGCTGAAGAACAGCGCCAGGGAGTGAGGGCGGGGGCAAAATGGTGTGGCGTCAAGCCGCGACGGGGGAGTACTGCGCTTGGCCGTCGCGGCAAGCGCAACTCCAAATCCCCAAAGAACCAAGTGTTTGGAGTGTGTTTTCGGCGCGTGGACACCCCTCCGGCAAACTCCACCTCCAAAAACCCTCCGTGCCTCCTTCCTCCGTCCCCTCCGTGTTTCGCGCCGCGAGCCTGTTTTCCAAAGAATAATCCTTGTCTGATCGGGAAGGGACGGCGGGACACCGAGTTCAGAGGCCGAGGTCGGCGAAGCGGGCGGAGCCGGTGTAGGATTTGCCGCTGGAGGTGGAGAACGTGACCTTGGCGCGGTCGGGGGTCAGGCCTTCGACCACATGGAGGGTGGCGCCGGCCCGGAGCTGCCCCATCGGGGCGTACGGGGGATCGGGGTTGCCGATGAGGACGGGGCGGGTCAGCACGATGTCCTGCGCGGCGACCTGGCGCGGCGCGGTCATGGCGCCGATGCGCGACTGGGTGGCGGAGGCCAGGCTGCCTCCGGCCGGGGCCGGCGCCGCCGGCGCGGGCGGCGGGGCCGTGCGGGGGGCGGGGGCCGCGGGCGTGGCGGCCGCCGCCGGGGAGGGCAGGGCGAGGCGGGTGCGTCCGGGCGCGGCGCCGGCGCCGGTGGAGAAGGCCCAGCAGCCGAGCTTTTCGCGCTTGGCCTCGGCTTCGGCCTGCCTGAGCTTGCGCCACCAGCCGTTTTCGTCCTTCTTGTACGCGTCGAGTTCGGTCAGGTCGGTGCCCTTGCCGAAGACGCGGGCGAGGCCGTTGCGGACGAGCGTCCAGCCGAGGTCCTGGCCGTCCACCTCGACCATGCCGTAGTCGCGGTCGATGTTCGAGCGGCCCAGGGCGTCGGAGAGGCGGGAGTGGACGGTGAAGCCTTTCTTGAGGAAGTCCTCGGTGAACTTGTGGGCCATCTTGCCGCACTTGACGACGGTGGCGTGGTCGGGGAGGTCCCAGTACTCGCGCTGGACTTCGAGGCGCTCGGGGAGGGAGCCCTCGGATTCGGGCGTGTCCACGAAGTAGAGGCGGATGAGCTTGTGGCGGGCGGTCGAGCTCTTGAGGGAGGTGCAGGTGACGTGGAAGCTGTCGCCGTCGTTGCCGCCGCTCTCGCGGAGCACGCAACCGGGGTAGTCGCGCCACTTCTTGGCGGCGGAAGCCGGGGCGGCGAGGGCCGCCAGCAGGAGGAGGGCCGCCATCCACGGCAGGATCCGGGAGCGCCGGACGCGGGCTTTCGCGAGGGTCGTCATGCCTTCTTTATGCCCGTCCGCCCCCCGGCGGGCAAGCCAAAAGCAGGTCCGCGTTGAGGCGAAGGAAATCCGCCGCCCAACGGTAGTGGGCGAGCAGCGTGTCGTCGCGACGCCCCGTGACGGCCAGCGCCGCGTGCAGGGCCTCCACCGTCGCCAGGCCTTCCGCGGGGTCCTCCGAAACCTTCGAGCGCCGGGGATAGGCCGTCCGCCAGCCCGGCGGGATGGAGCGCGTCTCGATTCCCGGATAGGCCCTGGCCATGGAGCGCGCGTGCCGCCACGAGGCATCCAGCAGCAGCAGCGGCCGCCCGGCGTCCGCGGCGGAGAGCGGCGGGGCGCCCGGCGTGAGGAGCAGCGCACCCGGGAAATCCCCCGCGGCCACCGGCGCCGGCGGCGGGTAGCGCAGGAACACGAGGCCCGGCCTGCCCCGCAACGGGCGTATCGTGCACTTCGACGCGGCTTCCCCGCGGCGGACCGCCACCCACGCAAGGACGGGGGGGGCGGCATCTTCCCTGGACATGGCCGGATGCTCTTCCATGCCCCGAGCATGAGGCTTCGGGGCGCCGAAGTCGAGCGGTTTCCGCCGGGGCGGGGAGGGAGGAGTCGATGGGGACAAGATGGGGGAAAATGTGGGGAAATGCCAATGTTTTCCATAATCTCGCGAGTGGGTCGAGGTCCGGGCTTGGCGGGGGGGCGGGGGGTATGGTAGGGTCGCGGGCATGGAAAAACTGCGTGTCATCCTTTTGGGTTCCGGCGACCTGGCGTGCCCGTTGCTGCGGGCGCTGAGGTCCTCCGGCCGCGTGGAGCTGGCGGCGGTCGTGGTGCAGCCGGATCGGCCCGGCGGACGTGGCCGCCGGTTGCTCCCGTGCAGCGTCAAGCGGGCGGCGGAGGGGATGGGAATCGTCCCCATCGAGGCCGCCGACGCCTCCTCGCCGGAGATGGTGGCGGCGTTGGCGGCGCTGTCGCCGGACGTCCTGGTGGTGGCGGACTTCGGGCAGTTCCTCAAGGCGCCGCTGCTGGCGGTGCCGCCGCTGGGGTGCCTGAACGTGCACCCGTCGCTCCTCCCCCGCTACCGCGGGGCGAGCCCGGTGCAGTGGGCGCTGGCGAACGGCGACGCGGAAACCGGCGTCTGCGTCCTGTACGTGACGCCGAAGATGGACGCCGGCGACATCCTCGAGCGCCGGTCCACTGCCATCCTCCCGGACGAGACCGCCCCGGAGCTGGAGGCCCGCCTGGCCGAAACCGGCGCGGAGCTGCTGCTGCGCGCGCTTGAAACGTTGCGGCTGGGCACGGCCCGGCCCGAGCCGCAGGATCCGGCGGGGGTCACGTTCGCGCGCAAGCTGGAAAAGGAGGACGGGCGCATCGACTGGACCGCGCCCGCCGCCGCGACGTACAACCGCTGGCGGGGCTTCACCCCGTGGCCGGGGCTGTACACGACCGTGCCCGGCGGCGCGCTGCTGAAGGTCCACCGTCTCCGCATCGAGCGGCCGGGGGGCGCGGCGGCGCCCGGCACGGTGCTCTCCTGCGGCGGGGAGGGGCCGCTGGTGGCGGCCGCGGACGGGGCGCTGCGGCTGCTCGAAGTCCAGCCCGCCGGCAAGACCCGGATGGACGGGGCCGCGTACTGCCGCGGGCGGCCGTTCCGCGAAGGCGACGTGCTGGGGGGCTGAGGGGGGGCGGCGCGCGGCGGCCCCCGAGTTTCCGCTATTGCGGAGGGAGGGGGGATTCGCTAGGATGGGCGACATGGCAAGGATTGTCCAGCGGTGGTATTGGTTGGCGGCGGCGGTGTTGCTGCTGCCGGCGCTGTCGCCGCGCCCGGCCCTGGGCATCCCGGCGTGGATGCGCGGCTACCGCTCGGCGCCGTACGAGGAGTCGGCGGACGACCGGCACTTCCAGCTGTTCAACCGGCCGTCGATGAAGACGCCGGAAGCGCAGTGGGCGTACGTGCAGTCGCTTCGCAAGGCGGGCAAGACGCGCGCGGCGGCCAAGCAGGCGCTGGCGTTGCGGCTGTTCTGGCCGACGGCCCCCGAGGCCCCGGAGGCGCAGTGGGCGTACGCGCGGCTCCTCGACGAGCGGGGGCACCCCGCGGAATCCTTCGACGCGTTCCAGTACATGGCCGACCACTACGCCGGGCAGTTCGACTTCGGCGAGCTCATCGAAATCCAGCACCGCCTCGCGAAGGAAGTCATGGATGCGCGCGTCGGGCATTTCCTTTTCATCCCCGGCTTCCAGGCGCCCGAGAAGGCGATTCCCCTCTACGAGAAGATCGCGGAGAACGCGCCGGAGGACCCGCGCACGGCGGAAGCGCTGGTGAACATCGGCAAGGCGTACGAGTTCAACTACGAGTACGGGAAGGCCATCGACGCGTACTTCCGGGCGCTGAACCGCTTCCCCGGCACGCCCGCGGCGGACGAGGCGGCGCTGCGGCAGGCGCTGTGCCACGTGGAGATTTCGGAGAACGAGCCGAACGACCAGCGGGCGCTGGCGACGGCGCGCGCGGCGTGCGAACTGTACCTGCGGAACCACGCCGGCGCGGCGGACGGGGACGGACGTGAGCTCGTCCAGAAGCACCTCGGCGAGCTGGCCGACCGCCAGTCGCGCTTCGACTACGATCTGGGCATCTACTACGAGAAGACCCTCAAGCGCCCCGATTCCGCGATCATCGCCTACCAGACTTTCCTCGAACGCCACCCCGGCGACTTCCGCGCGGAAGAAGTGCGCGGCCGCCTCGCCGCCCTGCAAGCCAAAACCCAAAAGGAACCCAGCCATGACTGACCGCACCGCCACCGCCCGCCGTTTCCGCCCCTTCGCCGCCTGCGCGCTCGCCGCCGCGCTGCTCGTGGCCGCCGCCGGCTGCATCCGCTACCAGCTCGGCTCTCTGCTGCCGTCCGACATCCGCACCGTCTACATGCCGACCTGCGTCAACGAGACCAGCGAGCCGCTCATCGAAATCGACGCCACCCGCGCCATCCTCTCCCAGATCCAGATGGACGGCACCCTGCGCCTCGCGTCCGAGGAGGATGCCGACACCGTGCTCGACGTCAAGCTCACCGATTTCGACCTGGACCCCGTCGGCTACGTCTCCGGCTCGAGTTCCACCGTCAACCAGTACCGCATGCGGATCACGGCCTCCTTCGTGCTGTACCGCCAGAGCGACAACTCGGTCGTGGCCGAATCCACGTCCGTGGTGGGCTGGCACGACTTCGACTTCACGGGCGACCTCACCTCCTCCAAGGCCGTCGCGCTGCGCCCGGCCGCGGAAGACCTCGGCCGCCGGATCGTCTCCGCCATCGTCCAGTACTGGCCCTGAGGCGGCGGACGCCGCCCCCCCCGGCGCCCGGTCCCGGCCCCCGCGACCCCCATGCCAGCCAAACGCATCATCCCCTGCCTGGACATCGCGGGCGGACGCGTCGTCAAGGGCGTGAACTTCGTGAACCTGCGCGACGCGGGGGACCCCGTGGCCGTCGCCCGGGCGTACGAGGAGCAGGGGGCGGACGAGCTCACCTTCCTCGACATCACCGCCTCCAACGACGACCGCGGCACCATCGTGGAGACGGTGCGCGCGGTCGCGCGGGAAGTCTTCATGCCGCTGACGGTCGGCGGGGGGATCCGCACGCTCGAGGACATCCGGCGCATCCTGCACGCGGGCGCGGACAAGGTGTCGCTCAACACGGCGGCCGTGCTGCGGCCGGACTTCGTCCGCGAGGCGTCGGAGCAGTTCGGGGCCCAGTGCATCGTGCTGGCGATCGACGCGCGGCGCCGCGCCGGGGGGCGCCCCGGGTGGGACGTCACCACCCATGGCGGGCGCCGCCCGACGGAGCTCGAAGCCGTGGCCTGGGCGCGGGAAGGCGTGCGGCTCGGCGCCGGCGAAATCCTGCTGACGAGCATGGACTGCGACGGGACGCAGGCCGGATACGACCTCGAACTCACGCGCGCCATCGCCGACAGCGTGCCCGTGCCGGTCATTGCCTCGGGCGGCGTCGGCTCGCTCGACCACTTCCGCGCCGGCATCGCCGAAGGCCACGCCGACGCCGTGCTCGCCGCGTCCGTCTTCCACTTCGGCACCTTCACCATCCCCCAGGTCAAGGCGTACCTCGCCGCGCACGGCATCGAAGTCCGCCCCGCCGCGGAGTCCACCAGGAACGGATTCCCGGCCTGAAACCCCAACTCCCACATTTCAAATCTCAAATCTCAAATTTCAAATCTCAAATTCCAAAACCCAAACCCAACCCCGGCAACCCGAAACCAGAAACCCCAAACCAGAAACCAGAAACCCAACCCCCATCCCCCAACCCCCAACCAGGAACGGCCCCACCATGAAAGAACTCGAAGAAGGCACCACCCTCGCGCTCGACTTTTCCAAGATCGCGAAAATCGCCGCCCGCTGCCCCGACGTCATCCCCGTCGCGGTCCAGAACGCCGACACCAAGGAAATCATCCTCGTCGCCTACACCAACGAAACCGCGATGAAGAAGGCGATTGCCGAACGCACGGCCATCTTCTGGAGCACCTCCCGCAACGAACTGTGGGAGAAGGGCAAGACCTCCGGCGAAACCTTCGAGCTGCTCGAAGTCCGGGTCAACTGCGAGCAGAACTCCCTCGTGTACATCGTCCGCCCCCGCCGCGGCGGCATCTGCCACACCAAGAACGCCGCCGGCCAGCCGCGCAACTGCTACTACCGGCGCATCGACTTCGCCACCGGCGCCCTGGTCAACCTCGACCCCTGAGCCGGTTCCGCCAGGCCGCCGCCGTCCACGGTCCACTCACCGCCTTCCGCTCCCATGCCCACCCCGAACCAACCCGCCCCGCAGGACGAAGCCGCCCTCCGCAAGGCCGCGACGCGCCGGATGCTGGCCATCCTCGCCATATTCGCGGTCCTGCTCGCCGGCGCCCTCGCCCTCTTCCTCCGCGAAGAAAACCGCCGCACCCGCCTCCTGGCCCCGGAATCCCCCTCCGCGCCGCCGGAGGCCGGCGGCGTTGCCCCGGCCGCGCCCGCGGAAACCACCGTGCCCGCCCCGGTCCCCGCCGACGTCCGCCCGCCCGCCCCGGCCGTCCTCGAGGACTCCCGCCGCATGGAGGAGGCCCTCGAAGCCTACCGCGAAGCCTCCGACTACCTCCGCGCGCAGCGCCCCGACCTCGCCGAACGCCGCCTCCGCGACGCCCTGGCGATCAACCCCGACATGGCGGGCGCGCTCCGCCTGCTCGGCATCGTCTGCCTGCAGGACGGCCGCCTGGCCGAGTCCATCGGGCACTTCGAGCGCTCCCTCCAGCTCGAACCGCTCCATCCCGACGCCCTTTCCAACCTCGCCTTCGCCTACTTCCAGGCCAAGAACATCAACGTCGCGCTCGAACTCATCGACACCTGCCGCCGCCTGCATCCCGACTACGTCCCGGCGCTGCTCCAGGAAGGCCTGATCAAGCTGGCGGTCGACCCTGAGGCCGCCATCGAGGCCCTCCGCGCCGCGGCCGCGGCCGAACCCGGCAACCCCGGCCCCCGCAACAACCTCGCGGTCGCCCTGGCCCGCACCGGCGATTTCGAAGGCGCCCGCGCGCAACTCATGGCCAACATCGACGCCAATCCCGACGACTTCACGGCGCTCTTCAACATGGCCGCCCTGAACGCCAAGCAAACCAACGCCACCGAAGCGGTGTCCTGGCTTGCCCGCGCCATGCGCCACATCCCCCCGGAACAGTTCCGCACCTACCTCTTGGACGAGGATTTCGACCCCGTCCGCCGGAGCCCGGAATTCGCGGACTTCCTCCGCACCCTCGATCCGGCCCTGCCGCCGCCCCCGGCCGTGCGGCCGTAGCGCACCGCGGACGCGCGGAAGCGCATCCGTCCCCCGGGAAACTGCCCTGGGAGGTGCGGCTTTCAGCCGCGCCATGGACTTGGGCATCAGGCGCGGCTGAAAGCCGCACCTCCCAAAAAGCGGACACACGATTTCTTGAATTGCCCTACCCTTCGCGGATTTCCGCGGGGAGCTGGGTCTTGAGGGCGTCGTTGATTTTTTGCTGGAAGGCGTTGGCTTGGGCGTCGGTGAGGGTGCCTTTGGCGGAGCGGTAGGTGAAGGCGTAGGCCAGGCTCTTGCGGCCGGAAAGGTTCTTGCCTTCGTAGATGTCGAAGAGTTCGATCTTCTCCAGCTCGGGCGGGGCGGCCTTCTTGGCGATCTTGAGGACCTGTTCGTGGCGGACGGAGGCGTCGACGATGAGGGCGACGTCGCGCCGGGTGCTGGGATAGGCGGGCGGCGGGGAGAGTTTGCGGAGGGTGTTGACGTCCTTGAGGAGGGGGGTCTGTTCGACTTCGAGGACGCCGACGGGGGAGTGGATGCGCCATTTGGCGGCGATGTCGGGGTTCAAAAGGCCGAGCCAGCCGGCGGGTTTGCCGGCGATGGTGATTTCCATTCCGCGGCCGGCCGCGCCCCAGGGGCGGTCGGCGGGGCGCAGGCAGGCGCCGCGCAGGTTGAGGGTGTCGGCAAGCTGGGTCCAGAGGCCCTTGAGCCAGAGGTACATGTCGAGTTCGCCGACGGGCGCGAATTTGTCGAGTCCGGTCCGCCCGACGGGGCCGAAGAGGGCGATGGCGAGGTGGTCGCTCTCGGTGGGGGTGCCGTCGGGGGCGAGGCGGAAGACGCGCCCGGTCTCGAAGAAGGCGCATTCGGCGACCTGCCGGGAGACGTTGAGGCCGATGTTTTCGACAACTTGCGGCAGGAGGGCGTCGCGCATGACGGTGTGGTCGGCGGTGAGGGGGTTGCTCAGGCGCACGCGCGAGGGGGAGCCTTCGGGATCGAAGCGGTCGAGGAGGGCGTCGGAGAGGAAGGAGTAGTTCATGACTTGCTGGAGGCCGAATCCGGCAAGGGTTTCGTGCAAACGGCGCTTGGCCTGGTAGGGGAGGTCGTCGGCGCCTTCGACGACGGTGGCGAAGGGGCGCACGGGCGGGAGGTTCTTCAGGCCGTGTATGCGGATGATTTCTTCGACGAGGTCGGCCTCGCGGGTGAGGTCTTCGCGGAAGGTCGGGACGCGCACGGTGACGGCGTCTTCGGCCTCGGCGACGATTTCGAGCCCGAGGGAGGCGAGGATGCGCACGACGTCGGGCCGCGGGATGTCCATGCCGAGGAGGTCGCGCAACGCGGCGGTGCGGCAGGTGACGGTCCAGGGGGCCTTGGGGGCGGGGTAGATGTCGACGGCGCCCTTGCAGAGGGTGGCGCCGGCGAGCTCGACGAGGAGGCGCGCGGCGCGCCGGGAGCCGAGGGGCACGGCGTCGGGGCCGACGCCGCGCATGTAGCGGTAGGCGGAGTCGGTCTGGAGGCCGAGTTTCTTGGAGGTGGCGCGGATGGCGGCGGAGCGGAAGGAGGCGCTTTCGAGGAGGACTTCGGTGGTGGTGTCGGCGATGCCGCTGTATTCGCCGCCCATGACGCCGGCGACGGCGAGCGGTTTTTCGGCGTCGCAGATGACGAGCATTTCGGGGGAGAGGGGGCGCTCGGCGCCGTCGAGGGTGGTGATGGTTTCGCCGTCGCGCGGATGCCGGACGACGATGCGGCCCTCGGCGAGGCGGGCCTTGTCGAAGGCGTGCAGGGGCTGGCCGGTCTCGAGCATGACGTAATTCGTGATGTCGACGACGTTGTTGATGGACCGGATGCCGGCGGCTTCGAGACGGCGCTTCATCCAGTCGGGGGAGGGGCCGACCTTGACGCCTTTGAGGACGCGGGCGCTGTAGCGGGGGCAGTCGGCGGTGTCCTCGACCTCGACGCGGGTCTCGGCCTCGATGGGGCCGCCATCCTCGCGGAGCGTGGCGTCGGGGAGGCGGAGGGGGGCGCCGGTGAGGGCGGAGACTTCGCGGGCGACGCCGATCAGGCTGATTTCGTCGGGGCGGTTGGGGGTGATTTCGAGTTCGAGGACGGTCTCGGGCTCGCCGAGCACGGCGGTCAGCGGCGTGCCGGCGGCGAGGGAGGAATCGAGGACCATGAGGCCGGAGTGGTCGGAGCCGATGCCGAGCTCGTCGGCGGCGCAGAGCATCCCGCAGCTCTCGACGCCGCGGACCTTGCGCTTCTCGATCTTGAACCCGCCGGGCAGCTCCGTGCCGAGCGGCGCGAAGGGATACGTCCCGCCCGCCTCCACGTTGGGCGCGCCGCACACGATGACGGGGCGCTCGGCGGCGCCGTAATCGACGGTGCACAAATGCAGGTGGTCGCTGTTGGGGTGGTTGGCGACGTCGAGGACCTTGGCGACGACGACGCCCGCGGGCGCGCCGCCGACCTTCTCGACGCCTTCGACCTCGATGCCGGAAAACACCAGCTTGTCCACCAGCTCCCCGACCGGCAGCTCGATGTCCACGTATTCCTTCAGCCAACTCAGCGGAACTTTCATGATTTCTTCTTCCTTCTGTCCTATGGGCCCCTTCGGGGCTTGAAAATGCTTTTCGTTTCCTTTGTCTAAACTACTCTGGCCATATTAGCCCGGAAATATCAAAAGTGAATATTCTCCTTCCTTCTTGGAAAAATTCGACCTCGATTTTCATTGTATGGGAGTGTTTCAAAAAATCGATGAGGCGTTTTTCTCCATCAAGAAAGAGCAGATTTGTGCTGTAATCGCTTGGCTCGGTTGTTCCATTTCTGAAAGGAGGATTTTCATCAAATCGAATCGTGACGGGGCGGTTCAAAAATTGACCGCTGGGAATCCGAATTAGAACATCATCCCCAGTTTTGGTGCGGTGACGCAATTGAAGTGTTAAGGCCCCTCCGTGGTAGGGAAATCCAAAAGAAGCTCGGTCCAAAGAGTTGACTGAGGCAATGAATGATGTCTCGTCCGAAATCTCATTGAGCGTTTGCGTGTAATTCCAGCCTGATCCCCAATGTTCGCTAAGGAATTGTCTGTCGGGTTCGGATAACAATTCTGCAGGCAATCCAAACTTCTGCAAGTCCTCGTTCCGAAACACCAGCCAACCTTGGTCAAAATTCTGGATCTTTGCTCTGATTTTCAAGCCTGATTTAGAAGTCCAGACCCGATAATCCGCAAGCACATCCGATATGGTGTGAACAGGTGAAGAATCGAGCAATTCGCGAGAGATTTGTGCTTTCTGAACCTCATTTGTCCCAGGTGCAGTCGTTTCGAGAAAAGACCACGCTTCGGGCCAGTGTTCCAGAAGAAATTGCTGGTCTTCAGATGATAAGCGTGCGGCCTTGATGCCAATGCGTTGACGGTCTCGATTTTCCAACACCAACCAGCCCTGCTCAAAATTGCTGAATCGTGCCGGCAAGCGAGATCCTGACTGAGTTGTCCAATAACGCGGCGCCCTCAATCCTTCTGGTACAGGGCTTGCAGGGGTATTAAAAAGAATCTCTTTGGGAATCTGGTTTTCTGGACTTATTGTCCTTGCTGCTTCTTCGCGCTCCCGCCGCACCCGTTGCACATCTTGGTATTGTTTCCGCGTGCGTTCTCGTTCGAGTTGCATTTGGCTGGGAACAGCATGTGCCTGCGGGAGGAGGAAAATGGCAAGGAAGCAGAGTAGCCAACTCAGCGGAACTTTCATGATTTCTACTTCCTTTCACTCTCCAAAAAATTCACAAGAACAACCCACTTGCCACCAAGGCGACCACGACGGCGAAAATCCCGTGCCAGAGGCGGCGCCGGGGGAACGCCATGACAATCACCCCCGCCAGCACCGAGGCCGGCAAGGCGCTCACGGCCGCAAAGGCGGCTCTCCAACTCCACACGTCCCGTTCCGGCACGACCGTCACGCTCGCCGCGGCCAGCACGAACACCACGGCGAACACCCCGAGAAAAAACTTCAGCCCGCGCAAGGCGCGCTGCTTGCCCGTCAGGCGCTCCTCCGGCCGCTTTCCGTCCGCCGTGCCCGGGGAATGCAAGGGGAATTTTCGGGACTGCCGCAGTTCTCTCATTTCAGATACTTCCGTCCTTCGACTTCGGAGAGGATGCGCATCTGCTGGATGGCGATTTCGTTCAGCTTCTTCAGGCGTTGCGGCTGCGGGATGCCGTCGTTGATCATCACGGCGTTGATGTTCTCCATGTTGGAGATGCAGATGAGCTGGTCGATGGTGGCGTAGTCGCGCTGGTTGCCTTCCAGCTCCGGATTCGCCGCCTGCCATTGCCGGTGCGTCATGCCGAAGAGCGCGACATTCAGGACGTCGGCCTCGCTTGCGTAGATGATGTTCATCTGCGCCCGCGAGACCTGGGCGGGGATCAGGTTCCCCTTGATGGCGTCTGTGTGGATGCGGTAGTTGATTTTCGCCAGTTCCCGCTTCGCCGACCAGCCGAGCAGTTCCTGTTCCTTGGCCTTGAGCCGCTGGAACTCCTTGACCAGGTACAGCTCGAACTCCACCGACAGCCACGCGGCGAACTTGAAGGCGATGTCGTTGCGGGCGAACGTGCCGCCATGGCGGCCGGCCTGCGCGACAATGCCGATGGCGTTCGTGGCCATGATCCATTTCGTCGGGCTGAGCACGAAGGTGTTCAATCCGCACTGCTCCCTAAACCTACCGAATTCGGCAGGTTTGAAATCCGGGTTGTACAGCGTCTCCCAAAGCCCGAGATACTCGATGGTCATGCGGTTCCGCATCCAGTGGTTGATGGTGAAACTCGGGTCTTCGGACCTGAGCTTCGCCATGTCGGTCAGGCAGACGTAATCCTCGCCGCCGATCTTGACCACGCGCACCAGCGTCCCGCGCACGTCCAGTTCGCCAGACTTCTTCACCGGCCCAATCCTTTTTCCATCAAGCCGCACGACGGCATCGGTTCCACCGACTGCAATCGACGGCAACCGACGGCGGCCGACCCTTCGCCCGGCGTCAGGAGTTTTCCAACGATTGGAAAAATTTTTCGCCGGTTTTCCAATGATTGGAAAAAATTTTCCGGTTTTTTCCAATGATTGGAAACTTTTTTTCCAATGGTTGGAAAAACCGCGCCGATTTTTCCAATGATTGGAAACTTTTTTTCCAATGGTTGGAAAACTTCTTGCGCGCCGAGGGCGGGCCGGTTGTGCAGGGGGGCGGTCATGTCTCGGAGCCGTCCTCTCCATCCATGCGCGAGAAGGTGGCGTCGTCGAGTGCCGCGCGCATTTCGGCAACGTCTTTCGCCGTGAGGCCCCCCGCGAACCGCATGAACCCTGGCGCCGGACGCTCCTGCTCCGCCGATACCCCCAGCGTTGCGGCCTGGGGCTCGTCCATCGCGTGCAAGTTCAGTTCGCCCATGGTTCATCCTTTGGGTGCGAATGGTTCATGGGGATAACAACGCGGCCCGCGCGCTGTCAAATCCGGAGGGCGGGGGGATTCGACGGCCGTCGATTGCCATCGATTGCAGCCGATTGCAATCGGGCCGCCAATCGGGCGTTGCGCGCCGCGCTCCGCTGTGCCGCCTGTCGTGCATTCCTCAGAACTGCGCGAGGTAGCGGGCGTCGTTTTCGTAGAGGCGGCGGATGTCGTCGATGCCGAAGAGGATCATCGCCAGGCGCTCCAGGCCCATCCCGAAGGCGTAGCCCGTCACCGTGTCCGGTTCGTAGCCCGCCGCCGCGAAGACGTTCGGGTCCACCATCCCCGCCCCCATGATCTCGATCCAGCCGCTCCCCTTGCACACCCGGCAGCCCTTCCCGCCGCACATGTGGCAGGAAAAATCCACTTCCACGCTCGGCTCCGTGAACGGGAAGAAGTGCGCGCGGAACCGGCTCTTCACCCCGCTGCCCATCAGCTCGCGCGCGAAGTGGTCCATGTCGCTCTTCAGGTCCGCCAGGCTCACGCGGCGGTCCACGTAGAGGCCCTCGATCTGGTGGAAGTTCGCGCTGTGCGTCGCGTCCGTCGTGTCCCGGCGGTAGCAGCGGCCCGGGCACACGATCCGCACCGGCGGCTTGTGCGCCTCCATCCACCGCGCCTGCACCGCCGAGGTCTGCGTGCGCAGGAGGTTGCCGCCGGGGAGGTAGAACGTGTCCTGCGTGTCTCGCGCGGCGTGGTCCGCCGGCGTGTTCAGCGCGTCGAAGTTGTAGTGCTCCGTCTCGATGTCCGGCCCGTCCGCCACCGTGAAGCCCATGCGGCGGAAGATCGCGCTCGTCCGGTCGATCAGCTGCGTGATCGGGTGCAGGCGGCCGCGGCGCGCCCAGCGGCCCGGCAGCGAGAGGTCGAACGCGCCCGCCCGCTCCGCCTTCGCCTCGGCGGCGAGGGCGTCCTTGCGGGCGTTGACGGCGGCGAGCACGCCGGTCTTGAAGCGGTTGAGCGCCTGGCCCATGGCGCGCTTGTCGGCGGCTTCCTTGAGCAGGCCCATCCACTGGGGGAGGAGGCCGTTGCGGCCGAGGTAGTGGACGCGCAAGGCTTCCACCGCCGCCGCGTCCGGTGCCGATTGCACTTCGTCCAGCGCCTGTTGGGTCCGTTGTTCGAGTTCGTGGATGTCCATGGTGGTTGACTCCTGTCGTTTGAAAAGCCCGTCCATTATCCTCCAGCGCGCGGCGAAAAGAAAGCCGAAAGCGCGGAGCGGCCCTGCAGGGGGCGCATCTCTGGTTTGTACACTCCAGCCAGCCCATGTCGGGAGGAAGGAAGAGTCAGGCCGGCCTTCGGTAGAGGCCGTCCAGTTCGCCGTTGGTGTACCACACGTACAGTTCGAGGAACGCCGCGAAGCCCGTTTTCG
>JAFYAC010000081.1 GCA_017540905.1 Kiritimatiellia bacterium | reverse complement strand
GCCTCATCCCTCCACCTCGTCCCCTTCCGCAGAAATCCACTCGCGATATCAAGGAAAATTCTTGCATTCCCAAGATTTTTCCACCATCATTCCCCCCATGAACCAAGAACCCGTATTCCCCCCCGGCTACCTCGAAGCCCTCGCCCGCGACTGCTTCGACACCTCCTGCGCCGCCACCCACCATCCGGCGGCCCTCCTTGTGCAGGGAGTCGAATCCCTCGCATTCTTCACCGGCGCCCTCGCCGTCCACCTCGCGTGGTACGGCGGCAAGCGCATCCTCGCCCGCCTCCGCCGCCGCGTCGCCCCGCCCGAGCCCCTTCCACCGCCCGAGCCCCAACCGCCCCTGTCCCTGCGCGGCACGCCCTCCCCCGAAGACATCGAAGAAGTATGGGACCTCGATCCGCGCACCCTGTGCGGCCGCCTGCGCATCGGTTCCCGCCTGGCCGACCTCGAACCCACCCTCGACTCGCGCTTTCTCTTCAAGAAAGCCCGCAACGGCTCGAAGCGCATCTGCGCCCGGCACCCGGGCCTCAAGGGATGGATGAAAAAGAACGTCCCCGCCGTCAAGTACTCCACCGCCATGCACTACAAGAAGCTGGCGACCCGCCTCCGGCAACTGATTGGCCTCGACGCCCGCATCCCCTTGGAGTGGATCCTGCCCGACAACGCGGAAGACCTCTCCTCGCTCCCTCCCGCCGACCGCAAGGCGGCGGCCGCCGCCAAGGCCAAGCTCGGCCGCCTGCTGGCGGAGAACCCGAAGCTCACGCGCCTGACACGGACGGTGGAGTCCAAGCTCGGCATCATGCGGATGGTGACGATCCGGCGCATCCAGCCGCCGAAGCCGGGGCGCGGGAGACGGCGGAAACCCAAGGAAAACCCAATGAATCCCTTGGTATCGCAAGTGAATCACGCGGGGCTGGCCGTGACGGCGGACGCGGTGCGGACGAGGGCGTTCTGGGATGCGGTGCGGAAGGTGTTGGGCGAGACGGACCCGGATGAGGAGACGCGGCGCCTTCAATCGGACATCCGTGCGTGGCTGAACGGACCACTGGCCGCACGCCGGAACCGGGTCCGGTGACGGGCAGGGAGGGAGCGGGAACCCGCAGGCCGCAAGCGGGCGGGGGGATGGCGCACGCGCCGCGAAAGGCGGGTGTCGATTCATGTCCTTCCGATGGCTCTCCCCCCCTCCGTCGCCCTTGGCCAGGGTGTAACCCAAAAGTGTCAGCGGCATGGGAGTGGGGTCAGGCGAAGATGGGCCGGCCGGATTTCAGTTGGGCGCGGAGGGTGGCAATGCCGAGGCCGTTGGCGAAGCGCCAGCGCATGCCCGGGCCTTCGAGGCGGGCGCCGAAGATGTTTTTGCAGCCCGATTCCACCATTCCGGATCCGATGGACAGGTGGCGGCGCCGGTAGCCGGGGTAATCCATCTGGTGGGAGCGCTTCGCGAGGTAGTTCCAGGCTTTTGCCGCATCGCCGGAGAGGGTTTCCGGCGGCGTGCGGGCGAAGCGGCGGCGGAAGGCTTTCTCGAACCCGCGCCAACCTTTCTCCACAAGCTTGCGGCGCAGGGCGCGCGAGGCCTTGTCGGCGGCGGAGGGGTCCGGGGCGAGCAGTTTGCAGAGGGTGTCCACGTAGCCGCAGGCGTGCATGGCGTCGAGGGTGCGGGTGGCGTTCGGCCAGCTTGCGAAGAGCATCTGGTAGACGTGCTCGAGTTCATCCTCGCCGTCGGTGAGGTACTGGATGCGCGGGCCGTTTTCCCGGACCCCCTCCTGTCCGCCGACGAGCCAGAGCTCGTCGGCGAGCGCCGCCCCGCCCGCGCCCGTCGGATGGTAGCGGACGGAGCCGGGCGCGAAAAGGGGCCGCCCGCGCCGGTCCGTCCACTCGCTGGTGGCCACGACGAGGAGGTTGGCGTTGCGTTTTTTCGCGGCGCCGCCGTTGCGGCCGCGGCGGCCGCGCAGGTCCTTTTTCACGCACGGGAAGGCTTTGCCGTCGGCGAGCACGAAGTGGGTCTTCGCCATGGGGACGGCCCCCTCGGGCGGCGTCCACGCGCGCGGGCGGGGGCGCGCCGCGCCGCGGCCCTTCGCGACGGCGGCGCGGGTGCGCCGACCGGCCTCGTTGGCGATGCGCCGGTGCGTCTCGCGTCCCGCGTCCATGCCGCACTCGCCGGCCAGGAAGTTCCGCGATTCCGCGTAGGAACCGAGCAGCGCCGCCCCCTTGGCGATGCGTAGGCGGGCCGCCTCCGTGGCCTTGGGGCGGCGTTTCTTCCCCTCCGCCCCGCCGCAGAGCAGCGCGACGGCGGTCCGTCCGGTCACCTTGCCGGGCGCGTACGGGTAGCGGACGCGCGCCCAGCCGCCCGTAGTGAGCACGTTCACCGGCCGCGTGCGCACGGTGTCGGCGCCGCGCAGCGACCCGCACAGGGCGGAGAGGACCTGCTCCAGCGTGGCGAGCGCGTCCCGCCACGCCGCGTCCATGATGGCCGGGTCCGCCTTCGCGCCGCCGGCCACCCCGGCGACGGCCGCCGCCATCGCCGACAGGCACGGCATCAGCGCGAACGACCAGTCTTTTTTTTCGCGCCTTTCGGCAGCCACGCGGCGACGGCGGCCTCCTCGAACTCCGCGACGAGGGCCTGGAACCGGCGGTAGTTTTCGGTACGTTGCTTGACCTCGGCGTAGGCGGCCTTGGGGATGCGGACGTCCTTGCCGCGGAAGTTGAACAGCGGCTGGCCTTCGTACACGACGGTTTCGCCGGCGGCGTTCTTCCTCTTGTCGGAAGTCTTGCGGACGCTCCCCGGGAGGAAGGGGCCGATGGCGGCGATCCGCGCGAGGATGTCGGAGAAGGGCTTGGGTCCGGCCTGGGTGTTTTGCATCAGGAATGTCCTTTCCGAACTTAAGCACAATAATAACGTACCGACAAACATCTCAACATTCCCGCCGAGTTGCAAGCAAAAACCGCACGCCGGGGAAAACAGGGCGCTCCCCCCCCCTGACACTTTGTGGTTACACCCGTTGGCCAACCGGGTGTTGCCGCGGGCGGGGCTTGCGTGTATAATCCGCGGGAAATATCCACCACACCCCGACGAGCACAAGCGAGGCCACATGAAACTTTCCGATCTTCTCCGGGCCGTAGAGGCCGAAATCCTCTGGAGCGACGACGCGCACGACGCGACCGACGTCGTCAACGTCATTTCGTCCGACCTGATGAGCGACGTTCTGATGATGGACCAGGACCAGCCGCTGTTGCTGTCCTCACTGGTGTCCGACCAGTCGCTGCGGACGGCGAACGTGGTGGGCGCGGTGGCGCTGGTGGTGGCGAACGGCAAGACGCCGCCGCCGAACATGGTGGCGCTCGCCCAGGAGCTGGGGATCACGCTGGCCCGCACGGAAATGGCGAAGTTCGAGGCCTCCGTGGCGCTGGGCAAGGCCCTCGGCCGCTAGCCGCCGGCGTGCCATGAACCCGCTGCAGCTGACCGCCGAGCAGTCGCCCCTCCTCTTCCTGGAGCTGCTCTACAAGCTCCGCGTGCGCGACGTGATGGCCAAGGACCTGGTCGTCATCCCCCGCTCCGCCACCATGCGCGACCTCAAGGCCCTGATGCAGGCCAAGCGCGTGTCCGGCGTGCCGGTCGTGGAGAACAAGCGCCTGTACGGCATCATCAGCATCGAGGACCTGATCCAGGCGCTGGAGACGAACCGGCTGGACGCGCCGGTGTCCGAGTTCATGGCGCCCAACGCGGTGACGGTCGAGGAGAACATGCCGCTGAGCATCGTCCTGTCCTACTTCAACAAGTACGACTACCGGCGTTTCCCGGTCCTCAACGCGAGCAACGAGCCGGTGGGGATCATCACGGCCCGGTCCATCAACTCGCGCCTGCTGATGGAGCTGTTCCGGGAGCTGGCGCGGATCGAGAACCAGTACACGCTGCCGGTGGACGACAACGCGACGTGCTACTTCAAGACCTACCGCGTGCAGAAGTCGGACTTCGAGAACGCCGGCAAGGCCTCGACGGAAATCAAGAACGTCCTCCGCCAGCGCGGCATCGACGCGAAGATCATCCGTCGCGTCGCCATCGCCGCCTACGAGCTGGAGATCAACCTGGCGGTCCACTCCGACGGCGGCACCCTGTCGTTCCGGGTGGACGAGGACGAAATCCAGGTGGTTTCCAAGGACCAGGGGCCCGGGATCGCCGACGTCTCGCTGGCCATGAAGGAAGGCTGGACGACGGCGAACGAATGGGTCAAGGCCATGGGATTCGGCGCCGGCATGGGACTGCCCAACGCCAAGCGCGTCGCGGACGACTTCCACATCGCGTCCGCCCTCGGCGTCGGCACCACGGTGACCGTCCGCCTGCGGCTCCCGAAGGCCGAGCCGCCCGCGACCCTGCCGCCGGGCGTCGTCCCGCCTCCGGCCCCGCCCGCGCAGTCCCCCGGCGCGTGAACGCCTCCGCGGGCCAGCCCGGCGTGGATTCCGCATGCCCCCTGTGCGGCGGCGGGGGACCCTTCCGGACGCTGTCCGACCGCTGGCACCGCCACCACCTCCTCTGCCCCGGCTGCAGGTTGCTGTTCACCGCGCGGGGCGAGCTGCCCACGCCGGAGGAGGCCCGCGCCCGCTACGCCCTCCACGAGAACGGACCGGAAGACGCCGGCTACGTCGCGTTCCTCTCCCGCGCCACGGCCGCCGCGACGCCATTCCTGGCCGCGATGGCGGCGGCCGATCCCGGGGCGCGGGCCCTCGACTACGGATGCGGGCCCGGCCCGGCCCTCCACGTCCCGCTGGCGGCTTTCGGGATTCCCTGCGACCGCTGGGACCCCTGCTTTTACCCCGAACCGCCGCCCCTCGACCGCTATCCCGCCGTCTTCGCCACCGAAGTCGTCGAACACTTCCGGGAGCCGGCCCGCGACTGGGAGCGTATGCTGGCCCGCGTCGCCACCGGCGGGCTGCTGGTCGTCATGACGTCCCTCTGGACTGACGAGGCCGCCTTCCCCGGCTGGTCCTACGCCAACGATGCCACCCACGTGGCCTTCCACCACGCCGCGACCCTCGACTGGATTGCGCGCCACTGGTCCCTTGCGCGCCTGCCGTCCCCCGACCCCCGCGTGGCGCTCTTCCGCACTGCCCTCCGCCCCAATCATTTGTTTTTTTCGGCCGTGTGGTAGGGCGGGCAGTCCCGAATGCTGATCAGACAAGCTCCGCCCACCCATGGAACAACCCCGCCCGCTCTCCTTTTTCCTCTGCCTGCGGCGCAAAACACGGAGCGCGCGGAGGAAGGAGGCACGGAGATTTTCCAGGGAGGAGCTTCGCACTTCCAAAACGTCCCTCTCAAGCGTTTGTCCATTCGCAAGGCAGGCACACGGCGGCGAAGGGACTCGCTGCCCTACCGAAAACATGCGAAAGAATGAACTTTACGATGGACGAGGGGCGAGTGTGGTGACGGGGCCCCACGTTGTCCGACAGGATTGGAACGACGGTCCGGGCAAATTCCGGGCAAATATTCGACCCCGCAAGGCCTGTTTCGGGCGCTTTCGGGCGGTTGGGGCGCCTTGTGGGACAGGGACAAAAAGAGACCCTTGGAATGGCGCAACTGCTTGGTTCCAAGGGTATTAAGATGGAGCCAACGGGCGGATTCGAACCGTCGACCGTCGCATTACGAATGCGATGCTCTGCCAGCTGAGCTACGTTGGCTTCGATGGTGCGTGACTATAACCGCCCGGAAATGCATCGTCAAGCCCGCTTTGCGCGACGCCGCGGGCCAAGCGGATGGAGGGGCGTTCCGTGACGTTGGATACAAGGTTTCGAAATCCAGCGGTGCCCAGGAATTCCGTCCCGGCGGTTTTTTGCCTTGCGCCGACCGTCCGGGGTGGTACACAGGAGGCGTCCGCCTTGAAACCATCCAACCGGAGAAAAGCAGGATGAACACGACAAAGCCCCTTGCCGCGGCGATGGCCGCGGCGGCCCTGGCGCTGGTATTGGCGCTGGCGGGCTGCAAGACCACGCCGACCGTCCATTTCCATCCCGAGGAAGTCCGCGCCCGCATGACCGAGCTGTGCGCGCTGCACAGGTACCAGGAGGCCCGCGAGGTGAAGGTGAAGGAGTATCCCAAGGACCATCCGCAGGCGGGCAACCCTTCCCCCGAAGAACTCGTCAAGCGGGAACTGGTCGACACCCTCGTGAATCCCTCCGAGACGGCCTGGAAGACCGTCGGGGCCTTGCAGGCGCTGCTGGACGCCGCGCTGGACGACGGCCGCGCCGACGACGAGGAGGTCCAGCGCGGCTGGAGGCTGCTCTTCCGCGCCCAAGACCTGATGGAACGGCAGGACTGGGCCGGTGCCGCGGACGTTGCCGACCGCGGGCTGGAACTGCTCGGGGCCGAACCCGTGGCAACCTCCTTCCCTCCATCCGGAGTCGCCGGACAGCTCCCGACCCTGCCCGACCCGGCCGCCGCTTCGCGCTTTTTTCCACTTTCTTTGTCAGAACAGGCCGTCCCCGAGGGAGTATACAAGATGGAGAACATCATGAACGCCCTCAAAGGTTCCAGATGAGCCATTCCGGGAAGGCGGGTCCGCGCATGCGCGGCGGCGACCGGGGGCCGGCACTCCCGGCCGTTTTGGCTTTGCAGGCTCCCGGAACGGTGGTAGGAAGGATGCGCCGCAACGCGTCCCTCCCCCCGGGCCGGCCGCGCAAGGCGAAACAAACCGGTTTTCCGCAAACGCGAAGAAGTCACGTGAGAAACGTAGGAACTTTCCACATGGACCAGACGCTTCGGGTTCTGCGCGCCGTTCCGCGCGCGCGACCCGCCTCCCCGTCCGTCCATGGGCTTCCTACGGCCTCTCTCGGGACGGAGGAACGGAGTCGCGTGCTTCCGTTTACGGGCGTCCGGCGCGTTCCAACCCCTTTCAAAACACACCCAAGCAGGAGCAAACGATGAAGACGACGGGAATCCGCACCGCGGCGCTGGCCGCGCTGGCGCTCGCGCTGGCGGGCTGCTCGACCACCAAATTCCACCCCGAGGCCGTCCGCGCACGGATGACCACGCTGTGCCAGCAGCACAAGTTCCGGGAAGCCCGCGAAGTGGAGGCCAAGGCCTATCCCAAGGGCGACATGAACTACGGCAAGCGCTCCCCCGAGGAAGCGGTCAAGGAGGACCTCCTCGAAACGCTCGTGAACCCGTCCGAGGCGCAATACACGGCCACCCGCATCCGCACCCTGGAGTCGCAGGTGGACGCCGCCCTGGCGTCCGGCAACGACAAAGCCGCCCGCTCGGCCATCTACGACTGCGGCACCACCCCCACCCGGCAGCCCCAGGTGGACGCCATCGTCTACCTCGCCAAGTGCGGCTTCCTCAACTCCCGCGTCAACCCTGCGACCCTCGCCCGCTGGGAGCGCTTCACCGCCAAGTACGTCGACGGCGCGATCAAGGCCGGCGACTTCGACACCGCCGTCAAGGCCGTCTCCCGCATCGCCCCCGCCCCCGCGTACCCCGAGCACCTCGACGACCTCCTCGGCGACTCCGCCGACCGCGCCGTGGACCAGCTCGTCGCCCCGGCCGACGCCGCCGCCCTCGCCGACGCCTACACCAACACCCTCTACATGCTCATCGCCCCGCGCGCCGGCTTCCGCGACCCCAACTACCTCGTCCCCGCCGCCGAATGGACGGCCCTCCACGCGCGCCTCCGCGCCCTCCAGCGACTCGACGTCCCCACCTCCGGCTTCGAACCCGTCGCCGAACCCGACTGGCGCGCCCTCCAGCGCACCCTGGACGAATTCCGCCGCGGGCTCGTCGAGGACGACGTTTCCGAGAAGGACGCCGCCACCATCGCCGACGCCCTCTTCGAAGGCTTCAAGGCCCTCGCCCCCCACGGGCGCAACGGCCTGACCACCTACGAACTCAACAAGCGCATCCTCGACCTCAAGGCCGCCGCGCAGGCCCGCCTCATGAAGGCCCTCGCCGAGGAACGCGCCCGCCTCCAGGCGGAAGCCCTCGCCAAGCGCACCCGGGAGGTTCAGGACCGCCTCGCCAAACTCGATGCCGCGTGGAAATTCCTCGTCGTGCAAATGGCTGGTGCCATCGACTTCTCCGCCCGCGAGACCGCGTTCACCGCGGCCATTTCCGACCGCGTCGAACCCGCCGTCAACCGCATGCTGGGCGAAGGCGCCCGCGTGCTGCGCCTCTACCGCGTCCACGGCTCCATCACCCCCGCCCAGGCCACCTCCCTGCTGCTCGCGTCCATCTACATGGGCTTCGACGACGTCTCCAACCTCGCCCTCGCCCAGGGCGCCGACATCGACGGCGCCAGCGAAAAGGACGTCGACGGCCGCACCCCCTACCTCCTCGCCATCCAGTACGGCTTCAAGGGCTCCGCCGAAAAGATTCTCGCCAAGGCCGACCCGGCCCGCCGCGACGCCAACGGCGCCGGCGCCGTCCACTACGCCGTCCGCGCCGGCGACGCCGACCGCCTCCTCGCCCTCCTCGGCGCCGGGGCCGACGCCCGCACCCCCGACCGCGACGGCGCCACCCCGCTGATGCTCGCCGCCCGCCTCCGCAACCCCGCCATGGCCACCATGCTCCTCGCCGGCTCCGACATCGACGCCACCGACGCCAAGGGCCGCGCCGCCGTCCACTTCTCCACCGCCGCCGCCGACCTGCGCACCCTGCGCGCCCTCGTCGCCGCCGGCGCCGCCACCGATGGCGCCACGGCCGACGGCGACGACCTCGTCACCCTCGCCTGCGCCGCCAACTCCGAAGAAGTCCTCTCCTTCCTCCTCGACGAAAACAAGCGCCCCGTCGGCGAGCGTTCCGTCTCCTGGTGCGTCATCCACGCCAAGGTCCTCCCCCTCAAGACCCTGGTCGCCCACGGCGGCGTCCTGACCGACCGCCACCTCGCCGCCGCCGTCAAGCTCGCCCTCCCCGACATGGTCCGCTACCTCGTCGAACAGGGTTGCGACGTCAACGCCCCCGAAGTCCACAAGGCCGTGGCAACCCTGATTGCCACCCTCCTAGCACAAGGCGTCGATCTTGGCGGACTCACCGACTGGCTCTACGGCCTCGACGCGGACTGGATCGACCTGGCCGGCGACGAGACCGCCGACATCGCCACCCTGAGCATCACGGCCGGACGGGAAGTCATCACCTACCTCTACTCCCAGGGCTTCCGCCCCGCCTCCCCCAACAACCGCTGATTCCCCAACGCCGCCGCCGCGCGCCTCTCCCGCGCGGCGGCGGCACTTCCCCGTCTCCTTCAACCCCGGAAAGCCCCCCCGTCCAATGACCACCCGCCACAGCATCCGTTGCCTTGCCGCCGCCGCCCTCCTGCTGGCCGTCCCCGCCGCCTCCCGCGCCGACGACCTCCTCGACACCGTGCTCCGGGACGATTATCCCGCCACTGCCCCCGCGACCTTGCAACCCCTGGCACGGCCACCGGCAAGCGTCCAGCCTTCGGAACCGGCACCGGCACCGGCCCCCCAACCGGCCCCTGCTCCCGTCCAGGCGGCCCCATCCCCCATCCCGCACGAACCCGCCGTGCCGGACGCCGCGGAGCCGGCCTTCGGCGGGGCCGGCGCCGCGGACCGGACCAAGCCCAAAAGCACTTTCGAGAACCAGTTGATGGATGCGTTCGCCGGTTGCTGCTTCTTCGTGCGCCCGGCCCCGCCGAAGAAACGCCCCGCGGATGACGAAGAACCGCCCTCGGAGGAAGATTTCCAGTAAGGCACGCGAAAAGAACTCCAAGGCATGAAAACCAGACTCCCATCCCTTGCCGCCGCCCTCCTGCTGGCCGTCCCCGCCGCCGCCCGCGCCGACGACCTCCTCGACGCCGTCCTCTGGGACGGCCCCTCCGCCTTCCCCTCCGAAACCGCCACCGAGCCCGAACCGCCGCCGCCGCCTGTTTCCGAACCCGAACCCGCGCCCGCCCCGGTCTATCCGTCCCGTTCATCCTATGCGCCCCGTGCCCCCGCACCCTCCCCCACCACGCTTCCTGCCGCTCAGGCTCCTGCCGTGTCCCCTTCCGTTCCTGCCGCCTTCTCTCCCGCTGCCCTCTCCGGCGCCGTTCCTGCAGCCGTCGCTCCCGCCGCCCCCGCCGCCCTCTCCGGCGAAACCCAAATCCGTCGCGAAATCCAGGAAATGCGCGCACGCGCCGACCGTCTCGAAGCCGCCCTCGGCCCGGCAGAGCCCCAAAAGCCCGCCCGCCCGCAATACGACCGCGCCGATTGGCCGGAACGCGCGCGTCTTTCCCTCCGGGGGGGAATTGTGGCGGACAACTTCAGCGACGACAAAAACGGTATGGGGGGAGGAGAACTCGCATTCCCGCTGCCGGGCATACCCTTCGATATTGCAATTCGGGGATCCTATTTCGGATACGCAAACGAAAAACAGGAATACGTTTCTTCCAAGCGTATATCCGTGACTGACATCGACAAAAACGTCTGGGAACTGATTTGCTGGGGCATGTGGTATCCGTTGCGCGGAGAGGTCTTTTCCCCCTATGTCGGCGTCGGTGCCGGAGGCCAGTATATCACCGGCTTCAAAGACCCCTACATCCTGCAGAAACGTTCCTACTATTGGGGCGTGGAGCATGCCAACAACTATTCTTCCCTTGATGACAAGAAGCTCACCATTGCCGGCCGCGTCGGTGCAACCCTGACCTACAAACGGCTCACCCTGAAAGGCGAAATCCTCCTCACCTCCGAGAGCAGGGAATACCTGGCCGAAGCGGGTCTTCGGATTTGGGAACATCTCGTTCTCAACGCAATCGTCGAACGCTATGACATCGAGAAACCCCTCACCGCCTTCGGCGGCGGCGTCACCATCCTCTTCTGAGCCGCCATGCCCCGATTCCAAAGGATTTCAAAACAACACCAACCCCAAGGAGAACCTCCGATGAACCGCCAATCCATCCACCTCCGCCACCTCCTCCCACTGGCCGCCTGCGCCGCGGTCTGCGCTTCCGCCGCCCTGATGGCGGTCGGCTGCGCGCAGCCCCAACCCCGCCGCCCGGCCCCCGTCGCAACCCCACCGCCCCTCCGGGACCCCGAACTGCAGGGCCTCTTCGGCGTGACCTTCGGCACGATCAAGACCGGGAACACCGCCTACGTCCCCGAACGTCCCTACCGCGGCTTCCGCTCCGTCACCCTCGTCGCCGCCCCCGTCTCCCGCCAAGTGTACCGCATCCGCTCCACGAGCCATCCCGCCGACGTCCGCAGCGAGTTCGAGGGCACCCTGCGCGACCTCGAACGCAAGTACGGCATCGTGCCCACCGGTTCCGCCGAGGCCCGCACCTTCGCCTTCCCCAACGGCGACACCATCGACGTCAAGATCGTTCCCGCCACCAAGAACACCCCCGCCGGCGTCTCCGTCGACGCCGTCAGCGTCAAGGTCCGCGCCCTCAACGCCCTCGAACTCCGCTCCCTCGACGCCTGCGAGGACGAAGAGGCCTACGGCACCCTCTAGAGCGGTTTCAGGAATAGTGTGGCCGCCGCCCATTGCGTTGCCGCCTTTTCCCCAGCGGACGCGCGGAAGCGCGTCCCTCCCCGTGGCGGGCGCATCGGTTGAGCTTCCGCGCGACCATGTGGTGGGGAAACGCCCTGGGAGGTGCGGCTTCCAGCCGCGCCATGGATGTGGGCATGTGGCGCAAGACCTTCTGAACAAGCATGGCGCGACTTCCGGAGGTGCGGCTTCCAGCCGCGCCGCTGGATGGGAGATTATGGGAGAAGATGGACATTTCCGGTCGTTTCCCCATCTCCATGCAAGCCGCGGAAGGGATGCCCGCGCCCCCCGGAATCCACCCGCTTTCCCAGCCGTTTCCCCGAAATGGTCGCGCCCGCAGGGCGCGGCGCATCCCGTCAGGCGGCTTCCGTCACTCCAGCGGGATTTCGGGGTGCTGGACGGCGAGGGGGAGGCCTTCCTGGGAGAGGTAGAACATGTCGAGGATGACGGGCTTGGTGCCGCGGTTCTCGCCGTGGTGGATGGTGTCGACCATCTCGACCACCGCTTCGCCTTCGTGGACGGTCTTTTCCTTGCCGTCCAGGCCGATGATGGTCAGTTCGCCCTGTTGCAGGACGCCGTAGTTCATCACGGGATGGTGGTGCCAGCCGAGTTTCTGCCCGGCCGGAAAGACGTAGCGGACGGCCACCAGTTCGGGACGGCCGGAGGGGTAGTCGGGCAGTTCCGCGCCATCCCAGCTCCGGGAAGTGCGGATGAGTTCCGCGGTCGTGACGGAGGCGGGCGCCTTCGGGGCCGTCGTGCAGGCGGCGAGGAGGGTGGGGAGGGCCAGGGCGGCGAGGGTCAGGCGGAGGAGGGGCGTGCGTTTCATGTCGTTCCTTTCTTGGTTCTTGGGTTGGAGGTTGTCGGGGCTCTTCCTTGCAGGGGGTTGCCGTTCCGGCGGCACGCGTCCGCGTCCGGGGGCGGCCGCCGGGTCAGGAGTCGACGGCGGTGCCGATCTTCGAGCCGAGGGCGGCTTCGGCGATGCTTCGGCCGTCGCGGAGGCGCGGGGTCACGCGCGGCACCCAGAGCATCCGGCGCTTGGCGCGGATGACCAGGTGGTGGCAGGGCAGGAAGAAGCACACGGCGTCGAGCGCCGCCGAAATCCAGAACAGCGGCGTGAAGAGGCGGTAGGCCCAGAGGGCGCGCTTCAGGCTCCCGGGCCGCAGGGAGGCTTCTTCGCAGGTGTCGGGGACGAGGCCGGCGAACAGCTCGGCCAGCACTTCGGTGAACTCGGTGAAGAACTTGCCGTAGGCCTCGGTCTCCTGCACGTCGAAGCCGTCCTTGATGGCGTCGAACAGCTCGGCGGGGGTGAAGCCGCCGCGGACGGGCGGGCGGGATGGATCGGCGAGCCCCGCCCAGCGGCGGAAGAGGCCGATGAGGGAGCGGCGGCGCCGGCGCACGTGCAGGATGAGGCGGGTTTTGGGCCGGAGCGCGCGGTGGACCTGCGCCATGACGTCTTCGGGGCGCACGGCGTATTCGAGGACGCAACTGAGGACGGCGGCGTCCTGCGAGGCTTCGTCCACGCCAATCCGCCCCTCCGCGCCGACTTCCCGCACCTGCCGGAAGCCCAGCCCGCCGAGCAGGGCGCCGCGGGCGGGGGATTCGGCGGCGGCGGTCCAGGCGGCTTCGCCGGCGGGGTCGGCGTTCTGCGCGACGACGGCCGCGACGAGTTCGTCGGCCGTGTAGGAAAGGATGTCCTGCCCGGCGGTTTTGCCGAGCATTCGCGAAAGAAGCCGCGCCAGCCGCTTGCGCAGGGGCGAAAGCAGGAAGATGCGCGTGCGCAACCGCAGGAGTTCGGCGACGGTGCCGTCCGGTCCGTCCGCCGGTTCGGGCGCGGCGGGGGGGACGGCTTGTCCGGGTTCTTGTTCAAGCGTTTCAGTCATCACGGCGTGCCTACCGCATTTCGGGGCGTTTGTCCAGCCAGTAGAACGCGGGTGCGGAAGGGACTGGGGCGGGGCGCGGGAGGGAGGGGCGGCCGCGCCGCCCATGGAAAACACCGGAAAAGACAGAAAAATCAACCATATTTTCCTTGATATCACAATTCAAAGTCGCGGGCGGCGGAGAGGGGGGATGGAAGCGGGGGAGGGAGGGAAAAGGCGGTTGCAAGCGGGCAGGGAGATGGGGTATGGTGGAGGGGATGCAGAAAAGCGATTCCAGTTTGGGCAAGTGGCTCGGCGGGTTCCGGTGGTCGGGACTCGGACGGGGCGCGTGGACGGAATTGGCGTTCTGGGCGGTGGTGTGCGGGGAGCTGTTTTTCCTCTTCCACCTGCACGGGAACAGCCAGGAGGTGGCGACGTGCCGGAACTCGCTGTTCCTGTGGCTGAAGAGCCGGTGGGTCAATGATTTCGCGTACTGCATGTTCCTGCCGCTGGCGTCGCTGCTCGCGCTCTGGATGCAGCGGAAGAAGCTCGCGGCGGCGCCGAAGCGCGTGGATTGGCTCGGGGTGCTGCCGCTCCTGGCAGGGTTGCTTTTGCACTGGGTGGGGGTGCTGGCGCAGCAGCCGCGCATCTCGGCGGCAGGGCTGATCGGGGTGCTGTGGGGGTTGCCGTTCCTGATGTACGGGTGGGAAGTGGCGAAACTGACGGTTTTCCCATGCGCCTATCTTGTCCTCGCGATCCCGCTGAACTTCATCGACAGCATGACGTCGCCGCTGCGCATCCTGGCGACGAAGATGGCCGCCTGGACGCTCAACGGCATCGGCATCGCGGTGGAGCGGGTCGGCTCGGGCCTCTACGCGGCGGACGGCAACAGCTTCAACGTGGCGCCGGAATGCAGCGGGCTGCGGTCGCTGCTGGCGATGACGGCGCTGATCGCCTTCTACGCGTGGTACAGCCAGAAGACGCAGTGGAAGAAGTGGGCGCTGTTTTTGCTGAGCATCCCGGTGGCGATCGTCGCGAACGTATGCCGCATCGTGCTGGTGGTGGTGGTGGCGCGCTTCTGGGGGCAGGAGCTGGCGATGGGGCTCTGGCACGATTACTCGGGGTATCCGATTTTCCTGATCAGCATCGCGCTGGTCCTCCTCTTGGACCGCGCGCTGAACATGGACTGGGCATCGACATGGACAAAAGCCAAAAACATCTTCTTGCCGCGCGTCTCTTCGTAGTCGCGGTCCTGGCGGTCGCCGGCTGGTTCATGGTCAACAGGACCGGCGTGGCGGACACCGACGAGGCGGGCATCGTGCTCGCCCTGCCGGAGCGCGTCGCCGGCTGGACCGGGCACGACCTGGTCAACTGCCCCGACGAGCTGTGCGCGCGCGTCTGCGTGGACGTTCCGCCGGGGACGCCGTGCCCGGCCTGCGGCAAGCCGCTGCAGTACATGAACCACGCGGAAAAGCGGATGCTTCCGGCAGACACGGGGCTGGTCCGCAAGTACTACCTGCGCGACGGCGCCGCGCCCGTCCACGCGTCGATCGTCCTCAGCGGCAACGACCGCTCCAGCATCCACCGTCCGCAGGTGTGCATGACGGCGGCCGGGTACGAAATCGTCAACGACACGCTTTTGCGCATCCCGCTCGGCGGGGGGCGCGAGCCGCTGGACGTGATGGTGCTGGACATGAACCGCACCGGCGCCGACGGGCGCACCGAAACCATTTATTACGCCTACTGGTTCGTCGGCAAGGGCCGCGAGACCGCGTCCCACGTCCAGCGCATGGTCTGGATGGCCACCGACCGCGTCCTCCGCGGCGTCTCCCACCGCTGGGCCTACATCGCGCTCTCCGCTCCGCGCGACCCCGGCAGCGACGCCCACCTCCAGCAGATCGCCAACTTCGCCGCCGCCCTCCATCCGCTCCTGCTCGTGCCGGAGGACGCCGCGGACGGACCCACCCCTTTGACAGAAAAGGACGAAACGCCATGACCGAAATCCTCACCCCCAAGAAACAACCCGTGACCCTCGTGACCGGCGGCGCCGGCTTCCTCGGCTCGCATCTGTGCGACAAGCTGCTGGCGGAAGGCCACCGCGTGTACGCGATGGACAACCTCCTCACCGGCAACCTCGACAACATCGCGCACCTGCGCAGCCGGACCGACTTCGAGTTCATCAACCACAACGTCTCGAACCACATCGACTTCAGCGGCCCGCTCGACTACATCTTCCACTTCGCGTCGCCGGCGAGCCCCATCGACTACCTCGAACTGCCCATCCAGACCCTCAAGGTCGGCTCCCTCGGCACCCACAACGCCCTCGGGCTGGCCAAGGCGAAGGGCGCGCGGTTGCTGCTCGCATCCACGTCCGAAGTCTACGGCGACCCGCTCATCCACCCGCAGGTCGAGAGCTACTGGGGCAACGTCAACCCCATCGGGCCGCGCGGCGTGTACGACGAAGCCAAGCGCTTCGCCGAGGCCATCGTCATGGCCTACCACCGCTACCACAAGCTCGAGACCCGCATCGTCCGCATCTTCAACACCTACGGCCCGCGCATGCGCCCCAAGGACGGCCGCATCGTCCCCGCCTTCTGCTGCCAGGCGCTCAAGGGCGAGCCGATCACCATCTTCGGCGACGGGAGCCAGACCCGCTCCTTCTGCTACGTCTCCGACCTCGTCGACGGCATCTACCGGCTGATGATGTCCGACTGCGACACGCCGGTCAACATCGGCAACCCGCGCGAACTGACCGTCAAGGACTTCGCCGTCAAGATCAAGGAACTCACCGGCTCCGCGTCGCCCATCGAGTACCATCCCCTGCCGCAGGACGACCCCAAGGTCCGGCAGCCCAACATCGCCAAGGCCCGCAAGGTCCTCGGCTGGGAGCCCAAGGTCCCGCTGGAGGAAGGCCTCGCGCGCACCATCGAATACTTCGCCTCGCTCATCGAAAAAGGCATCGTCTAGTCAACCCACGAAAGGAACCCGCCATGCATCTGCGCTACGTCAACAAACTCGGCATCCCCAAGGACATCGAGCTGACCACCGAACCGCTCTCCATCGGGCGCTCGCGCGAAGCCGACATCCCGCTGCTCGACGACAAGGTCTCCCGCGTCCACTGCGGCATCCGGCTCTCCGACGGCAAGTTCTACCTGAAGGACCTCAAGTCCCGCAACGGCACCTACGTCAACGGCGAACGCGTCGAAGACACGGCCGAGATCAAGGCGGGCGACCGCATCCAGATCGGCTCGACGGTCTTCGTGATGGAAAACGCCTCCAACCAGGAAGAAGCCGCGCAGGCCATGGGCAACGTCGGCACCGACATGCAGGAAGGCAAGGGCTACTCGACCATCCTCAAGGAAATCGTCGAAGACATCGTCCCCGAGGAACCCGCCGCCCCCGCCGCCGCGCCCG
>JAFYAC010000080.1 GCA_017540905.1 Kiritimatiellia bacterium | reverse complement strand
TAGAGCGGTTTAAGAAATGCTGTAGCCGTTTCGGGAGGGCCGCGCTTTGTCGCGGCCGTGTGCAAGGACGAAAAACCAGGCCCGGACGAAGCCGGGCCCTCCCCGGCTTGCGACTACACTTTTTCTTAATTTGCTCTAGATTTCTAGAGCGGGGTCAGATTTCCTGTGGCTTCCCAGACATTTTCCACCACAAGGTCGTGCGGAAGCGCGACCCCGGTGCGCTCTCCTCGGGGAGGGACGCGCTTCTGCGCGTCCGTGGTGGAAAAGGTGGTGGGACAGGGGAGTTGCCAGGTGAAAACCTTTCGCTTTCTTGCCGGGAGCTCCCTCCGGTAGGGCCCGACCTCCGGGCGGGCCGTGCGAAAGGATGGCCCATGACGGGCCGCCCGGAGGTCGGCCCCTACCGGCCAGCCGCACCATGCAAAAGACAAGGTTTTCACCTGTCAACCCCAAGGAATTGTGGCCACACTATTTCTGAACCCGCGCCAGGTGTCCAACTACAGGGGCATGAGCTGCAGCTTGCGGCCGCGGAACTCGGCGCGGTGGGTGTGGCCGGCGGCGCGGGCGGCGGCGACGGCTTCGGGGAAGGCGCGGGCGATGTCGCGGGGGCGGTGGGCGTCGGAGCCGAACAGGACGGGGATGCCGCGCTCGGCCATCCAGCGGAGGATGTCGGGGGAGCAGTACATTTCCTGCGCGCCGTGGAGGAGGCCGCTGGTGTTGATTTCGACGGCCATGCCCGCTTCGGCGACGGCGTCGAGGGCCGGCAGGACCATGTCGCGGATGGCGGATGGCGGCGGGCGGAGGCCGCGGCGTTTGGGGAGGTCGATGTGGGCGACGGCATCGTAGAGGCGGGAGTCCGCCAGGTCGGTGAGCCGGCGGAAGTAGGTGCGCCACATGTCTTCGACGAAGGCGGGCGTGGCAGCGGGGTCGTCGGGGTTCAAATCCCAGAAGGGACCGGAGTGGACGGAGCCGAGGACGATGTCGAAGTCGTCCTGCGCGAGGAGGCGGTCGAGATGGCGGAGGGCGACGAGGTCGGGCCGGTGGTCGGCTTCGAGTCCGAGCAGGACGCGGCAGCCGGGGACTTCGGCGGCGGCGGCGTGGACCATCTCGAGGTAGAGCGGGAAGTCTTCGAGCGCCATGCGGATGGTCGGCTGCGGGTCGTCCGGAAACGGGATGTGGTCGGTGCACGCGATGGTGTCGAGGCCGGCTTCGAGCGCCGCTCGGGCGTAGTCGGCCGGTTCGCCGGTGGCGTGGCGGCACAGGCGCGTGTGGGTGTGGGTGTCGGGCGGGAGGGAGGCGGGAGGGGATGCGGGTTCGGTGCTCATGTCAGGGCTTTCCTGGGAGGTGCGGCATCTTGTCGCGCCATTGCGATTGGGGTGTGCGAGGAGTGCGACATCCGCCCCCCTCCGAGAGGGGGGGGCGGGGCCATGGATGAGGGGTGCAAGGAATGTGCAAGATGGGTTCATGGGGCCGCGCCGGGGGGAGTACTGCGGGCGGCCGTCGGGAAAAGCGCAGTTGTTGCCATCCTGTCGTGCTCCATGCGCAGGCGCGGCAGGATGCCGCACCCCCGGAAGTGGTGTAGGGGTGAGAAGCGACGGCAGAACGCAATACTCCCCCTGTCGCGCCATCCAGGTGCTGGAGAATAGCTTTCCATGGGCGTCCCTTGCACGGCGCGACACCCCCCTCTCGGAGGGGGGCGGGTGCTTGCGCGCGGGCCGGCTGGTTTCCGCTTTCTCGGATGGCGCGGATTCTCACGGGCGGCGGCGTTTGGCTTCTTCGCGCGCGAGGCGTGCGGCTTCGTTGTACTGGTGGCGGTAGTGGGCGGTCCAGTCGCGGAGGAGGTCTTCGCGGTCGTGGCGGGAGCGGATGGTGCGGGCGGTGGCGAAGGTCAGGGGTTCGGGGGTGGCCGGGAAGGCCGTCAGGGCTTCCATGGCGGCGGGGCAGGCGTCGGGGCCGCCGGCGGCGATGATGGCCCGCCAGGCGTCGCGCAGCTCGGCCCCGGCGTCGATGCACATGGCGCGCGTGAAGTCGCGGATGAAGTTGAAGTGGGCCGCGGTCCAGCGCGGACGGTAGGTGAAGGCGCGCGCCAGGGCGTAGGCGTCGAGTTCGGGCCGGGAGAGGTCGCCGGTGGTGTGCGGGCGGTGGCGTTCGAAGGCGGCCTGGATGGCGGGATGGTCCGGGTCGGGGTAGAAGTCGCGCCGGATGGGCAGGCGCTGGAGGTTGTACTGCACGGGGCCGCCGGGTTCGCCCGCGCGGTAGCAGAGCAGGCGCTGGCCTTCCTCGCCCAGCACGTACTCGCACAGGCGCTGCGCGAGCTGCTTGTGCGGCGCGCCGCGCAGCATCATGACGGGGTCGGCGCTGACGCCGGATTCGCCGACGGGCGTCGCGTACACCATCGCGCCGTCGGGGCGGCCGCCGTTGCTGGTCTCGGCTTCGTAGCGGCCGTAGAAGTCGATGCACAGGCCCGCGGCGGCGTTGCCGGCGCCGACGTCGAGGGGGACCTTGTTCGCGCTGTCGGTGAAGTAGCGGGCGTTGGCGCCGATGCGCTGGATGAGCCGGATGCCGTCCGCCCAGCCGCGCTCGACCGCTTCTTCGTAGGCCGCCGGGACGTCCGGCGCGGCGTCGCCGCCCGCCGCAGCGAGGGCCGCTTCCCAGGCGTCGATCTGCGCGGGCGCGTAGCCGGCCGCCTCGACGGCGCGGCGGCACTGGACCTGCACCAGCGTCTCGAAGGCCTTCGCGATGCTGCCGCTCTTGGTCGGGTCGGCCACGCCGAGGGTGCCCGCCCAGCGCGGGTCGCCGAGGTCGGACCAGTGGAGGGGCGGGGTGTCGATGCCGAGCGCTTCCATGCGGGCACGGTTCCAGCAGATGCCGAAGGTCGAGAGCGCGGTGCCATAGAAGGCCGGCGCGCGCCAGGTCTCGCCGCCCATGCCTTCGGGCAGCAGTTCGGTGCCGTCGGGGGCGCGGAGGAGGCCGCCGGGGATCTGCCCCTCGGCCCACACGGGGACCAGCATCCCCATGCGCGTCGCGTTGGCCGCGTCGTAGGCGCCGCCGCCGTAGCAGAGGTCGAGGCCGCTCGTGAAGGCCGCCGGGTCGTCGGTCGCGCGGAAGGCGTCTCGCAGGGCGATGATTTCCGCCCAGTCGGCCTCGGACACGGTGTCGGGGCGGGCCGCCGGGTCGAAGGACGTTGCCATCAGCGCCGACGCCGCGGCGGCCGGCCAGGCGCGGCCCTGCCCCGTCCACCACGCGCGGAAGGCGGACGTGAACTGGCCCTGGAGGTAGCGCATGATTTCGGTGGTGCCGCCGATGGCGCGCCAGTCGATGCGGACGGGGGTGCCGTAGCGCTCGGCATGCCAGCGGGAGAAACCGACGGCGTACTCGTGGCGCAGGGCCTCGTTCATGGGGGTGACGACGACGAGGACCGGGTCGCCCTCCTTCCATTCGCGGATGCCGGTCTCCTGGCGGAACACGAACGGCAGCGCCAATATGACGCCCAGGACAAGCAGGATGGTCAGATTGCGGATCATGGTGAACCGGAGCGTACCCCCCGCCGCCCCCGCTGTCCAGCGCGAACCCCGCGCACGGTAGGGGGAGGGTGCCGAATGGTGGCGAGAGAACAGTGAAAACAACAGAGAAGAAAAAATGTTTTGGTGCTTTTCGGCATTTATGTCACCTTGCAAAATGCTGCAGCACGCGCATCCGCGTGCCGACCATGCCACGCGCCCGCACTGTCCGCGCCGCGACGGCGGGCCCCTCTACCCTCCCAACACGCGGAGGCCATACGGGCGCTCCTGCAGCTTGTTCGTCGGGCATGGCGGCCTCGATGCGGTTGTCGAAGCGGGGGATGGTCGGCAAAGAAGTCGAGGCGGCTTGGACGAGTTGGGCATGGTCGGAAACGCCGAGGCGGCCGGTGGAGAGGTCTTTGGCGGTGACGGGGCAGGACACCACAGTCCCCGGAAGCCGTGAGATTATGGAAAATGTTGGTGTTTTGTGTGTGTTTTCCATCCTGTGACACAAAAGGGACGGCAGTCCCATGGATTTTACCATTCAGCATGATACTGCATAATTATCTTTACCATTCTGCAACAACATAAAAAATGTTGACACAGGAGAATGGCCGGGAGCAAGATGCCAGGGATGAGAAAACGGGTGTACGAGAGCATCTTGGAGGAGCATCTGCGGGAGAACCGGCAGATGGCATTCCTGTCGGGGCCCCGGCAGGTGGGCAAGACGACATTGGGGAGGAAGTTCGCGGGGGCCTATCTGGGGTGGGACAACCAGGACTCGCGGGATGCGATATTGGCCGGGCCGGACCGGGCGGCGGAACGGGCGGGTCTGGGTGCGGCGCGGACGGAGCCGCCGGTGGTGGCGTTCGACGAAATCCACCGGTATTCGCGGTGGAAGACGTTCCTGAAGGGGTTTTTCGACGAGTACGAGGGGAGGTGCAGGGTGATCGTGACGGGCTCGGCACGGCTGGACGTGTACCGGAAGGGCGGGGACAGCCTGATGGGGAGGTATTTCCCGTACCGGGTGCATCCGTTCTCGGTCGGGGAGATTGCCCGCCAGGAGGTTCCGCGGGAAGTGGTGCAACCGAGCGTTCCGATACCGGACGGGGACTGGGAGGCGCTGAAGGAGCACGGGGGATTCCCGGAGCCGTTCACGCGGCGCGATGCGGCTTTCTCGCGCCGATGGCGCCGGTTGCGGGCGGCGCAGCTGGTCCGGGAGGACGTGCGGGATCTCACGCGGACGGCGGAACTGGACCAGATGGAGGTTTTGGCGCGGCTGCTGGCGGGACGATCGGGCACGCCGCTGGTGCATTCCTCGCTGGCCAGGGAGGTGCGGGCCGCGGAGAACACGGTGAAGGCGTGGATCGCGACGCTCAAGGTGCTGTATTACGGGTTCACGGTGCGACCGTGGTACCGGAACGTGGAGAACTCGCTGCGGAAGACGCCGAAGTGGTATCTGCGGGACTGGTCGGGCATCGCCGACACGGGGGCGCGGTTCGAGACGATGGTCGCCTGCCACCTGCTGAAGGCGGTGGAGGGATGGACGGATCTGGGGCTCGGCGAATTCGAGTTGTTCTACCTGCGGGACAAGCAGAAGCGGGAAGTGGACTTCCTGGTCGCGCGCGACGGGGAGCCGTGGTTCCTGGCGGAAGCGAAGACCTCGGATGCGGTGCCGACGAAGGCGTTGTCCCATTTCCAGCGCGCGACGGGAGCACCGCACGCTTTCCAGGTGGTGGCGGAGCTGCCGTGGCAACCGCTGGATTGCTTTGCGTGGCACACCCCCGTGGCCGTCCCGGCACGCACGTTTTTGTCGCAACTGCCGTAAAGGCGCGCCTGGGAGGGGCTTTCCCCCAGGCGGGCCATTCGTCGCCGACGCCGGCGGCTTCGATGCGGTTGTCGAAGCGGGTGCGGTCGGCGAAGCAGTCGAGGCAGACTTCGCCGGTGGGGGCCGTCGATCCCGGCTCGGTTTTTGCACAATCCGGTGGCCCGGCGGGGGAGTGCGGTTTTCCAATGATTGGAAAATATTTTTCCAATGGTTGGAAAAAATGGGCCGGATTTTCCAATGATTGGAAAAAATTTTCGTGTGTTTTCCAATGATTGGAAAACTTTTTCTGGAGAGGTGTTTGCTCGGACAATGGCGACCAATTCCGACCATTTTGGAAAAGAGACAACTCGGACAACTTGGGACAACTTTTTTTCAAGGTGCGCCGCCCAACCGGGCGGCGGCTGGGAGCGCGGGCGTCCCGCCCGCGGGGCGCCGGGAAAGAGGAAAACAAGCGAAAAGGCCAATGTTTTCTGTAATCTCACATCCAAGCGGTATGGCTGGAAGCCGCACCTCCGGAAGTCACGCGCTGCTTCTCCAGAAGGTCACGCGCCACTTCCGGGGGTGCGGCATCTTGCCGCGCTCTTGCGGATGGAGAGCGGGAGGGGAGAAAAAGACAAACAGGACAAAGGGGGACAAAGTTGCGGGAAGGGAGGCGAGAGGGAGGCGGGAGGGAGGACAATTCAGCGAGAAGGCAACTTGGACAACTCTTCTGTGGGAGGAGCGAGGGAGGGATGGGGGAGGGATTTCAGCCGCAAAGGACACAAAGGGCACAAAGAGGGAGGGAAGGAGAGCGGGAGGGGGGTGGGAGGAGGGAATCTACAAGAATGTCTCGAATGCCGTTGCGCGGACTTGAATGGCTTGGAGGGGGAAGGAATCTACATTGAAAAGCATGAAAACCGCTTCGCGGACATTGAAAGGGACTGGGGGTGGGCTAGGGTGCCGCAGGGACATTTAGAAACAGGTGTTCTTTTACGGAGGTCTGTCCCGTTAATCCCCGCCCCTTTTCATTTCAACGCTGGAAAAGCATTTTCACCAAATCGCCAGAAGGATCTTTTTTATTCAGAGCGGCAAGGATGTCATATGCGGTAAGGACTTGCTTGACGGCTTGATTTTGTCCTGCTGTCAGGGAAAAATCTTTATTTTTGTCTCCGGAAAGCCTCACTTGTATTGACTGTGCACTCTTTATGCTATCAAGCCGTGCGCGTAAAATGTGTAAGTCCGCCCATTCCTTAGTGTAGGGAATATTCTTGGGGATGCTATATGAATACTCTCGTCCATGCACTCCTCCGAGCGGTGATCCTCCATGCACATACACCGACGTCCGATCAATTCCGTAATCTATTTTCTTGTTGTCGAAAGGGACTTCCAGAACAACGCGATGTTTCGAGTCGACAAGGATGATGATGTCCGAATAATTGATAGTCTCGGAGCCTTTGTAATTGGTTCGAAGCCACAAATGGGGGGCGTGCCCCTTTTCGAGCGTAAAATAAATGACGAAATTGTCGGAGATGCTTGTTCCATTTGCAAAGAATGCCACTTGGCCTTGTTTCCCGTCTCGCGTTGTGTGAAAATTTTTGCGGATAAAATCACGGCTGTTGGCTATCATTGTCCGTGTGCGATATTCTTCTGCGTTGCATTTGAACTTGATTTGATCTTCAGCTGACAGGTTGGTCGGAGGGATTCGGGTGTAGCCAGCACCGTTGTCAATGACGACTCCGTCGGCGTCAACCCGGATCAATTTACAGTTTTCCAAAGTAGTCCCATCCGCAAGGTGGATTGTCAAGGTTTCGGAATTGTCACCCGCACCAAGGGAGGCATCGCCAGGGCCGGTTTTCTTGTCAACAGGTGTCTTCGTTTCTATTGTCATAATCACGGCATTGCCCACGTAACGGCAAGAGAGCTTATTCGCTTCGGCAAAGGCTTCGACGGCTTGTTTGGCTGATTGGTGGCGGATGGTAAGAGTTACTGGTGGCATTGTATCTTCCGAGCCGGAGCCAAGACGAAGGAAGAAATCGACAGGCTTTTCGGGCGATTCTTGGTTGACGCTGGTTTTGAGTTGAGAAAAAGCCTGGCTGAACGGCGTATGGAAGAAGCCGAGATGATCGATTGTAATGGAGGAAAGGCGATCTTCGACAAGGCTCGCGAATGCCGATAGGGCAACAAGTGAACAGGCGAGAAACAATTGAATGGTTTTCATCGTGAACTCCTAGTGTTGGGAAAAGGGGACGTGGAAAACGGGGCCGGATCTCTTTTGGGTGATGAAGGAGACAACTTGGACAACTCGGGACAACTTTTTCAAGGGCGCAGGGCGGACAACTCTGCCCGGCGAACCCGGCAACCATTATTATTTGCGTTGGGAATTAATCAAGGCAAGAAAGTGACGCGGTTTCCGAATGCCTTTGAAAACGACCTCGGTTCCGGCCGTTGCGGCTGAACCAATGGCAATCGAGCCGACATCAAATATGCGCTCCACGATGCCCTGACGAAGGTTGGCTCCGCGAATGTCGGAAATCCGTACCTCACTCGTGGCAACTGAGAAAAGTCCTTTCTTGGCCATGACACGGAGGTTCGTCATGACATAGAGATAGGAATGGTTGAAGATGAGCATTTTCACCGTTGTCCACAACAAGTAGAAAAACCCGAAAAATGCGAGAAGGGTAAGTACACCGATGGGCGATTGGGTTTTTGCCCCTATAGCAGCACAAATGATTCCTATCAGGAGACACAGAAATCCGAGGATGTATTTGCCCAGAAAGTACAACCAAGAAGGCCGTGTGACGGACAGGAGTTCCTCGCCGTTGAGGGGGGTGATGAAGGGAGGAAAGGGTTTGGAGATGGTGGTGGTGGTCTCGATGATTCCAACAGGAATATCAAAGCTCTTGTTGCAAACAGGGCAAGTTACTGTCTGTCCTGCCAAATCAGCGGGGCCATTGAGTTTCTGTGTGCAGTAAGGGCAGAAAAAATCAATGTCGGTCGTATTATTCATGTTCTTCCGTTCCTTCCCGTCCGGCTCCCTGTCGGGAAGAGGTTGCCATGAAAAGGGCCTCTTCCCGCACCCTTTAGCTAGGCTCGTCAGAATGCCTTTTACGAAAACACGGAAAGAGGCGCGCGCATTTGCGCGCCTTTTTGCACGTGCCGCTCGTGTGAATGGTCTGACGATTCAGCTAAAACGACTGCGATGCAGAAAGCTGATGGACTATTGATGATTTATTTCGGCTGTGTTGTTTCCGTGTGGTTCGAGTTGGTTGCTTGCTCCGCCCGCGCAGGCGGCTGTCTGGAGGGAGGATGCGCCATGCGCCCTCCGGGCGCAAGGAAGAAGTAAGGAGGAAGAAGGAAAAAGTGCGGTGCGCCCCGCGGGCGGGAAGTGGATGGGAGAGCGGGCGGGCCGCCCGCGGTCCGACAGGGAGGGGGACAAGGAGTGGACGGGGAGCGGGCAGGCGGGTTGACGGGGGAGTGGGTGGGAGGTATGGTTGGAGTATGAGCTTGGTAATTGAGATGCCGGAGGCGGTGGAAGCAAAGGTGCGCGAGAAGTGCGCCAGGGTCGGTCGCGCCGTGGACGAGGTGGCCGTGGATGTGTTCGAGGCCTGGCTCGGCGAGGAGCGCCCCGTGGAGCGGTTCGGTGATTTGCCCATGTGCGGGATGTGGAAGGACCGCGAGGACATGGCCGATCCGGAGGCGTGGGTCAGGGACATCCGCGCACCGAGGCATTTTGCTGGTATTTGATACGGCCGTGCCGGTGGAGGGGCTCGTGCCCGTTCAGCCACCGGCCAGGATGCCGTTGACCAATTTCAAGAGCTCGTCCCGGTTGGGCAGATACAGTTCGTATTTCGAGACGAACAAGTTCGCGTCCATGCCGTATGTCGCGTATTCCACCAGCAGTTCATCCTTGTGCCGGCTCAGGATGATGCCGACGGGAGGATTGTCGTCGGGGGCGCTTTCCTCCTTGGCAAAATACCCCATGTACATGTTCATCTGCCCGATGTCCTCGTGCTTCACGGAGTTCTTCTTCAAGTCGATGAGGACGAAGCACTTGAGGATGCGGTGGTAGAAGACGAGATCAACCCGGTAATGGACGTTGTTCACCGTGATTGGATACTGGCGCCCGACGAATGCGAAGCCCTTGCCGAGTTCGAGCAGAAACGTCTGGAGGTTGTCCATGAGCCGTTGCTCGAGGTCGCTTTCGGAGTAACGTTCCGTCTCCGGCAAGCCGAGGAATTCGAGCGTGTAGGTGTCCTTCACGATGTCCTCCGGCTGGCGGACAATGACCCCCTGCCGGGCCAACTCGAGAATGCCCTCCTTGTCCCTGCTTGCCGCAAGCCGGAGGAACAGCCCGGAATCCATCTGCCGGCGCAGGGCAAGGACATCCCATCCCTCCCTCACGCACTCTTTCTCGTAGAAACTGCGTTCCAGCGGATCGGAAACCGTGATCAGCTCGCAGATTTGCGACCAGTTCAATTTGTCAGAAACGTTCTGACAATTCGGGTAGGCGAGGTAAAACTTGCGCATGTTGTTGAGGTTGGGGCGGCTGAAGCCCCTGCCGAGTTTGAGCGAAAGCACGTGCGAGAAGTTCGTGAGCAGTCCGGAACCGTATTGGGCTCTTGCGTTGCCGCCTTGCTCGAACTCCACGATGTGCCGGCCGATGAGCCAGTAGGCGGAAACCATGGCAGTGTTGACGTGTTTGGCGACGGAAGCACGAGCTTCTCTCACGACCTGCACGATGCTGTCGGCGAGAGCATCCAGCCTCTGGTCGGGATGAATCGCCAAGGCAGTGGTTTTGGGGGTCTTCTTCATATCCCGCTCTATTCACTTTCACGCATGGTCGGATACAGCCCCCCTCGCCTTCTCACTCGTCGGGCATGGCGGCTTCGATGCGGTTGTCGAAGCGGGTGTAGTCGGCGAAGAAGTTGAGGCGGACTTCGCCGGTGGGGCCGTTGCGGTGTTTGGCGACGTCGACGATCGCCAGGGTCAGGTCGTCGCTGTCTTTGCCTTCTTTGTAGTAGCTGGGTCGGCGGAGGAGGAAGACGATGTCGGCGTCTTGTTCGATGGCGCCGGAGTCGCGCAGGTCGGAGAGTTTGGGGATGGCGTCCTTGCCGCGGCTTTCGGGGGCGCGGGAGAATTGGCTCAGCACAAGCACGGGGACCTGGAGTTCCTTGGCCATGGCTTTGAGGTTCTGGGAGATGGCGGCGGTCTCTTGCTGGCGGCCGTCGCGGGCGCGGGCGGAGCAGTTGAGGAGCTGGAGGTAGTCGACGACGATGAATTCGATGCCGTATTTGCGTTTGAGGCGGCGGGCGCGGGAGCGGAGTTCTTCGACTTCGAGCCCGGCGGTGTCGTCGACGTAGATGGGGGCGCGGGAGAGTTCGTCGGCGGCTTGGACGAGTTGGGCGTGGTCGGAGGCGCCGAGGCGCCCGGTGGAGAGGTCTTTGGCGGAGACGTGGGCGCGGCAGCAGATCATGCGGCGGACGAGGGCTTCGGCGGACATTTCGAGGCTGAAGACGGCGACGGGGCGGACGGGCTGGCGGCGGGCGCCGGTGGCGACGTTTTCGGCGATGTTGAGGGCGAGGGAGGTTTTGCCCATGGAGGGACGGGCGGCCAGGATGAGGAGGTCGCTCTTTTGCATGCCGAGGAGTTTGGCGTCGATGTCGACGAAGCCGGTGGAGATGCCGGTAAGGCTCTTTTTTTCGGAAAGGAGGCGCTCGGCTTCGACCATTTCCTGCTTTACGAGGTCGCGCCAGGGTTTTTCGGTGCCGGCGCGGTTTTCGGAGAGGGCGAAGAAGGCGGATTCGGCGCGCTCGAGGACGCCTTCGGCGCCGAGGTCGGCGCGGTAGCAGGATTCGGTGACTTCGCGGGCGGCGTCGAGGACGCGCCGGAGGAGGTGGTTTTCGAAGACGCGCTTGATGTAGTATTCGGCGTAGGCGACGGAGGTGGCGCGGGAGACGATGGCGAGGAGGGCGTCTTCGCCGCCGGCGGCTTCGAGGCGCCCGGTCTGGGTGAGGTGTTCGACGAGGGCCGGGATTTCGAGGGGGCGGTGGGCGGCCGCCATCTCGAGCATGGCTTCGTAGATGGTGCGGTGCCCGCTGAGGTAGAAGGATTCGGGGACGAGTTGGTGGACGCGGCAGAGGTCGAGCATGGTCTCAGGGTCGAGGAGGACGGCCCCGAGGGCGATGGCCTCGGCTTCTTCGCTGTAGGGCGGGAGCAAAGCGCCGGGACGGGCGGCCGAAGCCTCCCGTCCCGTTGGGTCCGGAATGGACATGGTGATGGGGCTGGCGCGGGGGTGAAGGGCGGGTTATTCCGCGGCTTCGGGGGCCGGCTCGGCCTTCTTTTCGGCGACGACCTTGACTTTGAGGTGGCCGTGGACTTCGGGATGGAGGTGCAGGGTGACTTCGTGGTCGCCGAGGGCCTTGAAGGGTTCGTAGATGACGAGCTGCTTCTTGTCCATCTCGATGCCCTTGGCGGCAAGGGCGGCGAGGATTTCGGGGGCGCCGACGGAGCCGAAGAGGCGGCCGTCTTCGTTGGCCTTGACGGGGCAGGTGACGGTGACTTTTTCGAGTTTCTTGAGGAGGGCTTCGGCGGCCTTCTTTTCTTCGGCAAGGCGCGCGGCGGCTTCTTCGCGCTTCTTTTCGATGAGGCGCTTGGTGCCGGGGGTCATGACGACGGCGGCCTTGCGGGGGAAGAGGTAGTTGCGGGCGTAGCCGGCCTTGACTTTGCAGGCGTCGCCGGAGCGGCCGAGGCCTTCGACATCTTCCAAGAGAATGACTTCGATGGGTTTGCCCATGGTGGGTTGTGCTCCTTTCGGGGGTGCGTTGTGTGTGTGGATGGGATGGGGTCCGGGCGCGGCTCAGGGCAACAGGCCCATGACGCGGGCGCGGCGGATGGCGCGCTTGACCTGGCGCTGCTGGTGGGCGTTGGCGCCGGTGATGCGGCCGGGGAGGATCTTGCCGCGCTCGGTCATGAATTTCTTGAGGAATTCGTAGTCGCGGTAATCGACCTGCTGGTCGGCCTTGAGCATGCGGTTGCGTTTGCGGGAGCGCTCTTCGAGCGGGTCGCGGGCGGGGCGTTTCTTGCTGCTTTTCTTGATCATCGTGGTTTTACTCCATGTTTAGAAAGGGACGTCTTCTTCGTCGCCGGGTTTCGAGAGGGGCTCTTCGTAGGCGGGGGCCTGCGGGGGCGGCGGGGCGGAGGCGGCGGGGGCGGGCGCGGGTGCGCCGGCGGCGCCGCGGCGGCCGCCGAGGAACTGGACGCGGTCGGCACGGACTTTGAGGCGGGAGCGCTTGACGTGGGTCTCGCGGTCTTCCCACTGGTCCATCTGGAGGCGGCCCTCGATGAAGACGGGGGAGCCTTTGGACAGGTGCTGCTGGCAGTTCTCGGCCTGGCGGTCCCAGACGTCGACGTCGACGTAGACGGTGCGCTCGACGCGCTCGCCGGCCTTGGAGAGGTAGGCCTCGTTGACGGCGAGCCGCAGGGTGGAGACGGCGGTGCCGGCGGGGATGCGGCGCAGGTCGGGGTCCTGGGTCAGGTTCCCGATGAGGAAGACTTTATTGAGCGACGCCATCTGCGGGTTCCTTGGCGGGTGCGGCGGCAGGGGCGTGCACCACCTGGATGCGGAACACCTGCGGGTTGAGTTTGAGGCGGGCGTGCAGGGGGGCGACCTGGGCGCCGTCGAGCTGGAAGGCGAGCAGGACGTAGTGGCCGCCCTGCTGTTTCTTCATTTCGCGGGCGAATTCGCGCTTGCCCAGGCGGGTGGCGCTGGTCATCTTGCCGCCGAGTTTTTCGATTTCCGCGCGGACGGCCTCGACGGCCTCGTCGCAGTCGGTGTCTTTCAGGGATTCCTGAAAGATGATCATGGCTTCGTATTTGTTCACGGTGTTGTTCTCCTCATCCGTTGTAGCGGTTCATGGCCGGCTCCACGCCCTCGGCAAGCAGGCAGTCGAGCGCTTCCGCGGCGCGGTCGGCCGTTTCGGCCAGCGTGCGGAAGGCGCCTGCATCCATACGTTCCAGGACGTGGTCCGTCAAACTTTTTCCTTCTTCCTGTTCGCCGACGCCGACGCGGATGCGGACGAAGGCGTCCGATCCGGCGCGCTCGATGACCGACTTGAGTCCGTTGTGCCCGCCGGCGCTGCCCTGCGCGCGGATGCGCAGGGTGCCGGCGGGGATGTGGACGTCGTCGACCACCACGACCAGGTCCTTCGCGGTCAGGCCGCCCTTGCGCATGAGGGAGGGGAGGATGTCCCCGCTGCAGTTCATGTAGGTGAGCGGTTTGACGAGCAGGACGGTCCCGGCGCCCTCGATGGAGCATTTGGCGGACTGGTAGGACTTGAGGCAGGGGCGGCGGAAGGCCGCGCCGTGCCGCTCGGCGAAGCGGTCGAGCACCATCCAGCCCGCGTTGTGGCGCGAGCGGGCGTACTCCCGACCGGGGTTTCCGAGTCCCATCACCAGTTTCATCCGCCGTCGTCTCCGGGGGCGCCGCCGCGGGGGGGGCCGCGGGCGCCGGCCGTTGCGTGTCAGCCTTCCGCTTCCGCGGCGGGCTTCTTCTCGGTGATGACTTCGGGCGCGGCGGCTTCGGCGGCCGCGGGGGCGGCTTCCTCTTCCTTGCGCGGGGCGGCGATGGCGGCGACCACCTGGTCGTCGTCGTCGAGCACCTTGTACTTGGCGCGGTCGAGCGGGATGTCGCGGACGTGCAGGGTCTTGCCGACCGAGAGGTTCGTGACGTCGAGGACCGCTTCCTCGATCATGTCGCCCGGCAGGCACTGCACGGAAAGGGTGCGCAGGACGTGCTCGAGGATGCCGCCTTCGTTGACCACGCCGGTGGCGTCGCCTTCGAGGCGGATCGGGATTTCGATGTCGATCTTGCGGGACATGTCGATTTCGTAGAAGTCCACGTGGATCACGCGGCCGGTCAGCGGGTGGTGCTGCATGGCCTTGAGCATGACCTTGAGGGTCTTGCCGGAGCCTTCGATTTCGAGGTCGGCGATCATGTTCTCGCTGCGGTGCTTGCGCAGGAGCATGACGAAATCGTGCTCGTTGAGCTCGATGTCGGTGCCGGGGCGGCCCGCGCCGTACACGACCGCGGGGAAATTCCCCTGGCGGCGCATGCGTCCGGCGGCGGCCTTGCCTTTGGCCGTGCGCGGTTTGGCTGTCAGTTTCGTCTCTTTCATTTTATCTCCCTTGGTGGATCTCGAAAAGGCGGGAGACGGTTTCGTCCCCGTGTATGCGCTTGATGGCATCGCCGAGCAGCTCGGCGATGGAAAGGACCGTGATGGGGAAGCCGTCCCAGGGCTGCTGGGGCAGGCTGTCCGTGGTGATCAGCTCCTCGATGGGCGAGGCCTTGAGGCGCTCGATGCCCAGCTCCGTGATCGGGCAGTGGCTGACGATCGCGCGGATGCTCTTCGCGCCGTTGGCCTTGGCCATGCCGGCGGCGGCGCAGAGCGTGCCGGCGGTGGTCGTCATGTCGTCCACCAGCAGGCAGTCGCGGCCGGAGACGTCGCCGACGATCTCCATCGCCTCGACCTCCTCCGCCGTGCAGCGGTGCTTGCCCGCGAGCGCCAGGCCCGAACCGATCAGCTTCGAAAACGTGTACGCCGCCTTCAGCCCCCCCGCGTCCGGGGCCAGGACCGTCAGGTTCGCCGAATCCATCGACTCGCGGATGTAGCGGACGAAGAGCGGCGCCGCGAACAGGTGGTCCACCGGGATGTCGAAGAACCCCTGGATCTGCGGAGAATGCAGGTCCATCGTCAGCACCCGGTCCACGCCGGCGGCGACGAGCAGGTTCGCGACGAGCTTCGCCGAGATGGGCACGCGCGAGCGGTCCTTGCGGTCCTGGCGGGCGTAGGCGAAGAAAGGCATGACGGCCGTGATGCGCTTGGCCGAGGCCCTGCGGGCGGCATCCGTCAGGATGAGCAGCTCCATCAGGTACTCGTTGGGCTTGAGGCCGGTGGGCTGGACGAGGAACACGTCGCGGCCGCGTACCGTTTCCTCGATCGTCACGGAGATTTCGCCGTCCGGGAACTTCGTCACGGAGGCGGAGGACAGCGGAATGCCGACCCTTGCCGCGATGCGCGCGGCGAGGTCCCTGTGGGCGTTGCCCGAAAAAATCTTGATGGCGGTTTCCATTGTACTCTGTTTTGTGGCGAAACGTTTTGCATTCCTGGCCCCGGCCCGCAGTGGTTGCCCGACAAGGATTCGAACCTTGACTCTGACCTCCAAAGGGTCGTGTGCTGCCATTACACCATCGGGCAATGCCCATAAACTGGCATTCCGCAACCACGCAACGCCGCCCGCGATGGCGGCATGCCTGGCCGTGACAAAGAACGCCGGTGCCACCGTCGCCGCGGCCACACCGAAAGCAAAACGCCGCGCACCATACCCGTCCATTGCCATGAAGTCAACCCGGATTTTCGGCCAACCGCGGTTCGCGGTTTTCCGGCGGCGGCGCCCCCCTCCGCGGTCCTCTCCGTTCCAACTTCCCCATCGCCGTCCACCCTCCGTGCATTCGCCCCGCGTCCTGCATATCCCGCGCCCCCTCTCCCGGACATATCATGAGATTATGGAAAAATAACGGAATTTACAATATTTTACCCTATCCCCTCCCCCATCAACATCGCGGCCGCGCGCCCCCCATCTCCGCGCTTGCCAGTTTCCCCGTCCTTTGCCAAAGTGCGCCCCATGAAAACGCCATCAACTTCCCGCACTCCCTCCGCGGCCGCGTTGCTTGCCGCCGCAACCGCATTCACCCTTCTTGCGGCAGCCCGCCCCGCCGCGGCCGCGCGCCGCCCCGTCGAGGCCCCCGCGGCCCCGCCGGCGGCCGTCGAGAGGCCCGCGGAGGCCTCCGCCTGGTCGTTCGGCGGCGACTTCCGGCTCCGCCAGGAAGCCTTCGACCGGATTCCCCTCAAGACCGGGGCCGAAGCCCGCGGCGGCGAAAACGACTATTTCCGCTTCCGCACCCGCGTCCGCGCCAGCTGGACGCCCTGCGATCCCGTGACGTTCAACGTCCGCCTGCTGCACGAGTTCCGCCACTACATCGAACCCTCCCGCTCCCACTCCTGGCGCTGGCCCGACGAACTGGTCATCGACCAGCTGAACGTCGTCCTGGCCAACGGCGACGGCACGCTGCGGGCGGTCGTCGGCCGCCAGGACTTCATGCCCGAGGGCGCCTTCCGGCTCTTCGGCGAAGGCACGGCCAAGGACGGCTCGCGCTCGTCGTACATGGATGCCGCGACGCTGGTCGCGCGGGACGCCGCCGACCGCACCCGCCTGACCCTGTTCGGCGCCTACGACAACGCTGTCGACCCGCTGGCCATCGGCGACATCGACCGCGACCTCAACGGCTACACCCCCAACGACACGGGCATGGACGAAGCCGGGGCCGGCGCCTTCCTCCGCCACGCCTTCACCGACCGCTTCCGCGCCACGGGCTACTACGTCTGGAAGCACGACACGGCCTCCCTCCTCGCGGACGGCGCGCGCCGCCCCAACGAGGACATCCACACCGTCGGCGGCCGCCTCGAAATCCCGATCGCCGGCCCCGTGGGCGCCGACGGCGAACTCGCCGGCCAGTGGAGCCCCACCAGCGACGCCCGCCGCCGGGCCATGATGGCGGCCGCCTCGGTCCACGCCGATTGGAAGGAATCCACCGGGAAACCCCGCCTCGCCCTTTGCGGACTGTATCTCTCCGGCGACGACCCCGGAACGTCCGGCGACGAAGGCTGGAACCCGCTCTGGGGCCGCTATCCCTGGATTTCCGAGCTGCTGATCTACGCCTACGACGCGGACGGCGCCGGCCTCTGGCAGAACCTGGTCCAGGCCTGGGCCGAAGCCGGCCTCGCGCCGCGCCCCGGCCACCGGATCCGCGCCACCGTCGGCCCCCTGTGGGCGCCGGAGGCCGACGGCCCCGGCGGCGGGCACGACCGCGGCTGGCTGGGCACCGCACGATGGGACTTCCCCGTCTGGCACGCCGCCGACGGGACCCCGGCCCTGCTGGGACATCTCTTCGCGGAGCTGCTCCTCCCCGGCAGCTACTACAACACCGACGACCTCGCCTACTTCCTCCGCTGGGAACTCTCCCTCGCCTTCTGAGGGCGGGCCCAAAACAAATGGCTTTGACGGGGGGCGGGCTCTCCTTGTAGCTTCTTGGGGCGAATGGACGGGTGCGACATGGTAGTGCAGGGCAACAAGGCGTTGGGCGGGGACGGCGGCGGGCGGTTCGACGAGGTCGCGTTCATCGATGTCGAAGTCGGGGTGGCGGACGGGCGGATCCATGATTACGGGGCGTGCCAGGGGGCGAACCGGGAGGTCCACAGCGCTTCGGCGGCGGAGTTCGCGCGGTTCACGGCCGGCGCCGGGTTCCTCTGCGGGCACAACATCGTGCACCACGATTTGAAGTACCTGGCGGGTCCCGTTCCGGGAATCCGCGGCAAACCGGCCATCGACACGCTGTATCTCTCGCCCCTCCTGTTCCCGAAACGGCCCTACCACCGGCTGCTGAAGGACGACAAGCTGCAGACCGAGGAGCTGAACAATCCGCTCAACGACGCGAAGAAGGCGCGGGACCTTTTCTTCGACGAAGTGAATGCGTTCCGGGCGCTGCCGGGGGAGTTGCAGGCGGTTTTCCGCGCGCTGCTGTCGTCCTTCGAGGAGTTCGGCGGGTTTTTCGCCTTCCTGGGGATGGCGCCGGGCGGTGGGGATGCCGCGGAACTCGTCGAAAAAGCTTTCGCGGGGCGGATCTGCGCCCACGCGGACCTGGCGGGGCTCGCGGACGCCATGCCTCGCGAACTGGCCTACGCGCTGGCGCTGGTCAACACGGGCGACGGGAGTTCCGCGACGCCGCCGTGGGTTCTGCACCAATTCCCGCGCGTGGAGCATGTCCTGAAGGCCCTGTGCGGCACGCCCTGCCGGGAGGGGTGCGCGTACTGCCGCGACAAGCTGGACATCCACAAGGGGCTGCGGAGCATCTTCGGCTACGACGCCTTCCGCCTCTTCGACGGCGAGCCCATGCAGGAGCGGGCGGTGCAGGCGGCGGTGGACGGCGAGTCGCTGCTGGCCATTTTCCCGACGGGCGGCGGCAAGTCGCTCACCTTCCAGCTGCCGGCGCTCATGCAGGGGCGGGCGGTGCACGGCCTGACGGTGGTCATTTCGCCCTTGCAGTCGCTGATGAAGGACCAGGTGGACAACCTGGCGGCGCGGGGCGTCACGGAAGCGGTCACCATCAACGGCCTGCTCGACCCGCTGAGCCGCGCGGAGGCGATCGGGCAGGTGGCGGACGGATCGGCGTCGCTGCTGTACATCTCGCCGGAAATGCTGCGGTCGAAGACGGTCGAGAAGCTGCTGCTCTCGCGCAACGTGGTGCGGTTCGTCATCGACGAGGCGCACTGTTTTTCCGCGTGGGGGCAGGATTTCCGCGTCGATTACCTCTACATCGGCGACTTCATCCGCAAGCTGCGGGAGAAGAAGGGGGAGGGCGCGGCGATTCCCGTCTCGTGCTTCACGGCGACGGCGAAGCAGAAGGTGGTCTCCGACATCCGCGACTACTTCCGGGCGAAGCTGGGGCTGGACCTGCGGCTCTTCGCGTCGTCCGCCACCCGGGAAAACCTGCAGTATTCGGTCATCCACGCGGACACCGAGGAGGAGAAGTACCGGCACCTGCGCAGCCTGCTGCTCGGCGGCGGATGCCCGGCCATCGTGTACGTCTCGCGCACGAAGCGGACGCGCGACCTCGCGGACAAGCTGACGCGGGACGGCATCCCCGCGCTGCCGTTCAACGGCAAGATGGACTCCGCCGAGAAGATCGCGAACCAGAACGCCTTCATCCTCAACGAAGTCCGCGCCATCGTCGCCACGTCCGCCTTCGGCATGGGCGTGGACAAGAAGGATGTGGGCCTGGTGGTGCACTACGACATCTCCGACTCGCTCGAAAACTACGTCCAGGAAGCCGGCCGCGCCGGCCGCGACCCGCAGACCTCCGCCAAGTGCCACGTGCTCTACAGCGACCAGGACCTGGACAAGCACTTCATCCTGCTCAACCAGACCAAGCTGAGCCTGAGCGAAATCCAGCAGGTCTGGAGCGCCATCAAGACCCTCACCCGCCAGCGCCCGCAGGTGGCCTGCAGCGCCCTCGAAATCGCGCGGCAGGCGGGCTGGAACGACGAGGTGCCGGACGTCGAGACCCGCGTGCGGACCGCCGTCGCCGCCCTGGAGGAGGCCGGCTACGTGCGCCGCGGCAACAACGTCCCGCACGTCTTCGCCACCGGCATCATGGTCCGGAACATGGACGAGGCGCGCCGCCGCATCGCGGAATCGCCCCTGTTCGACGACGGGGGGCGGCAGGACGCCATCCGGATCATCAAGTCGCTGATTTCGAGCAAGCAGATCGCCGGGGCGCGGCAGGACGGGGAAGCCGATTCGCGGGTGGACTACCTCGCCGACATCCTCGGGCTGGGCAAGGCCGCCGTCATCGGCGCCATCACCCGCATGCGCCAGGAAGGCATCCTCGCCGACTCGCGCGACCTGTCCGCCTGGATCGACCGCTCGGAGGCCGCCACCTCCAGGACCCTGGAACGCTTCGCCGCGCTCGAGCGCTTCCTGCTCGGCGAGATCGCCCGGCAGGAGGCCGACCTGACCCTCAAGGCCCTCAACGAGCGGGCCCTCGAAAGCGGCATCGCCGGCAGTTCGGTGAAAAACATCCGCACGCTCCTCTACTTCCTGACCGTCAAATCCATCATCCGCAAGCAGGAAGACGCCGCTACGGGGCGGCTCCGCATGGTGACGGCGCTGGATGCGGAGCGGACGCTCCGGCAACAGGCCCGCCGCATCGAAATCTGCCGCTTCGCCGTCCACGAACTCCACGCGCCGGCCGGCGCCGCGTCCGGTTCCGGCGGCGTCGTCGGGGCGATGCCGATCCAGTTCTCGGTCACGGAGCTGCTGGAGAAACTCTCCGCGCGGCGGGAACGCGCGCTGTTCGCCGAGGGCGGCCCCTTCCGCATCGACGAAGTCGAGGACGCGCTGCTCTACCTCTCGAAAATCGGCGCCATGAAGCTGGAGGGCGGCTTCCTGGTCATCTACAACGCCATGGAAATCCACCGTCTCGCCGACATGAAAAACCGCTACAAGGTCGAGGACTACCGGATGCTCGACGAGTTCTACAAGCAGAAGATCCGGCAGATCCACATCGTCGGCGAATACGCCAACCTGATGGTGAAGGACTACGCCGCCGCCCTGCGGTACGTGCGGGACTACTTCCAGATGGATTTCCGCAAGTTCATCGCCAAGTACTTCAAGGGCGATCGCCTGGCGGAAATCGGCAGGAACATCACCCCGCGCAAGCACCAACAGCTCTTCGGCGCGCTCTCGGACACCCAGCGGGCCATCATCGGCGACAAGCGGTCGGCGCGCATCGTCGTCGCCGCCGGCCCCGGCAGCGGCAAGACCCGCGTCCTGGTCCACAAGCTCGCCTCGCTGCTGCTGCTCGAAGACGTCAAGCACGAGCAGCTGCTCATGCTGACCTTCTCGCGCGCGGCCGCCACCGAATTCAAGCGCCGCCTGCTCGACCTCGTCGGCAACGCCGCCCACTTCGTCGAAATCAAGACCTTCCACTCCTACAGCTTCGACCTCCTGGGACGCGTCGGCAACCTGGAAGAGGCCGGGGACGTGGTCGGCGAGGCCGTCCGGCTGATCGAAAGCGGCGGGGTGGAGCCGAACCGCATCGCCAAGTCGGTGCTGGTCATCGACGAGGCGCAGGACATGGACGCCGGCGAGTACGCCCTGGTGCGGGCCCTGATGCGGGCCAACGAGGAAATGCGCGTGATCGCCGTGGGCGACGACGACCAGAACATCTACGCCTTCCGCGGCTCCGACAGCCGCTACATGGCCGCGCTCGCCGGCGGCGGGCCGGAAGGCCGCTACGAGCTGGTCGAAAACCACCGCAGCGCCCGCGCCATCGTCGAATTCGCCAACGCCTTCGCCCAAACCATCGGCAACCGGATGAAGCGCCGTCCGGGCATCGCCGTCCGCGACGAACCCGGGGAGGTGGAAATCGTCCGGCACGCCTCCGCGGAGATGATGCTGCCCCTCGTCGAACAGGTGAAGAGCACCTGGCGCGGCGAAACCGCCTGCGTCCTCGTCCGCACCAACGACGAAGCCGCGCAGGCGGCGGGTGCCCTGGCGCGGGCCGGCATTCCCGCGCGGCTCATCCAGTCGGTGGACGGATTCCGGTTCTCCGACCTGGCCGAAGTGCGCTATTTCCTCCGGCGCATCGACCGGAAGACCGCGACGCCCGCCATCGGCGCCGACGCATGGGAAGAAGCCAAGGAGGAAACCCTTTCGCGCTACGCCGACAGCGCCTGCATCGACGCCGTCCGCGAATTCTTCCAGCAGTTCGAAAGCGTCCAGCAGATCCGCTACCGGAGCGATTTGCGGGAATTCGCCTTCGAGTCCAGGCTGGAAGACTTCTGCGGCGGCGGCAAGGGGACCGTCTTCGTCTCGACCATCCACAAGGCCAAGGGGCGGGAATTCGACACCGTGTACATGCTGCTGCGGGACGAAGCGGCGGCGGACGACGACGCCCGGCGCAAGCTCTACGTCGGCATCACCCGCGCCCGGAACCGCCTGTACATCCACTGCAACACCGGCCTCTTCGGGGCGTGCCGGACGCCCGGCGCCCGCTTCCTCCGGGACGACACCCCCTATCCCGAACCGCCCGAGCTCACCCTGCAACTCTCCCACAAGGACATCTGGCTGGACTTCTCGAAGGACCGCAAGAAGGACATCTTCCGCCTCCGCAGCGGCAGCCCGCTGGCGTACGAAGACGGCGACCTGGTGTCCGCCACCGGCGTGCGGGTGGCCCGCCTCTCCAAGGCCGCCCTGGCCGAAATCCGCAAGCGCGAAGCCCGGGGCTATGCCGTCCGCGAAGCCCACGTCGGCTTCATCGTCGCCTGGAAAGCCAAGGACGCCACCGAAGAATCCGCCATCCTGCTCCCCGTCCTCACCCTGCGCAGGACGTGACGCCGCGGCCCCCCGGCGGGGGATTGTTCACGCCTCGGCAGATGCGTCCGCACCGAAGTCGCCCAGCCCGAAGGGTGGCCGGGAAATTTTTTCCAATCATTGGAAAACGCACGAAAAATTTTTCCAATCATTGGAAAAAATGCCGTGAATTTTCCAACCATTGGAAAAAATTTTTCCAATCATTGGAAAACCCGCCGCGCCCCGTCCGCGTGCGGCGGGGGGACGCGGAAACGGTTTTTTGTTGCCGCGGGGGAAGGGGGGCGCGTAAAAAAGGGGGCGCGGACGGGCGGCCGGCCTGTAACCTGTCGCGGCGGCGCGGGTAGACAGGGCGAAAAACCGATCCGGCAAAGGAGTACCGAAAATGCCTCTTCCTGAAATTTCCATCGTCCAGTTCAACAAGATCGCCTCCGGCAAGTACAACGCCGGGTTCATCGATTTCGCGACCGACGACAACGGGAACGTCATCAACGAGCTGACGAAGGTCAACAACCACGTCGTCAAGATCAACGAGAACGACGCCGAGCTTTCGCCGGAACGGATCCTGGAGGTCAAGGAGGCGTTCATCGGCGCCCTGGAAAGGGCCCAGGTTTCCCCGGAGCACATCGCCCTCATCCGCGAAAAGCTCGGCATCTCCAAGGAAATGCAGGCGACGGGCAAACGCGCCGAAATCAGCGGCCTCGTCGCGAGGCGCTTCAAACCGCTGACCCGCCAGTTCGTGCGCGCGCTCCTGGACCAGTACGCGAACGGCGGCATCGGCTTCGGCGAGAACGCGGGGGAGGGAATGACGGCGAAGGACTACCGGAAGGCCCGCGACGCGGCGCACATGTCCGACGGCCGCAAGCGGGACCGCGACGCGGTGAACCGGGCGAACTTCGCCGCCGCCCGCAAGAACTACGACCGCCGCCTCACGGACGTGATGAGCCTGGTCTCGACCTCCCGCTCGTACGGGGAACTCGCGACGGTGATGAAGAACCGCGTCAAGGGCCAGGGCCCCGACGCGGACACGCTCCGCCAGGCCGCGGTGCGCGAACTCGGCAGCGGCGTCTCGACGCTCTTCTCGGTGGCGCTGTCGCTGCTGCCGGAGAACGCGCACGAGTCGGCCGCGTTCTCGATGCTCGACACGACGGTCAAGCTCGTGAAGGGCGAAAACGGCCGGCTCTCGGCGGTCGTCGGCGGGGGCGTCGCCAAGACGACCATCCGCATGAACTGCACCGCGGAGGAGCTGGTGAACCGCCTCATCGGCCACGCGGTGCAGGAAAAGGGCGCCATCGGCGGCGCCGCCGTCAAGCAGATGCTCAACGCCGCCTACGCGGCCGACATCAAGAAGGGCATGATGCCCACCGACCGCACGAGCCTGACGCGCAATTTCGCGGCGTACATCCTCGAGTTCCAGGGCAAGGCGGCCCTGGCGGAGGGCGAGCAGGGCCTCTTCCGCCTCGCCGACCGGGAATACAACACGGGCCTGCTCGTGCAGATCGCCCAGCGCTCCCTCACCGGGGAAATCGCCGATGCCAGCGTCATCGACACCAAGCAGAAGCTCGACCAGTACTACGCCCAAATGCGCCGCGACACGGCGAGCCTGCCCGAGGACATCCGCCAGATGCTCCAGGGCGTCGCCAACGTCCCCATCGAGGCGCTGGACGACGGCGGGGAGTTCGTCGTGCGCGCCCCCATCGTCGGCGACATCCAGCAGCACGTCGACGCCATCCCGCCGCAGGCCGGCCCCGCCCCCGCGCTGCCCCAGGACCTCGCGCTGGAGGACATCAAGGATTTCGCGGCCGACTTCATCTTCTCCGGCGACACGATCGTCTCCGACGTCGTCGTCGACCACCCCGGCGAGCTGATGCGCCAGATGCTCTCCGCCCCCAAGAAGCTCACCGCCTTCGCCGCGATCCTCAAGAACCCGGACATCCTCGACACCGCCGCGGCGCCGCAGATCGCCGGCGCCCTCAAGGCCGGCTTCGCCCAGCTCAAGGCGCTGATGGACCCCGCCTTCCAGCAGGCCAACAACGGCACCACCCTCGACCAGGCCATCGCGCAGGACGGCTTCGGGGAGCGTTTCGCGGCCTTCTTCCGCGACCCCGGGCGCCTGCCCGCCGACGTCCTCTCGCAGTTCGACGACATCATCGACGGGATGGCCTCCAACGCCTGCGGCAACATCCAGGACTTCATCAAGGAAATCTTCAACATCCAGGGCGGCGCCGGCGCCAACATCGTGCAGAACCCCTACGCCACGATGAGCCCGCAGGAAATCAAGGCCGACCTCGACGGCAAGACCCTCAACCAGATCCTCGACTCCGCCGCCCAGAACGCCGTCCCCGGCCAGGTCGGCTTCTTCAAGCAGGTCGTCTCCACCTACTTCACCAGCATGGACGCGAGCGACAAGCGCTCCTGCCTCGCCGCCGCCCTCCGCTACGCCAAGGTCTTCGACTTCGCCGGCCTCGAGGGCCAGGACGCCGTCGACAGCGCCAAGCGCCTCGCCGTCAACAAATTCGCCGGCGCCGTCCTCAAGGGCGCCGGCCCGCTCCTCCACAAGATGATGCAGGGCCTGCCCAAGGACATCATGGGCCCCTACGCCGACGCCCTCGAGGACATGAAGCAGCACCTCGCCCCCATGCCCCGCAAGATCGTCCAGGCCTACCTCAACCAGATGATCGTGGACTCCCACCAAAGGATCAAGTCCATCACCCTCAAGAAATCCCTCGGCGCCGCCTCCGTCGGCGAAGCCTTCCTCTGCCGCTTCGAGGTCAAGACCGGCACCGGCGCCAACGGCCAGCCCCTCTACGAAACCCGGGACGCCGTCGTCAAGATCATGCGCCACGACGCCGAGCGCCGCATCAAGAAGGAACGCGAAATCTTCGACGCCGCCGCCGGAAAAATACCCGGCATGGCCCAGACCTGGAAAGGCCAATACGAGCAGTACGAGCAGGAATTCGACTTCAACAACGAGTCCGACAACGTCGTCTCCGGCTACAACCTCTACGACATCAAGGACAAGCCCCACCACCCCCTCCACGCCATCGCCCCCGACGTCACCACCGTCGGAATCTCCGACCTCGCCGCCACAAAGAAAAACATCATCGTCCTCGACCTCGTGCGGGGCGACACCCTCGACACCTTCTTCAAGGACGCCGTCTCCGAAATCCGCACCGCCTCCGCCGCCGTCTTCGAGCGCGACCCCGCCACCGGCCGCGTCAAGTGGGAAGAGCACGAAGACCCCGTCACCCACAAAACCGTCAAGAAGCCCGTCCTCCGCCAGGACATCCCCGCCAGCGCCCCCACCAACCTCCAGGTGTGGCTCGTCGGGAACCGCGACAAGCTCACCGCGGCCTCCGACAAACTCCTGCAGGCCACCAAGGCCTGGTTCTACAACGCCCTCCTCGGCACCGGCAAATTCCACGGCGACCCCCATGCCGGGAACCTCATGATCAACAACGAACACATCGGGTTCATCGACTTCGGCAACCTCTACCGCCTCAAGTCCGACCGCGAAGACGGCGTCAACGAACAGCACGAACTCATGCGCGTCATCCTCGGCGCCGCCTTCCGCGACAAAGCCTTCATCCTCGGCGCCTTCGGCAAACTCATGTCCGCCGAAGGCAAGGCCCGCCTCGCCGACAAGACCGTCCGCGCCAAGGCCGAGGCCATCCTCGACTCCCTCCTCGACCCCTCCCGCGGCAAATTCTCCTTCAACATCGTCTACCGCCTCCAGGCCTGCATCGTCGAACTCCAGAAACTCGGCCTCGAACTCCCGCCCCAGATCAACTGCTTCATCCAGTCCCTCGTCCGCCTCTCCAACAACGTCACCGAAATCAACACCATCGTCAACCAGGCCGACGCCCTCCTCGCCACCGCCTCCAACCTCGACCGCCAGCCCCTGGCCGACCGCGACGAACTCGACTACGCCGGCCGCGTCTTCGACCTCTACGCCACCACGGCCGGACGCGCCCCCGTCCTCTCCCGCATGGACGACGAAACCGGCTTCGTCACCCTCGTCCCCGAGGGCGGGGAACCCCAGCCCGGCGACACCCTGCGCCCCCGCTTCATGGTCCTCCTCTCTTCCCCCGAATTCGGCGGCAAATACAAATTCCAATCCAAAGTCTTCAAGCCGGGCGGCGACTACTCCAACAAAGTCTTCGACCGCCTGAACGGCGCCCAGGACCCCCTTGCCGAGGCCGAACGGCTCGCCAACACCCTCATCCGCCACGCCGACACCGAACACAACCTCCTCAGCGAACCCATCATCGACGGCTTCCGGCCCGCCATCGGCCAGTTCCGCACCGCCATCCAGGCCGCCGGCGACAACGCCGAAGCCAAGACCGCCGCCATCCGCGCCTTCGCCAACGCCTTCGCCTGGGCCCAGGGCGGCATCATCCAGAACATCGTCATCTCCTTCCAGAACAACGAAGACCGCGAGGCCCCACCCCCTCCCGACGCCTTCGCCAGCGCCATCACCGACATCCTCTTCGACAACTTCACGGCCCTCCGGGAAGCCCTCGGCATCATCGACGGCCTCGCCATGTACAACGACGCCAAGAACGTCGTCGCCAACGAACTCCACAAAGACGCCGGCGGCCCCAACCTCATCATCGAAGCCATCAAGCAAGACGCCCAGCAGGCCGGCGGCGACAAAGACTACGCCATCGACATCGGCGTCTGAGCCCGCCCATGACCTTCACGACCCTCCTCGAACTCCTCTCCGAACGCCTTGGCGCCCCCCTCGAAGACGCGGGGGGCGCCACCGCCGTCGAAATCGACGGCAGCACCGTCATCCTCCAGGACGCCGGCGACCTGCTGCTGTTGCGCGCCGAAATCGGCACCCTGCCCGACGAAGGCCGCGAAGCCCTGCTCACGGCCATCCTCGAAGCCAACCACCTCTACTCCGGAACTGGCGGCGGCACCCTGGCCCTGGAGCCTGGCGTCCCCCGCCTGATCCTCCAGAAATACACCTGGCTCGACCGCCTCGACCCCGACACCGTCCCCGACCTCCTCGCCCGCTTCGCCTCCACCGCCGGCACCTGGCGCCGCCTCCTCACCGACTACCCCCCTCCCGCCCCCGACCCCTCCCTCCCCCCCTCCTCCCCCGACTTCCTCCAAGTCTGACCGCCCCCCCGTCCCTTTTTCCGCCCCATCCCCGTTTTGCCGGGCGGCCCCCGTGCCGCCATCCCTCCAAAAAGGGGCCAGCCCCGGGCCAGACCCCGGCAGCTCTCACGTTGTCTCTTTCCCCTCCCGCCTTCCATCCGCCAAGACGCGGCAAGATGCCGCACCCCCGGAAGCGCCGCAGAAGTTCTTCCACAACCATCGCATGACTTCCGGAGGTGCGGCTTCCAGCCGCGCCCGGTTGGACGAGAAGCGGGAGAAAAGCAGCTGCCCTGCCGAACCGCCCGCGAGGTTGCCGGGGCGCGCAAAAGAGGAAAAAGCCAATGTTTGGTCCTTCGTGGACTTTGGTGAAACCGTCTCCCGAATTCCGCGAATGCAAGGATCAAGGGGAGTGCCGGGAGCCGCCCCCCTCCGAGAGGGGGGTGGCGCGGCCATAGATGGGATGTCCATGTTTTGGAAGAAGGAAAACGGCAGGGGCCGCGACGGGGGGAGTACTGCGCTTGGCCGTCGCGGCAAGCGCGACTCCGCACTGGAAACGAACGAATCAAGAAGGATTATCCCTGCGTGGGTTTGCGCTTGCCGGATTGCCTGCAATCGGGGACAATCCATCCAGTCAGAACGTGGTTCGTCCCATGAACTTCTCCGCCAGAACCATCTCCGCCGCCTTGGGCGTGTTGGTTGCCGCGATTCCTCCGGCACCCCGCGCCTCTGCCGCCACGGCCACGGTGAACGGCATGTCGTGGACCTACGAAATCGCCGACGGCACGGCCACCATCACGCGCGGCCCCACCAACGCCATCGTCGTGGTTCCGGCATCGCTGGGCGGGGTTGCCGTGACACGCATCGGGAGTGCGGCTTTTTTCGACCACAATTCGCTGACTTCGGTCCGCCTTCCGCCGGACGTGGAGGAAATCGGCGAAAAGGCCTTTGCCTACTGCGAAGCCCTCGCCTCGGTGGAACCACCTGCCGCCCTAAAGCGCATCGGGGATTCCGCATTCATCAATTGTTCCAGCCTGGAATCGCTGGAATTTCCGGAGGGACTGGCCAGTATCGGAAGCAGTGCATTCGTCCGGTGCGGACTGCGGAAGATTCGCCTTCCCGGTTCCCTTTCCTCCATTTCCCCCCGCGCCTTCGACCGCTGCAGCGCCCTGGCGGAGCTGTATCTCCCCGCGGGGCTGGCGGAAATCGGGCAGGGAGCGTTCGCCCGTTGCAACGGACTGTCGGAAATCACGGTTGACCCGGACAACACATCCTTCGTTTCCGACGGTGGCGTGCTCTTCACCCGGACCCGCAAGCGCATCGTGTTCTATCCTCCGGCACGGAGCGGGGCCTACGCGGTTCCGGAAGGCGTAGAAGACATCTCGGGAGCATTCCTCGGCAGCGCCGTGACGGCGGTTTCGCTCCCGGAAAGCCTGAAGGAAATCAGCCCCAACGCGTTCGAGGATTGCTCCAAGCTGGAGACGGTGGCCTTCCCCGAAGGTCTGGCGCGGATCGGGGATTCCGCATTCCGCACGTGTTCGGTGTTGCGCGAAGCCATCATCCCGGCGGGCGTGACCGCCATCGACCGTTGGGCGTTCGACCACTGTTGGAAACTGGCGGAGGTATCCCTGCCGGATGGCCTGGAAGAAATCGGCCGTGGTGCGTTTGCATTTACCCACCTGACCTCCGTGGAGATTCCGGACAGCGTGAAGACCCTCGGGTACGAGGTGTTTTCCTCCTGCCGCCACCTGACCGACGTCCGCCTGCCCTCCGGTCTGGTGGAACTGCCGGGCCATGCGTTCTCCTATTGCAACGCCCTGGAATCGCTGGACCTCCCCGGCACGCTCGCCACCATAGGCGACAACGCCTTCTCCTCCTGCACCAACCTCGCGACCGTGGAACTCCCTCCGGCCTTGACCGAAATCGGCACCTGGGGCTTCGCCTACTGCACCCGCCTCGCCGCCGTGGCCATCCCCGGCAGCGTGGTACGCATCGGAGACGGCGCATTCCGGTCATGCAAGAACCTCGCGGACGTCGCGTTCGGCACCGGACTGGAAGCCATCGGTGCGGATGGTTTCCGCGAATGCGCCTCCCTGAGGACCCTGGATCTCCCCGAAGGACTCCGTGAAATCGGCGGCGGTGCCTTCTACGGTTGCTCCAACCTGGTGTCGCTCCCCCTGCCCGCCGGACTGACCTCCCTCGGCGGGGCGGCGTTCGTGAACTGTACATCCCTTTCCACCTTGACCATCCCCGACCCGGTGGAAACCATCGGCACCTACACCTTCGTCGGTTGCACGAATCTCTCCCGTCTCGTCCTCGGGGCCGGCCTGCGCGAGATCCTGCCCGTCGCCTTCGAAAACTGCTCCGCACTGGAAACGCTGACGATTCCTCCTCTCGTCCGGGACATCGGGATGTGGTCGTTTGAGGGTTGTACCAGCCTCGGAACCCTCTTCCTCCCCGCCCGCTGGCAGCTGCGGGACGGACTCGCCGAACACCTCGTGGACGAGGCCCACCTCCCTGCGACCTGCGACATTGTCTTCTACGGCGACATCTCCGGCTCGACCACCTCCTCGCCCGTCCCCGTTCCCTACGAATGGCTCGAACGCCACGTGGTCTCCCTTTACGGCATGGCCGCCTGCGACTATGAGGAACTCGCCCTCCAGGATGCCGAAAACGGCATGCCCGTCTGGCAGTGCTACCTCGCCGGACTCGACCCTCTGGACGGGGAAGCCCGTTTCCGGGCCACCGTCTCCTTCCGCGACGGCGATCCCGTCATCACCCCCGACCCCGACCTCGGCGATGCCCGCACCTACACGCTCCTTGCCAAGAAATCCATCCAGGATCCCGACTGGACACCCTTGGCCTCCCCTCCCGATTCCTTTTCCGGTTGGCATTGTTTCCGCCTCTCCGTATCCCTCCCCGACGGATTGCCCTGACGGGCTTTTCCGCGATGGGTAAAACCGGCGGCGCCACCCTGGCCCTGGAGCCTGGGGTCCCCCGCCTGATCCTCCAGAAATACACCTGGCTCGACCGCCTCGACCCCGACACCGTCCCCGACCTCCTCGCCCGCTTCGCCTCCACCGCCGACACCTGGCGCCGCCTCCTCACCGACTACCCCCCTCCCGCCCCCGCCCCCTCCCTCCCCCCCTCCTCCCCCGACTTCCTCCCCGTCTGACCGCCCCCCCCCGGCCCTTTTTCCGCCCCATCCCCGTTTTGCCAGGCGGCCCCCGTGCCGCCATCCCTCCAAAAAGGGGCCAGCCCCGGGCCAGCCCCCGGCAGCTCTCACGTTGTCTCTTTCCCCTCCCGCCTTCCATCCGCAAGGCGCGGCAAGATGCCGCACCTCCGGATGTTGCGCGGCACCTTCTGAACAACCACCGCGCCACTTCCGGAGGTGCGGCTTTCCAGCCGCGCCGTCAAATGGGAGCTCAAGGCAAGCAAGTGGATTTCGCCCTCTTTTCGCTTCCCAAAATCATCGCGGGCGGGCCGCCCGCGCCCCCAGTGCCCCCTCCCACCTTCCTCCCGCCCTTTTCCGCCCTCAGGGCGCACCGCTTCTTGTGGCGGGAAAGGGGCCAGAGCCCGGGCCCCCCCCGGGATCTCCCGCCCGCCCGAGAACTTGCCTGAAAACAAGTAACTTGATTTTGGACAAGATTTTCTTGCCGGCGGACGGATGGCGTGGTAGGGTGCCGCCGAATCCAGGAGCAAGGACCATGCGCGCAAACCCGTTCGTCTATGGCAAGGAAGTGTCCGGCGAGAATTTCTACGACCGGAAGGAGGACTTCGGGATGCTGGTCTCGACCCTGGCGGGCGGCTCGGCCAACGTCGTCCTCTACGCCCCCCGGCGCTACGGCAAGACGTCCTTGGCCAAAAAAGCGCTGGAAGAACTGTCCCGGCGCGGCTTCCGCTGCATCCACTTCGACTTGATGCGCGTGGAATCCCTCCCGAAATTCTGCGAAGCCTACGCCTCGTCGGTTTACGCCCTGGAAGGGGGCGCCGCGCGCGCCATGCGCCGGATCGGCGCGGCCCTCTCCTCGCTCCGACCCAAATTCACGCTGGGCAACGACGGCAAGCCCGCCCTCGAACTCGATCTGGCGGTCCAGCCCTCCGCCGGGACGGTCGAAGAAGCCCTCGACCTGCCCGAACGCCTGGCCCATGCCAGGCATCCCGTCGTCGTCGCCTTCGACGAATTCCAGGAAATCGCCTCCCTCTCGCCCACGCTGCCCCTCGAAGGCGTCTTCCGCAGCTGCATCCAGCGCCACAAACACGTCCGCTACCTCTTCCTCGGCAGCAAGACGCACATGATGGAGCGGATGTTCGCCGACCGCTCCCGCCCCTTCTACAATTCGGCGGCCATACAGCGCCTCGGATTGCCGCCCGCCGGCGAATCCGCGGCCTTCGTCGCCTCGCGCTTTGCCTCGGCGGGGATGCGCGCCGGCGATGATGCCGTGCAGCGGATACTCGCCCTCTCCGGCGGCATCCCCTATTACATCCAGGCCCTGTCCGCCCTTGCCTTCGACGCGGCCGCCGCGCGGGGCCGGGCGGACATTTCCGTTTCAGACATCGATGCCGCCGCCGAAAGGCTGATCCAGTCCAAGAGCGATTTCTACGAAACGGCCCTCCAATCTCTCTCCACCGCCCAGCGCACCCTCCTTGCGGCGCTCTCCGGCGGCCCTGTCCACCGTTTCGACACGAAATTCCGGACCGCCCATGGCCTCGGCCCCTCCTCCGCCGTCCACTCCGCACTCGCGGTCCTTCGGGAAAAAGGCTTCGTGGAATCCACCTCCCGCGGCCACGAAATCGGCGACCCTTTGTTCGCCCGCTACCTCGCCGCCCCCACGTTCCAACTCTTTCCCGAGTGACGGTTGGCAAGTGGCCGGTGCGGTGCATAGTGGCAAGTGACACGTCCTTCGGCCGCGCTGTGCCCTCCATGGCGCGGCAAGATGCCGCCCCCCCGGAAGCGCCGCAAAACCTTCTGAACAACCATCGCGCCACTTCCGGAGGTGCGGCTTCCAGCTGCGCCGTCAAATGGGAGCTCAAGGAAAGCAAGTGGATTTCGCCACCTTTTCGCTTCCCAAAATCATCGCGGGCGGGCCGCCCGTGCCCCCCAGTGCCCGTCCGCTTCCCTCCCACCTTCCTCCCGCACTTCTCCGCCCGCAGGGCGCACCGCATCTCGTCACTCGTCACTGCGCCCGCAGGGCGCTCATCCGCAGGGCGCTCATCCGCCGGGCGGCAGGAGTGCCGGAGGCAGGAACCAGCGGGTAAGGCGGTTCTTGAGGAGGGCGAAACGGTAGGCGGGGGTGCTTTCCGGGCGGTCGGGCAGGGGCCCGGTCCAGGGCTCGCCCAGATGCAGGATCCCGCGCTGGAAGACCGCCGCGGAAATCCCCCACTTGGCCAGGAACTGGCGGCGGCCGTCGTTCGGACGCAGGCGAGAGAGGGTCTTGGACACGAAGTGGTACACCAGGCTGTCCCCCACACCCCGGAAGTGGCGGATGCCCGCCTGCCAGAGCTTCATCGTGAAGTCCGGGTCCGTGTAGAGCCCCGGACTGAGCTCGACGCTGTAGCCGCCCACCAGGTCCCACAGCGCCACCGGCACCAGCACCGGCGGGCGGGTCGAGCCCGACCAGTCCGGCTTGGCCAGCGACGGCAGGGCGGCGTGCAGGCGCGCCTCGTCGAAGTCGTCCGGCGAGTGGCCGAAATCGCGCGGGGCGACGACCGGACGGCTGTTCGTCGGGTACGGCTCGATCATCGTGCCGGACAGGCACCAGCGGTCCCGCGGGGCCCCGGCGGCGGCGCGGCGGAGGGCCGTGTCCCATCCGGGGCACACGGCCATGTCGTCGTTCAGGTACAGCAGGTACGGCGTGCGCGCCAGGGTCCGGGCCGCGTTGACCCCCCAGCAGATGCCGGTGTTCGCCGGCGTGTGGGTGTGGTCGAGGCCCTCCTTTCGCGCCCATTCGAGGGTCCCGTCGGTGCCTTCGTTGACGTGCAGGACAATCTGGTGCGGCCGGTCGGAGTGGCGGCGCAGGCTGTCCACGCACAACCTCAGGTACGGGAGGTTGTTCCAGGTGGGGATCACGACGGTGAACGCGCCGTCGGGCGGGGTGCAGGCGTGCGGGGCGGGGTGGTACGTCAGATTGCAGTCCATGGCCGGAGCATGCCACATTCCCGGGGGGCGGGCAAGGGGGGAGATTCGGCGCGGGCTCACCCCCCGCGGAACGCGGCCGCGCGGAGCCAGAAGCGCAGCTTGCCGGGCAGGTGGGGCCGGGGATGCAGGCGGATCCACTCGAAGAGCCGGAGCCAGGCGGACGGGTCCTCGCCGCCGCGCGCGTACCCTTCGCAGAAGCCCTCCAGGTCGCCGGGGGCGAAAAACGCGAACGCGCGCGCCATGGCCAGCGCGCAGAGGTACCGGCCCGGCAGGGAGGCGGGGGATGCATGCAGGGGGCGGAAGGCGTCGGTGTCGATGTAGATGAAATCGTCCTCCCGCGGGGGCTCCGCGGCGCCGGCGCGGAGCAGGATGTTCTGGGGGGCGGGGTCCATGTGCAGCAGCCCCGCCTCGTTCAGCCTGCGGGTGTGGCGGCCCCAGGCCCGCGCGGTGGCGGGCGGGAGGCCGCGGAAACCCCATGGCCGGTCCTCCGGCATGTCGAGATACCGGAGGAGGGAACCAGGGGCCTCGATTTTGGGGTAGAGGATGCCGATTTCCGATGGGAACAACCGCGGCCCCTTTTTCCAGCACAGGATGGGGCGGACGGAGGGGAACCCGATGCCGTCCAGCCGGAAGGAGAGTTCCATGCTTTGCAGGAAGCGGTTGCGGCAGGCAAGGTTGACGCGGCGGGCGATGCGGCGGTCGAGGGGGTAGACGGGATTGACCCAGCCTTGCTTGATGATGACCGTGCCGGGAATGCCGGCGAGGCGTCCCTCCCAGACCTTGTTCATGCGGTTGCGCGTCGGGAGGCGGGCGAAGCCGGCGGGGATGGAGGCGATTTCCCCCAGCCGCAATTCGAGCGCGTCCGCATGCGGATGGGCGGCATCCAGCCAAGCGCGGAGGCCGGGACGCCGGATGCATTTGATTCGATGGCTCGTGGACGGGGGCATCGCCGCACATTTATGGGCACCCCTGCCATGGAGCGCAAGCGCAAAGTCGCATGGGCGGGTCGCAACCTCCTCGCTCCCTCCACGGCGCGGCAAGATGCCGCACCTCCGGAAGTTGCGCGGAAGTTGCTCCACAACCATTGCGTGACTTCCGGAGGTGCGGCTTCCAGCCGCGCCCTCTTCCAATCCTTCCGCCCGCCCAGCGGGCGCACCGCATCTTTTCACTTTTCACTTTTCACTATTCACTGGCTACGTGTCCACACCTATTTTTTCCCGAGATAAGTGTTGACACCTAGTCCCCCTTCCGCTATCTTCCCAGACAAGATGGCCGAAGGTCTCGGTCGCAACAGTTTAAAAAAATAAACAAAACAGGAGAAATTCCATGAAAAAACTGATGAGTCTCGTGGCTCTCGCCGTGGTCGGCTCCGTCGTCGCCGCTTCCGCCCAGGAAGTCCTCAGCGCCAACGCCGTCGGCTATGTCAAGCGCACCATCCCCGCCGGTGGCCTGCAGATTGTCTCCATTCCGTTCGACAATATTGCGAGCGAGGATGGTTCTTACAAGTTCGCTGATACCCAGATTGCCAATGACTTGCCGCAGGGCTCTTCGGTCATGTTCTGGGATGCTGAAAAACAGGGCTGGTCCGCTGGTGGTAAAGGTGCTAAGGGCTGGTCGGCCGCTCAGGCCAACTATGTCATCAGTGCTGGTGAAAGCTTCTTTGTCAAGAATGCGACCTCAGGGGAACTTGAAGTTACCGCAGCAGGTGAAGTTCCTTCCGCTACAACGATTTCGCGTGCTTATGCGGGTGGCGGTGCTCTGAGCGTTATGGCCAACACTTATCCTGTCGATACCAAGTTCGCGGATACCGAGCTGGCAAATCAGCTGCCGCAGGGTTCTTCGGTTATGTTCTGGGATACCGAGAAGCAGGGGTGGTCGGCTGGTGGTAAGGGTGCCAAGGGTTGGTCTGCTGCTCAGGCTAACTATGTGGTGAAGGCTGGCGAAGGCTTCTTCATCAAGGCTGGCACAGAAGGCACTTGGGAAGCTGTCAAGCCCTACACGTGGCCTTAATCAATCTAAAAAAATAACTAACAATAGGAGAAACTAATGAAGAAATTCCTGATCACGGCGCTTGCGCTTGTGGCCGGTGTCTCCATGGCGATGGCCGGTATGGGCATCAGCTGGGGGGATGGTGGTGGCTGGATGGTCGAGTTCGGTGGCGACATCAACAGTGGCCCTGGTGTTGCAGATAACAACGCTGTTCTCTGGCAGCTGATTTACGCTGGCGAGGACAATGCTGCCAACGACATCGACTTGGCTGGCAAGAACTACCTTAGTGGCGATGACGAACTGCTTGCAGATCGTAACATCCCCGCTGGTGGCGGTAGCGCAGCTGATGGCACGAGCTGGGATGGTTGGCTGATGCAACAGAGCGGAAATACCCTCTATGAAGACCTGAGCTTTGATGGCAAAGGTAGCTATGTCTACCAGCGTATTTTCCAGGGTACGCCGGCTGCGGGTTCCTACTACTACGAGACCGATTTGTTTGCGTTCAATAGCGGTTATGCTGGCGGTGGGCAAGCCTCGGATCTCTTCTATTATGATCCCAACACCTCCGGTCTCGCTGTGGATAAGCAGATTCCCGGCGAGCCCCCGGAGCCCCCCCAGATTCCCGAGCCTGCGACGATGAGCCTTCTGGGCCTCGGCGCTCTGGCGATGGTTCTGCGTCGCAAGCTGAGCAAGTAATCTCGCGCAACGAGCGAACGGAAGGCGGCCTTCGGGCCGCCTTCTTTTTTTGTGCAAAGCGAAAAGGGGCGCGTGAAAAGCCCCCCTCCCCGCAGGCCCCTGGTAGGGCGGGCAGTCCCCTGCCCGCCGTGCGCAAATCTCCGCCCCAACCGACGCGTGGCAAGGCGCGAGCGGCGCGCCTGGAAAGCGGGGGTACGGGGCGGGCCCCGTCGGTTGCGGGCCGGGGGGCGTCCCGGCGGTCCGGGGTTTGGAAAAGCCTCTTGACGAAACGGGCGTTCCCATGCGAGGATGGAGGGCATGAAATTTCCGCTGATCCACACGGGGATGAGGTTTTTCTTTTTCACGTTCGCGACGGAGGGGCGGCGGCGGGTGCTGTCGCGCCTGGAACGGGGCGTGGCGCGCCCGGCGCTGTTGCCGGCGGGTGTTGCGGTGTCGGCGGTGTGGCGGGGGTTGCATGCGGCGGAGCCGGCGTTCACGGCGTCGGATTGGGTGGCGATGCCGGACCACGTCCACCTGCTGTTGATCGTGCGCGGGGCGGTGGCGTTCAATCCGCTCGTGTTCGCGCGGTGGTTCATGGAAGCGACGGAGGACGCGGCGGCGGGGCTGGAGTGGCATGTGCCCACCGCGTCGGCGCGGTGGATGGCGCCCTCGCCGCGCGGGGACGGGGAGGGGGATGGGCCACCGCGGCTGTGGGCGCGGGAGGCGTACGTGGAAATCTCGTTCGACGGCCGGCAGTTGCGCGCCATCCGCCGCTACATCCGCCTGAATCCGGCGCGGTGGTGGTGGAAGCACGACCACCCGGACCGCTTCGTGCTGATCCGGCCGCTCCGGCATCCGCGGCTCCCGGCCAGCGGGGCGTGGTCGGGGATGGGGGACGCGACGTTGCTGTCGAGTCCGTTCCTGTACCCGGTGCGGTTGTCCCAGGGCGCTCCGCCGGGGACTCCCGGCGGCGAGGCCGCCATCGCCGCCGCCGTGGACCGCGCGCGGCGGGGCTGGGTGCCGCTGTGCGGGTTCCTGTCGGAGGCCGAGCGGGAGTTCGGGCGGCGGCTCCGGGACCTGCCGCACGCCCGCTGGATCAAGACGGTTCCGTACGGGTTGCCCGCCCGGTGCGATCCGGGCGTAGAGGACTCGCGCTGGCTGGCGGCCGGCCGGGAGCTGCTGCTGGCCGCCCCCGGGATGGAGGCTTTCCCGCCCTGGCAGGCCACGCGCCCTGGGTGCCTGGCCATGAATGCGGCGAATGCGGAGCTTTGCGCGGGGCTGGAAGGGCGCGGGGCGGGGCGGGCGTGAGCAAAGGCGGGGGGGAACCAACGGGACTGCGTCCCGCGCCCTCCGGGGGGGCACTTGGCACTGCGCCCGCACGGTGCGGCGCGGGCCGCCAAGCCCAGAAAAGCGGTTGACGGCGGGGAAAAGGCGGGGTAGAGTGCCCAGTCAATTTGCCAACAATACCAGGAAAGGATTTTTCGATGCAAATGGAATTCAACGAGCAGGGCGGATGCCGCCGCGCACTGAAGGTTTCCTTCGAGGCGGAGGAAGTTTCCGCCAAGTACGCCGAGGTCGCCGCCGAATACGTCAAGTACGGCCGCGTCAACGGGTTCCGTCCCGGCCACGCCCCCGCCGCCATGATCCGCCGGCAGTACGCCAAGCAGATCGACAAGGACGTCCACGACCAGCTCTTCGGCGAAGGCTACCGCGGCGCGCTCGCCAAGCACCAGTTCGTGCACGTCGCCGACATCGACTTCCACGAGGACAAGGTCGCCGACGGCCAGCCCTACTCCTTCACGCTCGTCATGGAGGTCGCCCCCGTCCTCGACGCCGCGGCCTACCCCTACAAGGGCCTCCCGCTCGACGCGAAGAAGATTGACATCGCCGACGCCGCCGTCACCGAAGCCATCGACCGCTTCCTCAAGAACAGCGCCACCTACCAGGACGCCGCACCCGGCTCCGCGGTGGCCGCCGACGACATCGTCTCGCTCGACTTCGACGCCACGCTCGACGGGCACCCGCTCGCCGAAGGCCTCACGGAAGACGAAGCCCGCGGCCTCGCCTCCGGCAAGAACTACTTCGTCCGCGCCAGCGAAGGCCCCTCCCCCATCCCGGGCATCGGCCCCAAGCTGGTGGGGCTCGCCATCGACGCGCCGGCCACCGTCGAAGTCGCGTTCCCGGACGACTTCCGCGTCGAGGCCCTCCGCGGCAAGACCGCCTCCTACGCCGTGACGGTCCGCAAGATCCGCCGCGCCGTCCCGCGCACGATGGACGAGGCGTTCTTCAAGGAAATGGGCGTTGCCGACGAGGCCGCCTTCCGCGCGCGCGTCCGCGAGTCCCTGGAGCAGGAAGCGAGCGACGAGGAAGCCCGCCGCCTCGAAACGGCGATGGAGGACGCCCTGCTCGCCAAGGCCGACTTCGACCTGCCCGAAGCCGAGGTCGAGCGCGTCAAGAACCGCATCGTGTACCGGATCGTGGACGAGAACGTCCGCCGCGGCATCCCCGAGGAAGTCCTGCGCGGCAAGCTCGACGAAATCAACGCCTCCGCCGCCGAGGGCGCCAAGCGCTCCCTGCGCCTCGAGTACCTCTACCGCGCCATCGCCAAGGCGGAGAAACTCTCCGTCTCCAACCACGAAGTCCGCTCCCTCCTCGCCGCCCGCGGTCCCGACACCCTCAAGCGGATGGCCAAGGAAGCCAAGACCTCCGAGGACGCCGTGATGGAGGACGTGCGCAACACGATGCTCCACTCCAAGGTCGGCGCATTCCTCCTCAAGAACGCCGCCTGGTCCGGCGACGGCGCCGACGCCCTGCGCAAGTTCATGGGCGCCGAACCCGACAACGCCGACGCCAAGAAGGCCTGATTCCAACGGCCGCCCGGCGGCGCGCCCCCCTGCCCTCCCGCTCGCCGCCGGCCTCCCCTCCCTTCCCGACCCCGCACCCAAGGACCGTCCCATGCAGAACCTCAAAGCCTCCTCCTACCTCGTCCCGATGGTCATCGAGCAGACCGCCCACGGCGAGCGCTCCTTCGACATCTACTCCCGCCTCCTCAAGGAGCGCATCGTGTTCATCGGCTCCGAAATCGACGACACGATGGCTAACCTCGTCGTCGCCCAGCTCCTGTTCCTCCAGAGCGAGGACGCGTCCAAGGACGTCAACGTCTACATCAACTCCCCCGGCGGCAGCGTCACGGCGGGCCTCG